>CAVDSU010000105.1:0-7872 GCA_963611685.1 bacterium
TCCGTGTGCTTCCGTGTCCGCGAAAGCGGCTTCTGTGCCTTCGGTGGTTTGGTTCAACCACGGAATACCCGAAAACGGCTAACGCCGACACCGAAAGAGGATGATTTCCGTGTGCTTCCGTGTCCGCAAGGCGGCTTCTGTGCCTTCGGTGGTTTGGTTCAACCACGGAATACCCGAAAACGGCTAACGCCGACACCGAAAGAGGATGATTTCCGTGTGCTTCCGTGTCCGCAAGGCGGCTTCTGTGCCTTCGGTGGTTTGGTTCAACCACGGAATACCCGAAAACGGCTAACGCCGACACCGAAAGAGGATGATTTCCGTGTGCTTCCGTGGCTAAGCCCCCAAACGCGGCTGGGCCGCCAGGGCGATCCCCAATAGCGTCAGCGGGACGGGCGCCTGTTCGACCGCCAGGTCTTCCGGGAGATATTTCACGAAGAAAGGCGCGTCGCCGCCAGTGAACCACACGCGGCACTCCGCCATATCGGCGTGTGCGCGGGTGGCGCGGACAATGCGTTCGGCGGCGCCCAGGATTCCCAGGTCCACGCCATTCCGAATGCCCTCCTCGGTGGAGCGCCCCAGGGGATTGAGCTCGTGGGGCGCGGTCACCGCGAATTCGGGCAGCTGTGCGGTATTCCGGGAGAGGGAGCGCAATGCGGTCTCGCGTCCCGGGAGAATCACTCCGCCCAGAAAACGGCCGTCGGCGGAGACGCACACGGAATTCAGCGCGGTCCCGCAGTCCAGGACCATGACGGGCCGATCGGGAGAAAGATGGTGCGCGGCGGCGAGATTCGCCAGCCGGTCGGCGCCCAGGCGTTCGCCGGGATAGCCGCAGAGGTCGATTTCGGGATAGTCCGCGGGGCTAATCCAGTGGATGCGCCCGGGACAAAGCCTCCGGAGTCCGTCGCGGATGGCGGGGACCACGCAGGCCCCCACGCCGCGCCAGGCAGTCTCTTCCGCGGGCGGCGTCCAGCGCGCCAGGAACTCCTCCGTGGAAAGGAACTCCTGGCGGAACTCCAGCGTCCCGGGAATGCCGTGCCCCACGGCCACGCGGGTGTTTCCCGCATTGAAGACCAGCAGGGCGGAGGCCGTCGAATGGTCGCTTGCAGAACCCAAAACCCTACTCCGCCAAAATCTTCACGATGATCTTCTTGATGGGACTGCCGTCGCCTATGCAGGGCGCGTGGACGTCCTGGGGGAAGAAAATGGTGAATTCCCCAGGATGGACCGTCACCCGGCTGGCATGCGCACCGGGGCCAATCGCCAGGTCCTTCTCAGCGTCATAGACCAGGTTCGACGGCGCCTGCGCCAAAGGCAGCCACCCCATCTCCTCCACACGGCTCAACGGCACCTGGACGTCGATATATTTCCGGTGGAATTCCAAAGGCGCCGCCTCCGCACTCCGACTGGTCGGCATCTGCACATTGGCGAAGATCTCACCATTCGGCAGGATATCCACCCTGCCCTCGGGCAACGACGCCAAGTCAGGATTGCGAAGGAACTCCCAGACCTTCGCAAAACGGGGATGGAGGGCAAAGTACCGAGGGAAGTTTTCGAGAGTATCGTGGATCATGGGAGTTGAGAAAATCGGGGGAGAGTCGTGTCCCCCGCCCTCCGATGCGCCAACACCCCAAATTTGCGGGGCGCTTGCGGAGGAAGACGGGGGACGAATATGAGAATCCGAAATTACGGAAAAATCGCTGTGGACGCGCTATGCGACGCTATGCGACGCTATGCGAGACGGGGCATCTTCTCCAGGACGATGCGCTCGGCCTCCAGGTTCCAGAGGCCGTTGTGACGCTTGCACGCCGCATCCAGCTCGGCGAAGACGGGGTCGGTCTTGCCCTTCTCGGCGAAGTCGGCGATGGCGGTGAGGGGGAAGTCCTGGTGGGTGTAGATCAGCTTCTTGCCACCCTTGATGGAGGGCAGATTCAGCGTGGTGTCCCGCGCCGCAGTGAGTCCGCCAACGTGGGTGATCATGATGGCGGGATTCAGGACGCCCTCGCCCATGAGCTTCAGGGCCTCGCGAATGTCGTCGGTGTTGCCGCCGCTGGTGCCCACGATGTGGGTGCCGGAGTAGTGGACGTTGTAGAAGTTCATCTTGGCGGAGAAGGCGGGGTCCATGGGGCCGGCAAAGAAGTTCATGCAGCCGCCCTTGCCCAGGATGGCGTCGCCCTGCTCCACCAGAGGTGCCACCGGCGCCATCACAAAGACGTCGTCGTAGCCCACGCCGCCCGTCAACGCCTTCAACGCCTCGGTGGCGCCAGCGCCGGAGGTATTCTGGTAGACCAGCTTCACGCCGCGCGCAGCGGCGTCCTCCACCGTCAACACCGACGCCGCGCGGTCCAGGCGCGCCTGGTCAATGTCGGTCACCACCACCAGCGAGGGCGCCATGGGACCGTGCACCAGGTAGTCGATCAGGCCCAGTCCCATGGGACCAGCAGAGGCGATGCAGGCGCACTTCCCGCCCTTCTTCACGCCCATGGTGTGCTGGTAGGAGCCGGGAGTCTCCATGCGATACTGCGCGTGGCAGGCACCCACCAGGCAGCTCATGGGCTCGGAGAGGGACGCCATGAAGAAGGCCTCGCCAGTGTATTTCAGCAGGCAGTCCATCTCCATGACGCAAGAGGGAATGCGGATGAGGGTGGAATCGCCGCCGATGGTGGGGAAGGAGTATCCGGGGGCGTCCAGGGTGCCCTTGTAGTTCAGCGCAGGCTGAATGCCAAAGCGCTCGCCCGGATGGAATTTGTCCTGCCACTTCTTGCCGACCTCACGGATGACGCCGCAAAACTCGTGACCCACAATCACCGGATTGGTGGCACAGTCGTTGGGGACACGCTTGTGACCGGCACCCTGCTCCGCTGCCTTGAAGGAGGACATGCAGATGGAATCGCAGACGACCTCGGCAATGATGCCGTCATCGCCGCATTCCGGCAGATCGAAGGACTCCAGACGAAGGTCGTTCACTCCATAAAGGCGCAGGGCGGTGGTTTTCATGAGGGCGGGTTCTCCTTGGTTTGACAAAGACAGAGGAAAAAGGCAAAAGGGCGGACGATTTTCCGCGCACCGGGAATTCCCCAAAAGAGTGGCTAGGGCTACTCCTCCAGGAACTGCTCCAGCTGACGGTTGTGCTCCTCGTTCAAATTCTGGATGCGCTCCTTGCTCTGGTTGTAGGCACGGCCAACCGTGCCACCGTAATCCAGGGTCTCCTTCACGCCATCCGTCACAGGCTTGGTACGGGGACGGACGGGCTTGGAGTCGCCACAAGAGGACAACGACAAAACCAGCAGGGAAGCGCACGCGAGAACGAGAAACAGGTTCTTCATAGACAATTTCTCCAAACAACGCCCGGAAAGATGACAAAAAAGCCAATCGTCCGGGACAAAACAACGAATGCGCAGGAACGGAACAAAAAAGCGGGGGGATGAGGCGACGACCAGGCAGGCGTACGCGAGGGTACCAGGCGCGCGTCGACGCGTCCCGACATCGACAAAAAAGGCGACCCGGGGAATGGCTTCCTGGGTCGCCTTCGGCAGGGGGAGACGGGGATTCGCTACAGGAGGCGGGAGGGCGGCTTCAACAGAGTTGCCTGCGCCCATCCCGCATCCCGTCTCCCGCGAGGAGGAGAGACAAGGAGGACTACTTCTGCATGGCCACCTTCATCTGGGCCTCGAAATTGCCCTTCTCGAGCAGGACAAAGCGGCGGTCGAAGGCCTTCTTGTCGCTGCTGGGAATGGTGTCGTCGTAGACGCCGTTGGTCTTGGTCATGACTGCGGCCACAACCTCGGCGCAGTTCTTGCCGCCGTCCTTGAAGACGAACTTCAACTCGTCAGCAGTGCAGAAGGCAAAGAAACCAATCTTGGTGCCCTTCAACAGGGCCAAGCTGGCGGGCAGCTTGCAGTCCATCGGGAACTGAGTGATGTTGATCACCACGTCGCACTTCGCCTTCTTGATGTCGGACGTGATCTGCTTGAACTGGCCGCTGGTCATCATGCCGGGCATGACGGGAGGCATGACGTTCTTGCCGTCGCCGCCGTTGGCGGGCTTCTTCACCTTGTATTTGATGTAGACGGGGACGATCTCAGCGCCCTTGAAGGTGTCCTTGATGGCCTCGATGTAGGGGCTGTCGCCGGGCTTCGCCAGGGGATCGCCGTAACCATCGATGTAGAGGTAGGAGTCGCAGATCACGGCGACCTTCTGGGCGCTGGGGGCTTCCTTCTTCACAGCCTCGGCCAGGAACTTGGCCTGGACATACATGTAGCGCTGCTCACGGGCCATCTGCTTGGAACCCGCCTGGAAGAAACCAGTCAGGTTCATGGCAGCGCCGCCAACGGCGACAATGGCGCCCAAAATGGCGAGAATCTGGCCCCAGGCCACACCCGCCTTCTGCTTGTTCATACCAACCATGGCCACGATAAAACCGACGACCATCACTGCAATCCATTTCAGATCCATGTGTGAATTCCCTTGAATGTTAGGAGGTTATACCTTGAAGAAAAAAATTACACGCCCCTCCCCAGAGGAGCCGATTCTCCGTAAGATAATCCCCACACACAAAATTATCCACCCATGAGCCAAAATAGCGTGGGGTTTTCCAGGCGGAAGAGCGCCCGCGGCACCTTGCAGACTAGCCACTGTGACCTAGCCACTAATTCAGGGGGCACGGGGGGCGCAAGCCCCTCCGTCCTTTGGTTGGTGCACGCCTAGGGAAGAGCCGCCTTAGGCTAACCGCGCTGTCGAAGGCGGTATCGGCACCGCCGGCAGGCAGAAGAGCGCCCGCGGCACCTTGCAAACTAGCCACTGTGACCTAGCCACTAATTCAGGGGGTGCGGGGGGCGCAAGCCCCTCCGTCCTTTGGAGATCTTTCCCTTCCCTCTCTTCACTTGCCCCATCACATTTTCCCACGCTTTCCCAACGAGGTGAATTTCCCCCAAACCACTACATCTAGGGATACGCATGAAGGTTTTCCTGCGTAAGATGGGGGTATCAACTTGACGCGACCGCCACAATATGTAGTGGTTCCCCCGACAGGGGAATTCCCCAAAAGTCGTCCTTCCACGCAGGGAGTTCACCCCAAAACACCCCCACCCACCTCGCCCGTGCAAATCGGTCACGTCAAGTTGATACCCCCGGGGTCGTTTCTCCCAAGAAAACGACTTCGACATGCCTCCGTGGTTGCAAATTCAACCACGGAATACACAGAAACGGTTGCGCCGACACCGAAAGAATATTATCCGCTTCTACGGCTAAGTCCCCAAAACGAGGAGGCACGGAAAATGCAACCACGGAATACACAGAAACGGTTGCGCCGACACCGAAAGAATATTATCCGCTTCTACGACTAAGTCCCCAAAACGAGGAGGCACGGAAAATTCAACCACGGAACACATAGAAACGGTTGCGCCGACACCGAAAGAATATTATCCGCTTCCGTGGCTAAGCCCCCTCCCCCAAAAAAACGAGGAGGCACGGAAAATGCAAAATTGCCACCTCACAACTGCGGCACACTCTGGCGCCGTTCGGAAGCACTACATCGCTCCTACGAGCGATTTCGCTACTCTCCCAGGAGCGCACAGAGGAGGAAGTTCACGCCCAGACGAGAATAGAAGAGGTGCGTGAAATCGCTGATCTGGTTAGAGTCGTAGTATCGGAAGACGCGCCAGCGTCCGGAGGGTTCTCGGAGCCAGGCGGGCAGCTCCCGATCCTGGCAAAAGACCTGGTCGGTGCCGCCGTCCTCCCGTCGCACGGAATACTGTGGTCCCAGGACAGCGGCATCAGGGAGGAGGGTATCCAGTCCCGTGCCGCCCTCCAGCACGCGCATGCGAATCTCGGTGGTCCAGCCGCCGAAGGCATCGCGGCCCCATCCCATGGCCAGCACAGGCGTGGCCAACACGGCAAGTCGTCCATCCAGACGGATTCCCACGGCGGAGTATGTGCCGCTGGGCCATTTCTCCTCCACGGTATATTGTCGGACACTATCGGGGAGCAGATCCGTGCGGGGGAGTCCCTGATAGAATACGCGAAAGACGGGATCGTCGCGCCCCAGGACCTGGAAGGGATGCCCGGGCAGCACGCGTTCCAGGAAAGCGCGGCACTCCGGAGAGGCCTCCCACTCGCCATAGCTGTGGTTCTGTACGCCCTCCCGCCGCAGGAACTCCGCCACAATGCCGGAGTCTATGTGCAGGAATCCGCCGGATTCCAAAAAGGCCCGAAGGGACAAAATCTCGCTCTCCGGCAACCCCGACCAGTCCTCGCGGTCCATCCAATTCAGATACAGCACCGGACAGCCCGCCAGCCGCGGATCCCCGAAGGACTCCACTTGCAGCGGCTCCGCCGCCAGCGGCAGACCCGTTACGCTCCGAGCCGTCGCCAGAAGCCCCGACAGGGCTTCCGGATAGCCGGCATACAATGTCCCGCCGCTGGCGGGGACGTACTTCGCCACCCGCAACTCTCCCCCGCACAACAGGGCGCCGAGCCCCCCGAACAGGAGGGCCACAAGCAGGGAAAGTGTCTGATGCAGAGGGTGGGGACGCATGGTAAAAAAATTGCAATCCTGGCACGGTGCCTTATATTTTGTCCTTTCGTGCCGGCATCCCCCCTTGGGAGAACTCACCGACCACTGGGGGCAACCCGCCAACGTTTTTAAGGTAGTATGTCTTTCTTCGACCGACTCTTTTCTTTCCTCCACAAGCCGCAGCCCGCGCCCGCGCAGAACAACACGCCCGCCCAAAATGCGACCCGGAATTCCATGCCCCGCAATGCGGCGCCGAAGCCCAACAAGAACGTCTATGACGAAGCATTTAAGGCGGAGGTGCCCGAATGGGCGCAAGGATTGAATAACACCGAGCTGACCGCGCAGATCCCCGCCCACGTGAAGTGCCACTACACTCCCAACTTCGGCTGGAAGAAGATCATGACCGCCAATATGGGCCCCGACGGAAACCTGATTCCCGAGTATGACGGCATTGCCGGCGACTGCGGAGCCGTCAAATCCTACGGTCTCAAGGTGGCGCAGAAGCATGGCAGAACCATGCCCTACAAATATGTGGACCTCAATATGGCCTTCCGCTGCTGCTGCGATATCCCCACCAAGTGCCCCTTCCTCCAAATGGCACAAAACGAGGCCAGCGCCGTCAATATGCGACGCCGCTAAAGCCCCACACTCCTCGCCAGAGAAAACGCCCGCAATGGCATCCACGCCACTGCGGGCTTTTTTGTTGCCCACTCACAGGACACGCAGCGCCGCTCACCTAAAAACATGACTGGGGGCACGGCACACGCAGGGGCTACCCACTACCCCCGGAAGCCCATTTCACCTACTGACACGAGCGGGAGAAGCGAAAACGGCGCATGTAGGGGAAGACAGGGACAAAATCCACAAGAATCACATTCTCTATGACTTTGAAATGAGCGGACAGGCAGAACTCATTCGGGGGGCTACGCTCGTGGGGAGCGGTCAGGGAGGGGGACAGGGCCCGTGCGCATACATACGCGCGCGTACGCGCATACTTGAAATCTCGATAGTGTAGAGGGGGGGGTCTGGCCACTCAGCGGCACATGCCTTCCAAGGGAGCGTGCCTTCCTAGCGCGAGTTTCGCAGGAAGATCTCCAAAGGACGGAGGGGCTTGCGCCCCCCCGCTCCCCCTGCCTAGTTTCTTCCGCCTAAACGGCGGTACCGTACCGACTTTATGGCAGCAAGGCGGCGCGTGCCTTCCAAGGGCGCGTGCCTTCCAAGGGAGCGTGCCTTCCTAGCGCGAGTTTCGCAGGAAGATCTCCAAAGGACGGAGGGGCTTGCGCCCCCCGCTCCCCCTGCCTAGTTTCTTCCTAGCGCGAGTTTCGCAGGAAGATCTCCAAAGGACGGAGGGGCTTGCGCCC
>CAVDSU010000106.1:0-7767 GCA_963611685.1 bacterium
AGGAGGAAGGAGGAAGTTAGGCCAGGGTTTCGCAGGCGAAACCCCGCGCCGGAATCTACCGGCGCGTGCATCAAGCGCGCCCGAATTGGCGCGCGGTGAAAAAGGAGGAAGGAGGAAGTTAGGCCAGGGCATAAGCGCCGCAAATGCCTTGCGGCGCAGTTAGCAATTTAGAGTGGACGCTCCGCGAGAATTCCGCCGCTTTACGGCGGAACGGCACCGCGGCATCTTGCCGCCTTTTAGGCATTCTGCGCCACTGTTTGGTTTAAGCAGGGGGTGCGGGGGGCGGCGGCCCCCTGTCCTTTGGATAATTCCCCGCCTTCCGCCTGTGCGCCGGCAGTCGCCGCAGCAGTTAACAATTAGGAGCTAATTGCTAGCTGCGGTAGAACTCTACCGCAATTGTGCGGCGATGGCGCACTGGAGTTTTGGCAGCAAGAGGAGTCGAATTTGTTCCAGAGGGGAGTCTGTGGGGAAGGAGAGCCGTTTCAGGGCATGGAGGAGCCGTGCGCTCTCCTCCAGAGTCCCCAGATTCCGCCAGGAGTCCTCGCCCATGCAGGAAATCCGGTCGATCTGCTGTCGGCAGGACTCCTCCAGGAATGCGCCCAGGAGCCCGGACGCGAATTCCGACAATCCCTGTCGGCGTGCGAAGTCCATCATTTCGCCCTGCGACCACACGCGGTCCTTTTGGAGTGCGGGGGGCGCGGTGACTGTCTTGAGTTCCCGCTGGTCCTGGCAGCGGTAGCGAGCGGCGTCGGAATTTTCGGAAAGGACGGTCTCCTGCAGGAAGGTCTGCGGATAGAAGGCATTGCACTCCACCACGCGGGATTCGTCCCCGCGGGCCAGCCGTCCCCGAATCCGGAGGTGTCCTACCCGCGTGGAGGCGATCCGTTCCACCCGCTGGGACCACTGTCGTTGCACGAAGGCGTGCTCGCCGGTCTCCTCCAGAGTGGGCTCGCCGTAGCCCAGGCGGATCTCTTCGCTGCGCGCGGTCTCCACCTGTCCGCCATCGTGCTCCAGCAGCTCGCACTGTTCCAGCCGCCAGGCATTGGGGAGGGCGTCCTTTTGGGAAGAGGAAGAGAGCCCCAGGAGTGCATTCCAGCCACCCTCCGAGAGAGCCTTTGCGAGGGCGACCTCCAGGTCGCCACGCCAGCTCGCGCCCTGCCCCGGATCGCCGGCGGCGATGGCCCCCAGCTGCAGGGTATAGAGTGCCGACTCTTCCCGGAGAGCCGCCTTCGCACGCTGCTCGGCCTCGGCAGACTCCAGGGGCGCCTCGCCCAACAGCGACGAGAGCAGCTCGCCGATCTCCAGTGCCAGTGCCGGGTGCCCGGAGTCCAACAGTTCCCGTTGACGCGCCAGGTAGTGTTTTCTTGCGCCCTCCAGGAGGGCCTCCGACTGCGTCCGCAAGAGCTCCGACAGCTCTTCCAGCATTCCCTGCCGGCGGTAGCACTCCCAATCGCCAAAATCGCCCTTCTCCAAAGACGCCAGCAGCTGACGCACCCGCTGAATGGCGCCCGCATAGCCGCCGATCTCCTCGGCACGCTGGGACTCCTGGCGGAGTTCGTGGACACGGCGACGGAAGAGCCCCTCCCGCACCGTGGCCAGCGACTCACGTGCGGCCTGTGAGGCGGCCGCCAAGCGCACTTCGCCCTCCCATTCCCGGAGGGCGTTGGAGAGAAGCGCCTCGCCCTCGGAGAGAGAGAGGCCCTCCACCCGCGCGGCGACACGCGACACCACCCGCGCGGGGAAATTCGAACGGAGGCTCTTCCATTGCGGGAGGGTCTCCTGGTCCTCTATGAGATTCAGTTCCGCCAATGCCTCGGGAAGGATGGCCTGGTCGGCCTCATCCAAATCCCGAAGAATCCGCGGGGCGCCCAGCGCATCGCCCTGGAGGCACTCCTCGGCCTCCGCAGCGCCCGCGGCGAGCCGCTGCTTCAGCACTAGCGCGCGACGGCAGGCCTCCAGCAACCGGAGGCTCTCCTGATCGGAAGACGCGATCTCCAGGCGCGAATGGCCGCTCGCCCATTGGCGGAAACGCGCCGCCTCCTGGGCACTGGCACTCTGTTCCAGATACGCCGCGCATTCCTGCAGGGGCACCTCCAGAGTGCGCTGGCTCTCCAGGACCCGCCGACACTCCGCCAGCATGGCGAGCGCTTGCCCGTAGTCCTGGCGTGCGCCCAATGCGCCGTAGAGGAAAGCCAGTCCGCCATTGGGGGGCACATACGCGAAGGCGGGATAGCGCTCCGCCAGCTCCCGTGCCGCCATGCCGCGCAGCAGCGCGCCGCGGTCCCGGAGCGCATTGACCACCACGCCGTAGGCATCGCCCGCCCGACGACGCGCCTCCTCGCCGTGCTGGGATTCATACCAGGCGAGCAGGACGTATTGCGCTTCCAGCGAGACGCCCTCCGGGAACTCGATGCGTCCGGCGGTGCCGCTGCCCCGGGAGGCGTATCCCGGGGGCGCCACCAGGCTCCGGCAAGAGACCACGCCCAGCAACAGCAACAACGACAGCGCCAGCGCCGCCGGCAATGCCGATGGCAGCGTGCGTCGCGTCGTCGTAGGATGGGGGTTCTCTTGCAGGGACATGGCTTCCGGAGGGCGTTTCCAGCAGGAATTGCTAGAGCTTCTTGGTCACGTAGTCGTGATTGCGCTTGGAGACGACCTCCACGTTGAAGTAGACGCGCTCGGTGCAGTTGCCGCTACGGGTGCCGACGGCCTCCAGGGCCTTCAGGACCTCCTGTCCGCTGATGACCTTTCCAAAGACGGTGTGGTGGTCATCCAGCCAGGGGGTATCCACGAAGGTGATGAAGAACTGGCTGCCGTTGGTGTTGGGACCGCTGTTGGCCATGGAGAGGACTCCGGGTCCCACGTGGCGCAGGGACTTGTCGAATTCGTCTGCGATGCGGTATCCGGGGCCGCCGGTGCCGGGGGCCCCCATGGAGCCCTCCTTGGAATTGGGGCAACCGCCCTGTGCCATGAAACCAGGAATGATGCGGTGGAAGGACTGTCCGACATAGAAGCCGGACTCGGCCAGGTTGATGAAGTTCGCCACGGTGTTGGGGCACTTGTCTTCATAGAGCTCCACCATCATGTCACCCTTGGTGGTCATGATGCGGACGACGGGATTGGCTTCGGGTGCCGACATTTTGCTGGAATCCTCCTGTGTGGTCTGGGCTGGAAGTGAAATCGCCGCGAAGGCGAAGAGAGAAAAGACAAAGGCGAGGAGCGTTCTGTTCATCGACGGTTCTCCGTGTGGGGTGGATGTTTGCAGGAACGAAGGGCTAGGAAAGAGTCTGTTGTTGCTGTTGCTGCCGCTTTTGCCGGAGCTGTCCGCAGGCGGCCAGGATGCCCTGCCCCCGGGAACGACGAAGCGTGGCGGTGACGCCGCGGGATTCCAGGAAGGCGACGGCCTCCTGGCAACGGCGCTGGGTGGGCGCCGTCAGGCGGCTGTCGTTGGGATTGCAGGGAATGAAATTCACCTTCGCCTGGAGGTCCGCCGCAATGCGGGCGAGCTTCTCCAGGGCGCCAGCGGAGTCGTTCTGCCCGGCAACCAGGGCGTATTCCAGCGTGAGATGCCGGAAGTCTCCCAGCTTCTCCCGGTAGGCCTTCATGGCATCGAAGATCTCCGACAACGGATAGCGATGGTGCGCCGGAATGATGCGCCCGCGCATCTCGTCATCCACGGCATGGAGCGAGAGCGCCAGATTCCAGGGATCGCCCTCCTGCGCCAGGCGGAGGATTCCGGGGACGATTCCGCTGGTGGAGATGGTGACGCGCCGGACGCCGAAGGCCAGTGCGCGTAGCGCGGGAATCAGGGCATCCAGATTCAGCAGCGGCTCGCCCATTCCCATGACCACGATGTTGTCCACGCGGCCGCCATTCTCGCGGCTGGCCAGAATCACCTGGTCCATGATCTCGGCGACCGACAGATTCCGGACCAGTCCTCCACGGCCGCTGGCGCAGAAGACGCACTGGACGGGGCAGCCCACCTGGGTGGAGATGCACACGGTGGAGCGTTCGGGAATCCGCATGAGGACGGTCTCCACGGTGTGTCCATCCGAGAGCTCGGAGAGCCACTTCACTGTGCCGTCCTCGGGATCCTGGAGGCGCGCCACGGTCTTCAAAGAGAAGGCGGGCACCGCCTGCGCCAGACGCTCGCGGAAGGCGCGCGGGAGATTCTTCATCTCGTCGTAGGAGGCCGCCAGTCGTCCGGCGAGCCAGTCATGGATCTGTGTCGCGCGGAAGGGCTTTTCGCCCAGGGAGACCACCAGCGCCTTCAGCTCTTCCCCGGAGAAGTCCCGGAGGCAGCGCGTGGGCGCGGCGGCGGCATTTTCGGGGGCGTCGCTCATAGTGGGAGCGGCTCCTCCAGGAGTTGCGGGAAGGGCCGGGACTCGTAGTTCCGGGGATCCAGCATGGTGCTCTGCTCCAGGCACTGCCGCAGCAGCGCAGGCAGATCCAGTCGCGCCTCATTCGCCTGCACCAGTCCCAGGGAGGCGTGTGTGGTAGGCGCTACGGGAGCAAAGACGGTGCAGGAGTCGGGGACCGCGATTTGGGAAATGGGGAAGGTGCCGATCTTCTGGGCCACGTCAATGATGTCCAGCTTATCGTAGACCAAGAGTGGGCGGAGGATCATCATGGGGGTCGCCTGCTGAATGACCCGCATGTTGGTGAGGGTCTGACTAGCCACCTGGCCGAAGTTCTCGCCGGTCACCAGCGCCTCCGAGCCGAAGCGCCCCGCCACCACCGTGGCTAACCGCATCATATTCCGGCGATACAAGACCGTACGGAACTTCTCGTCGCAATTGTCCCGAATGGCCTTCTGCAGGGGAAGCAGATTCACGGCGAC
This sequence comes from bacterium, assembly GCA_963611685.1. Classification (GTDB taxonomy): domain Bacteria; phylum Verrucomicrobiota; class Lentisphaeria; order Oligosphaerales; family Oligosphaeraceae; genus UBA1724. The sequence continues at coordinate 4,841 of CAVDSU010000106.1, forward strand.
GATGCGTCCGCGACGCTGGAAATGATTCAGGATTCGGACCAAGTCGCAGATCTTGGAGAGACCGGCCTCGGGGGTGTAGGGCGCGCTATGGAAGGTAACGAAGTCCACGTAGGCGCCGCGTCGCATCATCTCGTAGCAGGCCACGGGGGAATCGATGCCGCCGGAGAGCAGCGCCAGGGTGTCGCCGCCGGAGCCCGTGGGCAGTCCGCCAGCGCCCTCGATGCGCTCGTAGTCGACGAAGATCCCGCTGCGCCGCAAATCCACGCCAATGCGCAGCGCGGGCTTCTTGAGATCCAGAGTGAGCTCCGGATGTTCCGGAAGCAGCCGCATGGCGAAGTGCTTCTCGATTTCGGTGGAATGGAGCGGGAAGGCCTTGTCGCAGCGATTCACCCGCATGGCGTAGGTGCGTTCCTCGGGACGCGGGAAGCGCTCCAGGAATGCCTGCGCCACCGCAGGGAAGGTCCGGAAGACGTATTCCTCCAGCGCCTCCAGGGTCCGCTCACAATGCCACCCCGGCGAGACCGACGCGATGCCCGGCAACGCCGGGATCTCACGGCGCAATGCCGACAACTGGCTCTCGTCCAGCAACCGGCCCTCCTCGCCCGGATACAAAAAGACCCGCCCACGCTCGACTTCGTACCGGCCCTCCGCAAAGGACTCCCCCAGGCAACGCCGCAAGCCCTCGATCAAATGCCGCACGAAACTCCCGCGATTCCGACCCTTGGTGCCGATTTCGCTGTATCGGCAGCAGACGGAATTGTAGGGCAGCAGCGGTTGCCAGGGCGCATTCTGGGACATTCGGGGAAGAGAAGAAAGAAGGAGGCAGGGGGTGGGGGCAGCGGATCTCGGCGAGACGCCAGAAGAAAGGAAAAATGGCTTTCTTCCAGGCCGTCCCGTCAAAAGAAAAACACCGCCCGGTCCAGCAAGGGGATTGCTTTCGGCGGGCGGCGGTTTGCGTTCACGAAGGAATCGCGATTACTTCATGGCCTCTTCCACGGCGACGGCCACGGAGACGGTGGCGCCCACCATGGGGTTGTTGCCGATTCCCAGGAAGCCCATCATCTCGACGTGGGCGGGCACGGAGCTGGATCCGGCGAACTGTGCGTCGGAGTGCATGCGTCCGAGGGTATCGGTGAAGCCGTAGGAGGCAGGACCGGCGGCCATGTTATCGGGATGCAGGGTACGGCCGGTGCCGCCGCCGGAGGCGACGGAGAAGTACTTGCGTCCGGCCAGGATGCGCTCCTTCTTGTAGGTGCCGGCAACGGGGTGCTGGAAGCGGGTGGGGTTGGTGGAGTTGCCCGTGATGGAGACATCCACGTCCTCCTTCCACATGATCGCGACGCCCTCGCGGACATCGTCAGCGCCGTAGCAACGCACCGCAGCGCGGGGGCCGTCGGAGAAGGCGGTCTCCTTCACGATCTTCAGCTCGCCAGTGAAGTAGTCGAACTTGGTCTCGACGCTGGTGAAGCCGTTGATGCGGCTGATGATGTAGGCGGCGTCCTTGCCCAGGCCATTCAGGATGACGCGCAGGGGCTCTTTGCGCACGCGGTTCGCCTTGGTGGCGATGCCGATGGCGCCCTCGGCGGCGGCGAAGGACTCGTGGCCGGCCAGGAAGGCGAAGCACTTGGTGTCCTCGCTCAGCAGCATGGACGCCAGGTTGCCGTGGCCCAGACCCACCTTGCGGTCGTCCGCGACACTGCCGGGGATGCAGAAGGCCTGCAGGCCCTCGCCAATCGCCTTGGCGGCGTCGGCGGCCTTGGTGCAGCCCTTCTTCATGGCGATGGCGGCGCCCAGGACATACGCCCACTTGGCGTTCTCGAAGCAGATGGGCTGGATGCCCTCGGTGATCTTGTAGGGATCGAAGCCCTTGTCAATGCAGAACTGACGGGCACTCTCCAGATCCTTGATTCCGTACTGAGCGCAGACCTTCTCGATCTGCGGAATCCGACGCTCGTAGTTTTCGAACAAAGCCATTTTCTTCTAACCTCCCTGGGATTATTCGTGACGAGGGTCGATGTACTTGACGGCTCCCGCCTCGGCGCTGAAGCGGCCGTAGGTGCCGGTGAACTTCTTCAGGGCCTCGTTGGCGTCCATGCCCTTCTTGATGGCCTCCATCATCGGGCCCATCTTGACGAACTCGTAGCCAATCACCTGGTTGTCCTTGTCCAGGGCAACACGGTTCACGTAGCCCTCCGCCATCTCCAGATAGCGGACGCCCTTCAGCTGGGTGGAATACATGGTGCCCACCTGGCTGCGAAGACCCTTGCCCAGGTCCTCCAGACCAGCACCAACCGCCAGACCGCCCTCGGAGAAGGCACTCTGGGTGCGGCCATAGACGATCTGCAGATAGAGCTCGCGCATGGCGGTGTTGATGGCGTCGCACACCAAGTCGGTATTCAGGGCCTCCTGGATGGTCTTTCCCGGGAGGATCTCCGCGGCCATTGCGGCAGAGTGGGTCATGCCGCTGCAGCCGATGGTCTCCACCAACGCCTCAACAATGACGCCATTCTTCACATTCAGCGTCAGCTTGCAAGCGCCCTGCTGGGGAGCGCACCAGCCCACACCGTGGGTCAGACCAGAAATCTCGTTGATCTGACGGACCTGGGTCCACTTTCCTTCCTGCGGAATCGGCGCGGGACCGTGGTCACAGCCCTTCGCCACGCAGCACATGTTGTCAACTTCCTTGGTGGTAATCATCTTCGGATCCCTTGTGATGACAATCCCTCCTCCCCTGCGGCAAACACACAAAAGCCCACCACAGGAAAACAGGGACTCTTTACTAACGCGGAGAGGCACCAGCCTCCCACAGCCCGGTAAAAACGCCAAAATATAATGCGCCCCGGACTGCCTGCGGTCGCGCAACAGACACGCCGCCAGTTGGCAGAAGAATCTAGGCGGGGACCCACGCCTAGTTAGGGAGTAGGGAG
>CAVDSU010000107.1:0-7728 GCA_963611685.1 bacterium
CTCCTTCCTCCTTTTTGGAGCCTTGGCTCCTTCCTCCTTTTTCCCAATTCCATGCGTTTTCTTTTGGCTCGACAATCGATTCCTTCCGGCGGCATGGTCCGTCGTGAATTGTCGGGGATTTTGGGGGCTGCGTTGGCTCGTGGTCACGAGGTCTTGTTATTGACGCGTGAGGAGGATGCGTCGCAAGGTGGATTTTTTCCTGCGGGGGTGCGGGTGGAGGTCGTGTGCGGGGGCGAGGGCGCCTTTTTGCGTCGTTTGGAGGAGTTGCGCCAGTCGGCGGACGGCTGGGTGACCCTGGGCTTGGAGCCCCTCCCCGGATTGGATTTCTGCCTGTTGCAGGAGGGGCTGCATCTGGGGGACGACTTGCCGCATCCCGGTGGACGAAAGGCGCTCCTTGACCAGACGCCCGGGAGGCTGCGCAGGCGCCTGGAGGCGCTCTTCCGGAGTCCCTCGACCACGCAGATCCTCTATTCTGGCGAGGCGCAGAGGCGCACGTTGATGGCGGAATACGGCGTGCCGCGTCCCCGGTTGCGGGAGATTCCGCCCTGGCTGGACGACCTCCGTGCGGAGCCGGTCCCCACGGCGGAGGAGATCGCCCTCATGCGGCAGGCCTACGGCTGCCAGATTCCGGGGACCATCTTGATTCTGCAGCCCGCCGAGGAGTGGCGTGCCGGCGGCGTGGACCGCTCTTTGGAGGCCCTGGGAATCCTCCCGCTGCATATCCGGGAGCGCTGCCGGTTCCTGGTGGTGGGACAGCCCAGTCCGAAGAGCCTCTCGCTGCTCCAGCAGGCCTCCCGAAAGCTGGGATTCCCCGAGGGGCAGCTCCGGTATCTCCCCACTCTCCAGCACGCGCGATGCCTCATGGCCGCCGCGGATCTCATGCTCCTGCCGGCACGGGACGACTTCCATGGACTCCTTCTGGCGGACGCCCTGCAGTGTTCCCTGCCGGTCCTCTGCACGCCCCGCAGCGCACAGTCGGAGTTGGCGCGCAGTGCGGGGTGTCCCGTGCTCCCCGATCCCTTCGACCAGGAGGTCCTGGACGACATGCTGGCCTGGACACTGCCCTCGCTGCCCGTCTTTCGCCGGCGCCTCCAGACGCTGCACCAGTCTGACGAGCGGCCCTCCCGTGCGCAGGCAATCCTGGATCTCCTGGAGGCCGGAAACCCCCTCTCCGCGCGGGAAAATCCCCCCGCGGAGGTCTGTCGGGAGATCCTCTCGGAACACCTCGCCCAGACAGAGCGCCATGGCGCCCTGAAACAGGACAAGAAGCGGAGCATCTCGCGTTGCGCGGATCCCCGCGGCGGCTCCCTGATCCTGAAGGAGTTCCGGCGTCGGCACTTCTGGGAGGGCGCCCGCCATGTGAAGCGCTGCCAGGAGTGCACTGCACGCATGGCGGGATTCACCGCGCTGGCGCGGGGGCGTGGACGCCTCCCCGACGGCGGGGACTACCTCCTGCTCGGCGATTGCGGCACGGGCAATTTCTTCCTCACGGACTACGCCGCGCTTCCCGACGCCCCGGAGCTCTACGCCGAATGCGGACGAATCCTGGCGGATCTCCATGCCGCCGGAATCTTCCATCTGGACACCAAGCCCGCGAATTTCGTGCGCAATGACAACTGCACCCGCGAATGCCCCTACCGCGTCTGCCTGGTGGATTGCGACAATGTCCGATTGGATCCCCTCCCCATGCCGCTGGCGCACCGCGCCAAGAATCTCGCGCAGTTTTTGGCGGGGACGGGTCGATTGGCGCGCCAGGACGCCGCGCGCTGGCGGGAGTGCCTGCGCGCCTTCCATGCGGGATATAGCCGCGCGTGCCTGATGGAGCCCCTGTGGATTGGCCGCACGTGGGCGGCGGTCTGGGACCTTTTGGAGCAGGGCGGGCATGTGGAGTACAATCTTCCTGACACCCACGCAGGGGAGTGTTTGCAATTCCTGCGTGAAGATCTACATTAACTCGCAGTTCTGAAAAGATTTACAGTGCTTTTGCTGCGGGTGTAGCATAATGGTAATGCACTGGCTTCCCAAGCCAGCTACGTGGGTCCGATTCCCATCACCCGCTCCAGCTTTTTATCCAGCTATTTTGATCCGGGGAAACGGGGGCGTTTCACACTCTTTCGCACGCTAGGTGGCGTTGCGGGCTCTCTCTCGATTCCTGGCGTCTATTGTTTCGTATCGGAAGATTTCCATGCAGAAGAAGCTCAGGGTCGCAGTCATTGGCTTCGGCGGCATCGGACACCACCACGTGGCGCAATACGCCGACCAGCCCGAGTGCCAGCTCGTGGCGATTGTGGACATCAGCCGAAAGGCATTGTCCACCCTCTCCTCCTCCATCAACATCGGCGACAGCGGACAGGCCAATCTGGCCGGCGTCCACAAATACACCTCCTACCAGCGCATGATGGCGAAGGAGCATCCCGACATGGTGGACATCTGCCTGCCCACCGACCTCCATGAGCCCATGGCCATCCAGGCAATGCGGGACGGCTGCCATGTGCTTTGCGAAAAGCCCATGGCGCGCACCACCGATGCCGCCAAGCGCATGATCGCCGTGGCGAAGGAGACGGGCCGGCATCTGATGATCGCGCAGTGCATCCGATTCTTCCCCGTCTATCGCGGATTGGCGAAGATCCACCGCAGCGGAAAATACGGGAGGCTCCTGCGCCTCGCCGTCGAGCGGCTCTCCGGCTTCCCCGCGAGCCCCTGGTATCACGACTACGGCCGCTCCGGCGGCGCACTGCTGGATCTCCATCTCCATGACACCGATTTCCTCCATGTCCTTTTGGGCATGCCCCAGAAGGTATCGACCTCCGGCGTCCATCGCGCGGATGTCGCGGGCGTCAACGAGTCCATCACCCGGTACTTCTTCGCGGATGACGATGCGCAGGTCTGGGCGGAGCAGAGTTGGCTGCGCAGTGGCTTCCACGCGGGCCTGACGGCGGTCTACGAGAAGGCCACCATCCGCCTGGCGGGCGACACCCTGACCATTTTCCAGCCTGGCAAGAAGGATCCGAAGACCCTGAATTTCGGAGCCGAGAAGAATGGCTACTGGCAGGAGATCGCATACTTCGCCCACTGCGTCTTGAAGAACCGACCCGTCTCCGAGTGCCTCCCCGAGAGCACCCTCGACTCCCTGCGGATCTTCCAGGCGGAGGAAAAATCCGCCAACTCCCAGGGGAAACCAGTCGCCCCCTAGGAGACTTCCCCCAACTCCCTCCGGTTGCCCGTTTTGCTAGGACATGTGGAAGCGTGCTACATTAGGGCGTTTTCCGAAGGAGGGAGTGCTCCGAGGGGCCTCTCTTTCCCGCTTGCGCCGCAGGGCGTTGCGCATTGGGCGCCGGGGCGAGGACGCCGCCGGGCGCTTCCTGGAGAACGCCGGCTATGCGCTTCTCTGCCGAAATTGGCGCGCTCCCCATAATTTGGGGGAGCTGGACCTCGTCTGTCGCGATGGCGCGGGGGTCCTCTGCTTTGTGGAGGTCAAGACCCGCCGCCTCAAGCAGGCGCTTTCTTCCGCCGCCGTTTTCGGGGAGGAGTCCCCCAGCCCGCTGGCGGCATTGACGCGCGGAAAGCGCCGCCGGATGGCGCGCGCAGCCGCCGAATACCTTTCTGCCCTGGGAAATCCCCAGGTGCCCATTCGATATGATGTAGTGGAGGTCTGGTCCGAGTCCTCTGGACACCCCAGGTTTCTCCGGCATTGGCCCGCGGTCTCGGTGGAGACGCGCCGGCGAGTCCCGGGGGACGCGTGGGCGGACGGTCGCTTCCGGAATGCTATCCCCGCATGAATGACGCATGCGGCGCGCTTGCTCGCACGCCTTCCAGGCAACACGCCACCCCACCCACCCTCCTTCCTTCCCCCACTGCACGAAATGCCTTTCTCCCAAAAGCGCGCGGCCAAGGACGCCGTCGTTTTGGGAGAAACACGAAAGAGTCCCACCCAAGTAAGAATCGTAACACCAAAGAGCAACCAAACGCAGAATTTGCTTTCTTGCGAATCCTTGTAGAACACGCCTAGGAGGGCGGTAGCCGGACGAGATGTCCGCGGCGCCCTTCCCTTCACGGCAAAAACACCCCAACGCTATCACGACTATGGCACAGAAATCTCAGCAGCTCGCCCTCTTCATTGATTATGACAACCTGATGGGCTTCAACGGCAAGACCGAGGGCGATCTCTCCCGCAACTATTCCCACTTGGATGTGGTGGCCTATTTGGAGAGCCACTACGGCCCCGTGGTCCACTGCAAGGCATACGGCGACTGGAGCGGTCCCCGCACTCGCCACACCATCACCGATCTCTCCAAGGCCGGCGCCGAGATGCAGTTCATCCCCCGCGGCAGCGCAAATACCTTCCGGATTCCCGGATACGCCGCCGTCTGCATGGGACTGGATGCCCTGGACGAAATCCAGCGCAATCCCGCTCTGGGCGGCGTGGTCTTTGGCACCAACGACCTGGCGCTGCTGCCCTTCGTGAGCCGCATCCGCAGCCTGGGAAAGAGCGTCTACATCCTGGGACCCGAGGCCGCCAGCGCCGCCGCGCTCACCCGCGTGGCCGACGAATTCATCGTGGCTGCCGACAGCACTGCCGCCGTCCGCACCAAGCCCAGCAATGTCTCTGACAAGGCGCAGGCGCTCTACACCATCAAGACCATCCTGGTCAACGGCGAGCTGCCCATCGAGCAGCTGGAGGAGAAGCTCGTTGCCGCGCTCCCCGAGTTCTCCGTGGCGGATTTCGGCTGCACCACCTTCGAGGAGTTCCTCCGCAATGTGGCGAACACCACGGTGAAGCTGACCAAGGGCGAGGACGAGTCCCTCACTGTGGGACTGGGCAACTGCCACAACGCCTCCGCCTACTCCGACGAGGAGCTCCAGAGCTTCGACCTGGCGCAGTATATGCAGGCCACCCGCTGGCACATCGCCGACGGCGACATCCGCGACAAGGTCCTCCACAACATCTACATCATCTTCTCCGAGAAGGGACGCGAGATGACCAACGAGGAGCTGCGCAATACCGTGGATCCCGACCACGTCGTGGAGGACCGCCCCTGGCAGGGAACCATCTGGTCCCTCATCTTCGGCGCCTGCCTCTGGGAAAACCCCAAGACCTCCAACCAGCCCCAGAGCCGCCGGCTGCTCTCCCTCTTCCGCACGGTCACCAGCGAGGACGACTTCCTGGTCCGCTACTACACCAGCCTCTTCAAGAAGGCCTTCGAGGATCGTCCGAACCTGACTCCCCAGAAGTGCGCCGAGCTCATGCATCCCGAGAACGTGGAGGGCGCACTGCCTCTCTTCGAGCGCGTCTTCCAGAATCTCCGGAACCCCGTGGTCATCAAGGCGCCCGCTTCTCGGAAGTAGAACCGCCATCCCCCCAAAAAATCCGCAAGCCGCCCCGGGAGATGAATTTCAACTCCCCCCGGGCGGCTTTTCCGGGCCGTCTGCCATGACCGCATCCCGCATTTTCCTGCGCTGCGACGAGGAGGAATTCCTCGGTCTCCAGCAGGAATTCCGGGGGCGTCTGGAGGCGGCCTTTCTCGTTTACCAGGCGGGCTACCGGGAGGCCACGGGGGAGGCGTGTGCGCCATGGGTCATGACCTCCGGACGCCGGAGCCTCCGGCAACAGGCACAGGAGATGTCCGCCATGACCCCGGAACAGCTCCGCGGACTCTATTGCACCGGCGGAATCCCCTCCTACGTGGAGGAGCTCGTCCAGGCCATGCCTCTCACCGAAGAAAACGCCTATCGCATCCTTCAGAGGCGCAGCGAGGGATATATCTCCAAGCACCTCTTTGGAGCCGCTGCCGATTTCGCCCCACGCTCCATCCAGGACCCCGCACGCTTCCAACAGGCACTGGAAGCACAGCATCTCCGACTCCTCGATGAATCCCCACACGGCGTGCCGTGCTTCCATGTCTATGACCCCGCAGCGCCTGCGGAAATCGTGAGGGAATGATTTTCGAAAAAGGAGGAGGGAGGAAGGAGGAAGGAGGAAGTTAGGCCAGGGTTTCGCAGGCGAAACCCCGCGCCGGGAAGACCCGGCGCGTGCGTTGTGCGCGCCCGAATTGGCGCGCAATACCGCCAATCGGCGGAAGAGCGCCCGCGGCATCGCATAGGCTAACCACGAGCTGCTAGCCACGAGCTGCCAATGGGGGCGGGGGCTTCTCCCCAGTCCTTTGGATATCCCCCCACTAGGACCGCTCTGCGGCGGCGGTTCTCCTGCCTTCGGAAAAAAGTGCAGACTATTACATATTTGCCGACAGGGTGTTGGAATTGTCATGAATTGTCGTTGTGGGGGGGGGTAAATTGTCATGAATTTTTTGAATTTTTTTCTTGTGTGCTCTTGTTTTTGGGAATAGAATTTCGATATAATCTTGCTTGATGGTGTTTTGCCATTAAAATTTGTGTTCCCCCCCAACGTAAGAGAAAACCATGCGTAAATCCTTCACTTTGATTGAATTGCTTGTCGTGATCGCGATCATTGCGATTTTGGCTGCCATGTTGTTGCCTGCCTTGAGCAAGGCCCGTGAGAAGGCCCGTGCCATCAGCTGCACCAACAACCTGAAGCAGCTGCAGCTGGGCAACATCCTCTATTCCAACGACTACGACGACTACCTGCCTCCCATCGCCTTCCGGCAGAACAATGACAAGGCTGGCCAGGGTAGTGCCGCCGACATTTGCGGCGGCTGGATTACCAATTCCGAGATGCTCTTCTGGTTCACCGTGAATCCCCTCATTCCCGAGGCTCCCATGACGGGCAAGCAGTGGTCTGACAAGGATCCCGCGGCAAACCGCGGCGGCAGTGGTGAGGACAAGAGCTCCTGGCACAAGGTGACCCTGTGCCCCTCCTGCCCCACTGACCACCGTGTCATGGGTAACATCGGCTACCAGTGCAGCGTCGGCATGAGCTACTCCCGCATGTGCCTCGAGAATGCCTGGGTTATTGAAGGAAGCAAGTCCGCCAACTGGCACCGTGTCAGCGGCATCAAGTATCCCTCCATCCACGTGAACCTGCTGGACGGCATCACCCGCCCCGACCTGCGCGCCAACAAGTCCTACGCTTTCGACCGCATCGTCTCCTGCGGCAGCTACCTGTCCAACTACAAGGAGGACTACTTCCGCCACAGCCGGATGGTCAATCTGTCCATGAGCGACGGACACGTCGAGACCATGAACATCGACAAGGCCGTCAAGAATAACCCCGACCTGGGCAAGCAATACGCCACCACCGACTACTACTGGTTCCCCGAACTGGACGTCCCCGGCGGCGAACAGCGCTAATCGCTGGCTTCTGCCAACCAAGGCTTGATCGCCAATAGCCATAGACGGCCCCTCGGCATAAAACGCCGCAGGGGCCGTTTTTTGTGTTCGTGTCGGCGCTGGCAGGGCAACCGCGCAGCGGCCGCGCGAGACGTCTTATGGATCCCTGCTTGCTGCGTAGCACATCGGTGCGGCGCAGTTTGCGCAGCAAGTGCCTAGTAATTAGCGGCTAGTGGCTAGTCTGCAAGGTGCCGCAGGCGCTCTTCCGCCTACCGGCGGTGTGGTGTCGGCTTTGGGGCTGCACTGTAGCTTTATGCGGCTGTGTTATGGGGTGGGGGGTGCGGGGGGCTTGCCCCCAGTCCTTTGGATATTCTCCCCACCCATTAGGGGAGTAGTGCGGCGCGTGCCATACCATGGTGCGCGCTTGCCTGGCGCGGGTTTTGTAGGAAGATCTCCAAAGGACGGAGGGGCTTGCGCCCCCCG
>CAVDSU010000108.1:0-7575 GCA_963611685.1 bacterium
CCCGCACCCCCTGCCTAGCTTCTTTCCGCTTACCGGCGGCACTGGCACCGCGGCATCCCAGCCGCGAGAAAGCCGCGCAGCGACCGCACAAAACTACTAGCTACTCATTGCCCCTGCTAACTGCGCCGCGGTCGCGGTGCATCGTGCCGTTGTGTCGAGCGGCGAAGGGGTCTTGTGAAGCCATTCTAACTCCCTAATTATCAACCACTAACTGACAATTTTCATTCTCTTATCCACGGAGCGCGGCGCAGGGGTGGGAAATTATATTAAGCGGCTGTGTTTTTCCTCCTTTTCCCGAGTCCCTTCAAAACGCCCCTTTCCGCACCATGAAAAGACTCCTTGTAGCCCTACTGCTGGTTGCCTGTGCGCTACCGTTCTTCTCCCTGACGCTCTTTCAGGGCGGCGAGGTGCGTTCTGCCATCGTCATTCCGCAGGGGGCCACGGAGCCCGTTCGTTTTGCGGCCAAGGAGCTGTCGCTCTGGATGGGCAAGTCCGCGGGTTTGGAGTGGCGGATTTACGAGGGCGAGGCTCCCGCGGGGCTGGTCCCCATCTACGTAGGGGATTCCGCGGCCGCGCGCAATGCGGGCTTCGACCGTGAGGCATTGTCGACAGACGGCTATCTGCTGGGCGCCAATGACGAGTGCGTCTTCCTTGCGGGGCGGGACTACCCCGGCGGCATCCTCCAGGGCTTCATCCATCCCTACCGCTGGGTGGAGCTCTGGAACGAGGAGCTGAAGCTCAACGCCCTAGGCGAAATGGGCACCTACTTCGGCGTCCGGGACTTCCTGGAGACCTTCCTGGGAGTCCGCTTCTACATGAAAGGCGAGCTAGGCACCGTCTGTCCCACGCGCGACGAGCTCACCCTTGAGCCCTTCTGCCGCACCAACGCCCCCGCCTTCGGATATCGCTACGCCTTCACCTCCTTCTTCAGCGAATACCCGGAGGACGCCCTCTGGTTCCGGCGCGCCGGCTTCGGCGGCGACTCCCCCCGTGACATCAACCACGCCTACTGGCAGATGGAGGACCAGAAGGACGCGCACCCGGAATACTTCGCCCTCATCGACGGCCGCCGCGACACCGACAGCCGTTCCGTGCTGGTGCACTGGGGCGGGAACTACTGCCTCACCAATCCCGATCTCCAGAAGGCCTGGGTGGAAAAGATCTGCGAATACTTCGAGACGCACCCCCAGAATATCCTCTACCCCCTCAGCCCCAACGACGGCACCGAGCGCGTCTGCGAATGCGAGAATTGCCAGGCGCTCGTAGACCCCTCCATGGGCGAGGACGGAAAGTTCTCCAACTACGTCTGGACCTTCACCAACAACATCGCACGCGAGGTCGGCAAGCGCTTTCCCGACCGACTCATCGGGACCTTCGCCTACGAGCACTACCGCCGTCCGCCCACCAAGCCCGCGCAGCTGGCGCCCAATGTGGCGACTCTGATTTGCCACAACCAGCGCGAACAGGTCGATCCCGCCAGAAAGGCGCACATCCGGGGCGTCCTGAAGGAGTGGTGCAGCCGCCTGAAGCACGTCTACAGCTACACCTACCCCCATGCGGACTACTGGAAGCCACTCCGCGGATACCCCGCCTTCTACCCCTCGCTCCTCCAGGACGACATCCGCTTCGCGCATGAAATCGGCATCGAGGGCTTCTTCATGGAGTCCGAACAGCGCATGGCCGCCTCCGACGAATTCAACACCTTCAAGATCTGGCACCCCGGGCTTTCCCACCTGACGGCCTACGTGACCTCCAAGCTGGAATGGGACCCCAATCTGGACCTCCAGGCGCTCCTGGACGAATACTACCGGCTCTTCTACGGCCCCGCCGAAAAGCCCATGCGCGCCTTCTGGGAGAAGGCGGAGCACATCTGCACCACGCGGCCCTTCGTCTTCACCCTGAATATCCACCCCAGCACCCTCTACTCCGACGAAGACGTCCGGGAGTTCTTCGCCCTGCTGGATCAGTCGCTCGCACTCACCGAGCCCGGCAGTGACTACCATAAGCGCATCCAGCTCATCCGCGACGAAATGGAGCCATACTCCGGGCTGCAGCTCCATCCCAGCGAACGACTGCGGAGGCCCGCAAAATTCCCCTTCCTCGCCGACGAGGCGGTCGACCCCGCACAAGGGCCCGACGCACCCATCTGGCAGAAGGCGCAAGCCGAGACCTTCGCCGACACCAACGGAAAGGACATCGACATCCCCACCGAATTCTACACCCTCGCCGACAAAGAGGGGCTCTCGCTCCTCTTCCGTTGCCAAGAGCCCGACACCGAAAAGCTTGTCGCCAACGCGCAAGGGCGTGACCAGGGGATGCCCTGGGAGGACGACTGTGTGGAGGTCTTCTTCTGCTCTCAGGATGGCGCCCGGGGCATCCAGTTCATCCTCACCGCGAACGGCACTCTCTGGGACGGCAAATGGACCTCCGCGCAGGGCGGCATCGATCCCCGCTGGAACGGCGCGGCGCAATGCCACGTCAGCCGCAAGGACGGCGAGTGGACCGCCATCGTGAAAGTGCCGTGGAGCGACCTGGAGGCCACTCCCGAGACCGCCGGCTCCCTCAAGGCGAACTTCTTCCGCACACGCGTCGCCGACGGCCCGCAGCCCGTCTACTCCTGCCTCGTCCCCATCATGGGATACCACCACAAGAGTCCCGACTTCTTCGCACCCATAAGGGTTCAAATCAGCAATCCGCAGTGAGCAGCTGAAAGGCGGCACGCCCTTGCCGATTTTCGCAGCGACTGCCCCGCCGGAAAACAACCAAAGGACGGAGGGGCTTGCGCCCCCCGTGCCACGCCTAATTTCTTTCGCCTTCATTCTATTCGCTGCGATTCGCTGCGCGCCATTTCGGGCGCGCTTGGCGCACGCGACGGGTCTTCCCGACGCGGGGTTTCGCGCGCGAAACCCTGGCCTTACTCCCTCCTTCCTCCTCCCTCCTCCCTCCTCCTTTTTCCTTTTTCAATGCTTCGCCTTTTCATCTTTTCTCTCTTGCTTCCTCTCTTCTCGCTGTGTGCGGATCAGGCGTATCCGTTGCCTGGCTGGGTGGAGTCGCCGGATCCCGCGGCGGCGGTGGAGGACGCGCAGGATGGCGGGTGTTTCGTGTCGTATCTGGGGCCCTCTCCCAAGAGCCTGAACTACTACCTGGACAACAACGTCATGAGCGCCCAGGTCACCGAGCTGCTCTACGACTGCCTCCTCTCCCGGGATCCCGAGACCCTGGAATTCACCCCCTGGCTGGCCAGCCGCTGGAGCATCTCCGAGGACAAGCGCACCTTCACCTTCTGGCTGGACGAGAATGCCCGCTGGAGCGACGGGCGTCCCATCACTGCGCAGGACGTCCTATGGACCTGCCAGGTCCTCACGGATCCCAAGAACCTGACCGGCCCCATCCGCTACCAGCTCCAGCGCATGGAGCCACCCGTCCTCCTGCCCGACGGCGGCATACAATTCCGCGCAAAGTCCCTCCATTGGGAGAACCTCTCCGCGCTGGGCGGACTCATGGTCCTGCCGAAGCACGCCTACGAGCACCTGGACTTCAATCTGGTGAACTTCGACTTTCCGGTCGTCAGCGGTCCCTACCGCGTCCGGGAATTCCGGGAGGGTCAGCACCTCTTGCTGGAGAAGCGCGGCGACTACTGGCGGAAGGGCTACCCCGCCGCCCGCGGCGTCCATAACTTCCAGCAGCTGAAGATGCGCTTCTTCGAGGACCAGCAGAACGCCTTCGACGCCTTCAAGAAGGGCGAGATCGACGCGATGCGCATCTACACCGCCAGCCAGTGGCACGACCTGGAGCACCAGCTGGGAGCCGTCCGGAACCACTGGATTGTGAAGCAGGAGGTCCACAACCAGGAGCCCGTGGGCATGCAGGGCTTCGCCATGAATCTGCGCCGGCCGCTCTTCCAGGACCTGCGGGTCCGCCAGGCGCTGGCGTTGCTCCTGGACCGGGAGTTCATGAACCGCACCATGATGCACAGCCAATACTTCCTCCACCGCTCCTACATGGAGGACCTCTACGACGACCAGCACCCCTGCACCAATCCCCTCACCCCCTACGATCCCAAGCGAGCCGAGGAACTCCTGGACCAGGCAGGGTGGCTCCGGAATCCCGCCACCGGCTGGCGCGAAAAGGACGGCACCCCCTTCGCATTCACCTTCCTCAGCCGCGGCGGCTCCTCCGACAAATTCCTCGCCGTCTACGGAGAGGCCCTCAAGAAGGCCGGCATCCAGATGGCCATCGCCGTCAAAGACTGGTCCGCCTGGGCAAAGGACATGGACCAATACGACTTCGACATGACCTGGGCCGCCTGGGGCGGCAGCCTCTTCAAGGACCCGGAGCAGCTCTGGTCCTCCAAGGAAGGCGCGCAGCCCGGCTCCTCCAACATCACCGGCTTTGCGGACGAGCGTGTCGACGCCCTCATCGAGGAGCAGAAGGGCTGCTTCTCCGTGCAGGAGCGCAACGAGCTGAACCGTCGGGTGGATGCCATCCTCGCGCAGAACTACCCCTACATCCTCCTCTGGAACATCAACTACACCCGCCTCCTCTACTGGAACAAATTCGGCACTCCCCCGAGAGTCCTGGGGCGCTTTGGCGGCAATCCCGAGACCTACTGGTGGTTCGACCTCGACCGTCAGGAGGAGCTCCAGGACGCCATGGACTCCCAGACTCCCCTGGCCGCAGAGCCAGAGAGAGTCTTCTGGAAGTAGCCGGATTCTCCCCGGAATCCCCAGAAACGGCTGCCCGCCGAGAGGCACCAAATGCCTCCGATTTCATTTTTCTACAATCCCCAAAACTACAATTCTACCATGAGCGCAACCATCATCAACGGAAAAGAGATTTCCGCGCAGATCCGTCAGGAGCTGCGGGAGCAGGTTCAAGAGCTAAAGGCCTCCAAGGGGGTCACCCCGGGTCTGGCGGTGATTTTGGTCGGCGAGGATCCCGCCAGCCAGTCGTACGTCACTGCCAAGGAGAAGGCGTGCCAGGAGACGGGGATTTACTCTGACGACAACCGCCTGCCCGCCGAGACCACCCAGGAGCAGCTCCTGGAGCTCATTCGCCAGAAGAACCAGGATCCCCGCATCCACGGAATCCTGGTGCAGCTGCCGCTGCCCAAGCACATCGACGGCGATGCCGTCATCGCCGCCATCGATCCCTCCAAGGACGTGGACGGCTTCAGCCCCGTCTCTCTAGGAAAGCTCCTGCTGGGACAGCCCACCTTCCTCTCCTGCACTCCCCACGGAATCATCCAGCTGCTGCTGCGCACGGGCATCCAGACCGACGGCGCGCACGTAGTGGTCGTGGGTCGTAGCAACATCGTGGGAAAGCCGGTGGCGAATCTCCTCTTCCAGAAGGCCGCCGGCGGCAATGCCACCGTCACCATCTGCCACCGCCACACCAAGGACCTGGCCTCCTTCACCCGACAGGCCGATATCCTCATCGCCGCCGCCGGCGCCCCGCACACCATCACCAAGGGAATGGTGAAGCCCGGCGCCGTGGTCATCGACGTGGGCGTCAACCGCGTTCCCGCCCCCGACGCCCCCAGGGGATACCGCCTCAAGGGCGACGTGGACTTCGATGACGTGGCGCAGGACGCCTCCTACATCACACCCGTCCCCGGCGGCGTCGGCCCCATGACCATCACCATGCTCCTCTACAACACCGTCCTCGCCGCAAAAAACGCCGCCAAGATCTAAGTGCCCAGTAATTCGTGGCCAGTGGCTAGTCACAAGGCGCCTGCGGCGCTCTTCCGCCGCCAGTAAGCGGGGGTACCGATACCGCTTCGAAAGCGCAGTGAGCCCCAGGACGGCTCTTCCCTAGCCGGAGACGACCAAAGGACGGAGGGGCTTGTGCCCCCCGTGCCCCCGACTAATTTCTTCTCTCTTCCTTCCTCAGATGTCATTCCGCAAAGAATCCTCCCCTAGTAGCGGCGGCAGTGCCCGCCGAGAGATGCCGGCTGGCCGCATAGCGAGTCAAGCGCGTGCCACGGCCGAGGCGGTAGTCTCGGTGATCTCCTCGTGTCTTGGGGGAAAGCGTCCGGCGGACCGCTGTCTCCACGAATACTGTGCTCGGAACCACCAGTTGGGATCCCGGGATCGACGGCTGATTTCGGAGACCCTCTTTTCCGTCCTGCGCTGGTGGGGGTGGTTGCGCAAGCTAGCGCCGACCTCCTTCCAGGAAGCGTTGTCGCGCGGCGACGCCACGCTGCCGGTGCATCCGGACCAATGGAGTGGCGTATTGGCGGCGGCGTGGGTATTGGAGAACCGCTTCGACTTCCCGCCCTGCGCGACCAACTGGCTGCGGGACGAGCGCCTCTACCCCGAGCTCTTCCAGGGGCTCTCCCCAGAGACCCCCGTGGCGGACCGCCGGCGGAATCTCCGGCCCTTCTTCCAGGACCGCCCCATGCCCGCCCTGACCCTGGAGGAACTCCTGCCCGACTGGGTGGCGCAGGAGCTCTCTCCCCTGCCCGAGGGCGCCTCCTTCAAGGCCCTCGTGGAATGGCTGCAGAAGCGCCCGCCCGTGTGGCTGCGCGCGCAGGGTCTCTCCCCCGAAGAGCTCTCCCGACAGCTCTTCCAGGAGACCCAGGGAGCGGTCAAGCTAATTCCCCATCCCCTCATGCGCGACGCGCTCTCCCTGAAGAACACCGCGCCCGCCCTCCAGAACACCGCCGCCTTCCGCAATGGCGGCTTCGAGATCCAGGATTTGGCCTCGCAGGCCGTGGGGCACGTCTGCGATCCCCGCGCCGGACAGCAGTGGTGGGATGCCTGCGCCGGCGGCGGCGGAAAGACCCTCCATCTGGCACAGCTCATGAAAAACCGCGGCATCCTGGAGGCCACCGACCTCCGGGAATCCGCCCTGGAGGAGATCCATCTGCGCGCACGCCGCGGGCACTTCGGGAACATCCGCATGAAGACCTGGCAGGGCAATGCCACCCCGCCGAACTTCCGCGACCGCTTTGACGGCGTGCTCGTGGACACCCCCTGCTCCTGCTCCGGCACCTGGCGCCGAAATCCCGACCGCCGCTGGAATACCCCCCACGACTCCCTGGAGGAATTCGCGCGCCTCCAGGCACAGATCCTGCGCGCCGCCGCCCCCGCCGTCAAGCCCGGCGGGACCCTGGTGTACTCCACGTGCTCCATGCTCGCCCGCGAAAACCAGAAGATCGTGGAGGACTTCCTGGACGAAAATCCGCAGTTCATCCTCACCCCACACCAGGACCCCATCACCGGAAAGACCTCCGATGGCATGACACAACACTGGCCCTGGGACGGAAACTGCGACGCCATGTTCACTGCAAAACTCACCCGCCGGCGCACCTAATGCGGCATAAGTCCCTAGCCATTAAGTGACTAGCTTATAAGGTCCCGCCGGCGCACCCAATGCGGCACCCCCCAAAGCGCACCCGTACCGCCGTAGGCGAAAAACCGTCGGGAGCACGGCGGCGGCAGCCATCCGTCCTTTAGCTGGCTTTCGGAATTTCCACGCAACACGCAAGGCCGTTCCCACACGAACCGCCGGCTCGACGCACGCGCCGGTAGATTCCGGCGCGGGGTTTCGCCTGCGAAACCCTGGCCTAAC
>CAVDSU010000109.1:0-7445 GCA_963611685.1 bacterium
CTTCCCGGCGATGGGTTCCAAGGGAACCCTGGCCTAACTTCCTCCTTCCTCCTTTTTTACACAAAAAAGGGGCCGGATTTTCGATCCGGCCCCATTTTTTGTGTTTTACATCTTCTTCAGCCACTTTCCGGCGTGTTTGCGGAAGGAGGCCTGTCGGGGATACTGCGAGTCCTCCTGAGGAAGCTGTGCGAATTCCTTAAGTGCCTTCTTCTGTGCGGAAGAGAGGGAGGTCGGCACCTCCACGCGGATTCGCGCGAACTGGTTTCCGCGTGCACCGCCGCGGGCATTGGGCATGCCCTTTCCGCGGAGTCGCATGAGTGCGCCGTCCTGGACGCCGGCGGGCAGATTGACCTCCTCGGGACCGGTGACGGTGGGCACCGTAATGGTCCCGCCGATGCACGCCAGATAGAAGGGTACGGGCACATCGCAGTAGAGGTCGTTGCCGTCGCGCTGGAAGACGTCGCTTTCGCGGACCTCGATCTCCACGTAGAGATCGCCGT
Organism: bacterium; assembly: GCA_963611685.1. GTDB lineage: Bacteria > Verrucomicrobiota > Lentisphaeria > Oligosphaerales > Oligosphaeraceae > UBA1724. The sequence goes on from CAVDSU010000109.1 coordinate 501, forward strand.
TGGGACCGCCCTGGGCGCCCGCGGCGCCCTCCCCTGCCATGCGGAGTCGGCTGCCGGTGTCGATGCCGGCGGGGATTCGGACAGTGAGGGTGCTGGTCTTTTGGACTGCGCCGGCGCCGTGGCAATCGCGGCAGGGCTTGTCCATGATGACTCCGGTGCCTCCGCAGCGTCGGCAGGGCTGGCTCATGCTGAAGAAGCCGCTAGAGCGCGTGACCTGTCCGGTGCCGTGGCAGTCTGGGCAAGTCGTCTTGGAAGAGCCCGGCTCGCAGCCCTGTCCCTGGCAGTGTTCGCACTTCTCCATGCGGGGGATGCGGATGGTCTTTTCCGCGCCGAAGACGGAGTCCTCGAAGTCGATGGTCAGGTGGTAAAGCAGGTCATCGCCCTTCTGGGGGCCGCGGCGCTTGCGACTGCGGGACCCTCCGCCGAAGCCGAAGAGGTCTCCTAGGTCGAAATCGCCAAATCCGCCGCCGCCCGCGCCGCCGAAGAACTGGTTGAAGAAATCGGTGGCGTCCATGCCTCCGGCGCCGGCACCAGAGGCCCCGCCATGGACATAGGCGTCGTGTCCCAGGGCGTCGTAGCGCTGGCGCTTTTCGGGATCGCTGAGGGTCTGGTAGGCGTTGTTGACCTCCTTGAACTTCTCCTCGGCCTCCTTGTCGCCGGGATTGCGGTCGGGGTGGTACTTCATGGCCAGCGAGCGATACGCCTTCTTCAGCTCGTCCGCAGTGGCCGTCTTGGATACCCCGAGAATGCTATAGAAATCCTGTTCACTCATGTGAATTCACCTCCCCTAAAAAAATCACTGCGCGTCGGAGGAGTTCTCCTCACCCGCTGCGGCCTGGCCCTCCTCGGGCTGGGACTCCTCGGGCTTGGCGGCGGGACCGCTGGAGACCACCACCACCGCGGGACGAAGGAGCTTTCCTGCACGCTGGAAGCCGGGCTTCCATTGACGCAGGACATGTCCCTCGGGGACCTCCTCGCTGGCCTCGGTCGTCATGGCCTGATGCCGTGCGGGATCGAAGGGCTCGCCGGCGCTCTCCACGGCCTCCACTCCCAAAGAGGAGAAGGTCCGTTTCAGCTCGCCGAAGGTCATTTCCACGCCCTGCCGCAGAGCCGCCACATCCTTGGCGTTCCGGGCGGCGTCCACCGCCATCTGGAGCAAATCGTAGATTCCCAAGATGTCGGTCAACGTGCGGTTCCGGGTGTTCTCGCGGGTGTCGTTCATCTCGCGCGCCATGCGCTTGCGGTAATTCTCCAGCTCGGCCAGCGCCCGAAGATAATTCTCCTTCATCTCCGCCAACTGCTCCTCCAGGGGGGGCTCCGCAGGCGCCGCGGACTCCTGCATTTCCTCACCGGAGGCCAACGGGGACTCTACGGTCTCCTCCGACTGCGCGGACTCCTCCGACTTCGCGGACTCCTGCTCTTCCGTGACGGGGATGCTCTCCTGTTCCTGGGGGTCCTTCTCTTCCTGGGCCATAAATCGTAAATCCTCCTTCCACGCGGACGCAGGCAAAAGGCGGAATCCCGCCCTATCCCCGTCGGCAAACGATTCTACAAATGGACTCTCCGCGCACCCGCAGACTCCCCCACGCAAACGGGGGCGTTCCTGGCTGGCGCCGGAGCCTTGAAAAAAACTTTTCTTCGAGCAAAAAAAATGCCACTCCTTCCCCTAGCAGGAGCGGCATCCGCCTGCGACAGAGTGTCGCGGACGCCTCCGGGAAGGAGGAGAGAAGGCGCCTTGACCGTCCCCCTTCCTTCCTCGATTCTATTGAGATCCTAGAGCTTCAGTCCGCTGAAGAGATCGCCCAGCGAGCCGAAGCTGTCGTTCTTGGCGTCGCGGACCTCCATCTGGGTGCCGGATTCGGTCTCGCGGGCGGCCATCTCGGGGGTCGTCAGGGAGATGCGGTCTCCGTTGACCTCCTTGACCAGGACCTGGATCTTGGAGTGGAGGGGATGCTGGCGGAACATGAGGCGTTCCTTCATCGTATTCTCGCCCTCGCCCAGGACAATCTGGCTGATGTGCAGCAGACCGGTCTGTCCATTGGGAAGGCGGACGAAGAGTCCGTAGGGCGCCTGCTTCTCCACCTCGCCCTCCAGGGTCTCGCCCACGGCGGCGGTCTTGGCGGCCTCCACGGCCTCGGCGGGAGTCAGCTGCGCCGCCTTCTCGCCCTTCACGCGGGGTTCGCCGATGCACAGGGACACGCGATGGCCCTCCTCCTGGACCTCCAAGATGGTGACCTCCACCTCGTCGCCCTCTTTCACGACCTCAGAGGGATGATTCACGCGATGGTCGGCGCCCAGCTGGGAGATATGCGCCAAGCCGTCCACGCCGGGCATGAGGCGGATGAATGCGCCGAAGGCGGCCAGTCGGACCACCACGCCCTTGTGGCGGGTTCCCACGGCGAAGGAGGAATCGGCGACGAACTTCTCCCAGGGAGTGGCGCCGGAAGCCTGCTTGAGGGAGAGCGTGATGCGCGCCTTCTGGCGCCCCTCGCCGGGCTCATAGCCAATGACCTTCACCGTCACCTTGTCGCCCACCTTCACCACATCCTCGGGACGCAGCCCGCGCTCCCAGGAGAGCTCCCGTCCGGGCACCAGGCCATCCGCGCCGCCCAGATCCACGAAGGCGCCGTAGGGCTGGAGGGACGCGACGGTTCCGGTGAGGGTATCGCCCACCTGCAGATTGGCCAGCAGGCGCTGGCGCGCCTCCTCCTCCTGCTCCTCTAGCACCGCGCGGCGGGAGACCACCAGTCGATAGCCGTCCTCGGCGTATTCGGTGATGCGGAAGGCATAGCTCTGGTTGAGGTAGTCCTCGGGAGTGCGGCGCACGCCGCGTGCGTCCATCTGGCTGGCGGGGCAGAAGGCCTCGCTCTTGCCAATCTGGACGGAGAAGCCCACCAGGCTCTCCTCCTTCTTGCGCAAACCGGTGACGCGTCCCTCGATGGGCATCTTGCTCTGGAAGGCCTCGGCCACGGCGGTATCCACCTCGTGGATGGCGCGACCGCCCATCTGGCGGCGCAACAGGATGCCATCGGCATCGCTGCCGGCCACGAAGGCCTCCACCTCGTCGCCCTCCTTCACCGTCACCTTGCCCTCGGCATCCGTGAAGTCCTTCACGTCCAACACGCCATCCTGGCGGCCGCCTAGATCCACGAAAATGCTGCTCTTGCCCACGGCGATCACCCTTCCGGTGACTTTGTCGCCCTTTTTCATGGACATGTTGATCGAGGCCTTGTCGAGCAGTGCGCCGAAATCGAATTCTTCAGACATTGGAGAGAGGGGTTAAAAATGAGGAAACAACGGAATTTGGGAAAGAAGGGGGTATTTTTCGCCGCTCGCGCGTTAGAAGTCGCTCTGTGCCCAGACCATGAGGGTCCCGGGCTCGACGGGGGTGGCGGTGCCCTGGGAGGCGCAGGCGGGTCGGATCCAGGAGGTGCCGGTGGCGGCCTGGATGGCGCTCTGTCCGGGGGCCTCGAGGGTGGCGGCGCCCTTGACCACCAGGAGGATTCCCAGGGCCTCGGGATGCTCGCCCAGAGTGCAGGGCGCGTCCTTATAGAAGGTCAGATGGAACTTCTTGGTGGGCGCCTGGTAGTCCAGCTTCTCGCCCTTTCCGTCGGCGCCGGGCGTCGCCACGGGGGTCACCAAGCGGTATCCGGTGCGGTCGAAGTCCACGGTCTTGAGGAGGGTAGGCACATCCACGGCCTTGGGGGTCAAGCCCGCGCGGATCACGTTATCGGAGTTGGTCATGCACTCCACGCCGGCGCCCTTCTGGTAGGCGTGGGGGGAGTTTGGCGCCAGAAAGACGGCCTCGCCGGGCGCCAGATTCACCTGGTTGAGGAGATAGGCAAAGAGGGTGCCGCGGTCGCCGGGATACTCCTGGGAGAGCGAAAGGAAGAGCCGGTCGGATTCCCGGAGGCTCTCCTGGGGACGCTGGCGGATTTCCAGGAGCGCCTGGGTGAGCATGGCGGCCAGGGGGACCACATTGAGGGAGAAGAGGCTCTCCACCAGGCCGCGGAGGGTCTGCTTGCCGTAACGCCAGAGAGCCAGCCAGGGCTGAAAGGCCTCCACCGCCTCCAGATCCTGGAGGATGTCCGACATTCCGCGGAAGCCCGCCAGCGCCCGGAAGGGCTCCAGGGCAATGAGGATCTCGGTCTTGTCGTGGGCGTCGGGATAGAGCTCGGGGTGTTCCTGATGGAGGACCACGGCGGACTCGGCGTCGGGGTGGCTCTGAATGGAAAGGGGCGCGCTGCAGGTGAGCACCTTCAGCAGGAAGGGCAACTGTCCGTCCGCGGCATGGGCGGCGGATCCCAGCCACTCCTGGGGATTCCGCGCGATGGCCTGGTCCAGGGCGACTCTCTCCTCCTTGCCGTTCGCATCCTGGAGGGTGACCGTGCCGGGCAGCGAGGGATGGGCGCCCAGCCAGAGCTCCGCCCAGGGCTCCTCGCCGGGATCCTGTCCCAGCATCCGTGCGATCATGGGCTGGAAATCCTGGGAGGCGCGTTCGCCCCAGGCGTAGTGGCGCACGCCGCCCTCAAGTCGGTAGAAGGAACGAAGAGTCATGGGTGATCAAAGGAAAAGAGTGGACGGGGAAGAAGATGCGGGATGCGCTCATGTAATGGGCGCCGTGCCGCACCAAGGATTTCAAGGCGGCCCTGCGGATTCCCTCAGGATTCCGCCTGCCACTTTCTGCGGAGGACATCCAGCGCGTGGTGGACACGCCACAGCGCGGTCCCCAGGGGGATTCCCTCCCGATCCGCGAGTTGCTGGAAGGAGAGCCCCTGCTCAATGCGCCCCTCCACCAGCCGACGCAATTCCTCCGGGAGTTCCTCCCGGAGGCGTCGCAGGCGTTCCGCATCGCTATGCTGCATGAGGGTCGTCAGGGGATCCAACGGACCACTCCCGGGGGGCGGCGAGGGGAGATCGCTCTCGCTCCCTGCGGCAATCTCGAATTTCCCGTGTCGCTGGCGATCCAGGGAGAGATTGCGCGCCACGCGGAAGAGCCAGGGTCCCAGAGAGCCGTCCTTCAGATGAGAAGGCGGGCTCTCCAGGAGCTTCAAAAAGACCTCCTGCGCCACGTCCTCGGCGAGATCCCGAGAGGGCAGAAAGCGTGCGGCATGAGACACAAGACCCTCCCGATAACGATCGAAGAGGGTCTGAACCGCATCCTGGCCCCCCGAGAGGACTCCCTGGAGGAGCGACTCATCGGAGGGCGTAGGCGCGGCGTCGCCGGATTGGGAGGCGGGCGTCTTCAACTAGTCGAGGATCTTCAGCCAGCCGTGGGTATCGGGGGCCTTTCCCCACTGGATGGCGGTGTAGGCGTCGTAGATCTTCTGGCAGATGGGGCCGCAGCCGTCGCCCGTGCCGATCTTGAAGTGCTCGCCCGTGGAGAGTCGGACGATCTCCTTGACGGGAGTGATGACCACGGCGGTGCCGCAGGCGGCCACCTCGGCGAAGGTGCCGATCTCCTTCTCGAAGTCCACGGGACGGACCTCCACGGGGATGCCGAGATCCTTCGCCACCTCCTGGAGTCCCAGATTGGTGATGCTGGGCAGGATGGAGGGAGAGGAGGGAGTCACGTACTTTCCGTCGTGGGTGATGCCAATGAAGTTGGAGGAGCCGAATTCCTCGATGTACTTGTGGGTGGCGGCATCAAGGTAGAGGTCCACGGCGTAGCCGTTGTCCTTGGCCATCTCGTGGGAGAGCAGGCTGGAGGCGTAGTTGCCGGCCACCTTCACATTGCCGGTGCCACGGGGGGCGGCGCGGTCGTAGTCGTCCACAATGCAGGCGCGCACGGCCTGGAGGCCGCCCTTGTAGTAGGCGCCCACGGGCACGACCATGACGATGAAGGTGTATTCGGAAGCGGGTGCCACGCCAATCTGGGGCGCGGTGCCCAGCAGCAGGGGGCGCACATAGAGGGTGGCGCCGGTGCCGCAGGGGGGCACCCACTCCTCGTTGGCACGAATCACGCGCTCCACCGCCTGGCAGAAGAGCTCCTCGGGCACGGGAGCCATGCACACGCGACGGGCGGACTGCATGAGACGGCGGGCATTCATCTCCATGCGGAAGACACGCACCTTGCCGTCCTCGCCACGATAGGCCTTCAGGCCCTCAAAGGCAGCCTGCCCATAGTGCAGGCACTCCGCAGCAATGGAAAGCTTCAGGTAGGGCTCCGTCTTCAGTTCGCCCTCATCCCACTTTCCATCCTTCCAATGATATTCCACATGACAAGTTGTGGGCCGATAGGAAAATGTCAAATTCGACCAGTCGAGTTCCATCTTTGCTAGCTCCTTGATGAAGACTGCTTTCTTGCCTCCCGCGACGCCGCCGGACGGCAAAAACGCGTACTATAACCCTTATGCAATGACCCACGATCCCCCTACAACGCCAGCGCAAGCATTTGGCCCCCGGCGCCGCAGGCACTGATAAGTACCTAGCAATTAGTGGATAGTGGATAGTTTATAAGGTGCCGCAGGCGCTCTTCCGCCGCTCTTGCGGCGGTACCGGTGCCGCTTTCCCGTAATGGGGGGTGCGGGGGGGCGAAGCCCCTCCGTCCTTTGGATATTCTCCCCCCTTCCTATAGCGCATTCCGCAGGCGGGTTCGCCCGCAAGCGCCCCTTGGCCGCTCCGCGGCGCGTGCCTAGCCTAGACGCGTGCCTTTCCAGCGCAAATTTCGCAGGAAGACCTCCAAAGGACGGAGGGGCTGCCGCCCCCCGCACCCCCTCGGAATTTCATCATTCGCCATTACCCGGCTTCGGTTCACCAGCGTTACGCTGGTTCAGCTACGCCGGGGCGTTTTGCCGCGGCAAAACGGTGGCTAGTCTATAGGGCGCCTGCGGCGCTCTTCCGCCGCTTTTGCGGCGGTACCGGTGCCGCTTTCCCGTAATGGGGGGTGCGGGGGGCGAAGCCCCTCCGTCCTTTGGATATTCTCCCCCCTTCCTATAGCGCATT
>CAVDSU010000110.1:0-7324 GCA_963611685.1 bacterium
GAATCGCCGGGGAATCCCGGCGATGGGTTTCGGCACGAAACCCTGGCCAAACTTCTCGCAGACCCGCCGTAGCCTTGGCGAAGGCGGGCTCCTTCCTCCTTCCTCCCTATTTACTGCGCGCCAATTTGGGCGCGCCTGGCGGAATCGCCGGGGAATCCCGGCGATGGGTTTCGGCACGAAACCCTGGCCAAACTTCCTCCTTCCTCCCTATTTACTGCGCGCCAATTTGGGCGCGCCTGGCGGAATCGCCGGGGAATCCCGGCGATGGGTTTCGGCACGAAACCCTGGCCAAACTTCCTCCTTCCTCCTTCCTCCTTCCTCCTTCCTCCTTTTTTTTGCAATCAGACCGCCTCGGTCTGATTGCTGAAGGGGCATTCGTCGCAGTTATGGTCGAGGGCGAGGCAGAAGTTTTGGAAGATCTCCATGATGCCCTGTTGCTGTGCGGCGCCGTCGAGCAGTTCCCTCCAGCGTGAGGGCGGGGTAAGGAATCGGCAGATTGCCTTTTCCATCAGGTGGTTTTCCTGGAGTCGCGGGAGGGACTCCCAGACTTGCCGGACGCGGTGGAGGAGTTCCTCGTGTCCCTCCATTTCAGCCTTTGCGGCCAGGAAGGGCAGGAGCACATTCTGGAGGAGATCGCGTCGGCGGTCGGCGCCCAGGAGTGCGGCGGGCTTGGGGAGTGCGTGTTGGAAGTTCCGGCAGGCATTCCAGGGCGCATCGTCCGCCAGGGGCGCCATGAGTGTCTTTTGGAGGGCGTCGGGGGAGGGTGCCTTTGCGCATTGTTCCAGCCAATTGAGGGGGCGGCACTGGCATTGATGCAGCCAGAGTGCGGCGCCCGCGACTCGTCGGAAGACGCTATTCATGGGTCGTATGCCGCTGTGTTTCCAGGGGAGATCCAGTCGTCCCAGGCCGCTTTGCCACCAGCGTCCCCAGGCGCGGGTGACCCATGCGCGCAATGCCGGCAGGACGGGTTCTTGGGTGGGGTCTGGCAGGAGTCCCGATACCCCCAGGAAGAGCGCCAGGAGTCCCTCGCGGTCGGTCGACAGGGGCTGGAGTCGCGCCACGGGGAGTTCTTTTGCCAGGATCCGGAACGCCTCACGGTTGGCGGCGTATCCCATGGCGTCCAGGATCTTCTCGTAGAGTGCCTGTTCCAGGCCGATGTCCATTCCCCGCTGCAGCATTCGTCGGCCGTGTCGTTGGAAGCGTGTGGTGCCTGCGGCGGTGAGGATTTCCCGGAGTTGCTGGTCGTCGGTGAGCGCCCATCGGAGGGCGCAGCCGCCGGGCGGGATTTCGCGGGCATGGGGATACCATGCGGCCTCCACGGAAGCGAGGAACTCCTGCCAACTGGAAAGGAGCTGGTTTTCCAGGACCAGGGTGGGGAGGCTGGTGGCATCGGGCAGGTCGTCCTCCCAGACGGCATGGAGAATCACCCTCCCGTAGGCGGGATCCCGGTGGTGGCCGTGGGCAAACCAGTCCGAAGACCTCCGGTGGATCTCGACATCCCCGCGGACGAGACGCTCCCCCAACAACAGCGCGGCGCCCTGGAAGTCCGGTCCACTCCCACGATTCCAGAGCCCGCCGGAGAGCACCCGCAGCAGCGTGCCGTCCTGGCAGCGGGGATGCGCACAGAGCATTCGCTCATTCCAGATGATCTGCAGAAGGCGTTCGTGTTGCGGAAAAAGGCTCATAAGGTGATAGGTAGAAGGGAGTAGGGAGCAGGGGATGGCCGCCTGCGGCGCGTGGCATCGACGCCAAGCGGGCGCCACCAGCGTGCGCCCGGTAGGCGGAAGAGCGCCGCAGGCATTTTGCAGTCGAGTCACGAATCGCCTGTTCCCAGGCATAGATCGAGGTTGGAACCCGGGTTTTGTCTTCGTGTCATAGGCGCAACCTGTCGTCTGGGGCGGATGGCATGGCTGGCCGCTCTTTTGCCCCGGCGTCTCAATATGATGGTCGAATATGCGTAACTCGTTCATATCCCATAGACTCCCGCTTTTCCTGCTGACGGCAGGAATTCTTGTGAATTCCCTTTTGGCGTCGCCGCAGCCCCCGCCGCCCTCCGAGGCGCGCATGACTCCGACGGTGCAGGCGGTGCGGAAGGCGCTTCCCTGGGTGGTCAGCATTGGCACCACCCAGCAGATCCTCCAGGTCAACGACCCCTTCAGCCTCTTCTTCACCGACTTCTTCCAGCGGCCCAGCCGAGTCCTCACGCAGTTCGCGCCCTTGGGCTCCGGCGTCGTGGTTGACGCGCGGGGGCTGGTGGTCACCAACTACCACGTGGTCCGCCGCGCTTCCTCCCTCCAGATCCAGCTCTGGGATGGCACTGCCGCCGGCGCCGAGGTCGTGGGATACGATGTGGAGAACGACCTCTGCCTGCTGCGCCTGACCGGCAAGGACCTCTCCTTGACTCCCGCACATTTTGCGGCCTCCGAGGACCTCTATTTGGGCGAGACCGTCATCGCCATTGGAAACCCCTTCGGACTGGGGCAGTCCGTCTCCACCGGCGTCCTCTCCGCGTTGAACCGTTCCTTCCGGGAGGGCGACGTCAACTTCGAGGAGCTCCTCCAGACCGACGCCGCCATCAATCCCGGAAACTCCGGTGGTCCGCTGGTGAACCTGGATGGCGACCTGGTGGGCATCAACCAGGCCATCCGCGCCGATGCGCAGGGCATCGGCTTCGCCATCCCCCTCTCCCATATCGAGCGCTTCCTCGCCTATTGGCTGAAGCCCTCCCATTTTGCCGACGCGTGGATGGGGCTGCCTCCCGACGCCATCCTGGAGGCCGACGACCAGCCCGGAATCCCCCTTCCGGAGATCCTCCCGGATTCTCCGCTGGCAAAGGCCGGCGTCCTGTCGGGCGACCGGATCCTCTCCGTCAATGGCGAGAAGACCCTCCGCCCCGCTGACTTGGGACGCGCGATTTGGGGACTGAAGGCGGGCGATACGGCGACCCTGGAGACCTCCCGCGGAACCCGGGAGGTGACCCTGGAGACCCTCCCGGAGGACCTGCTGTTGAAGACCCGCCTGGGATTGGAGCTGGTGGAGCTCAATGACTCCCTCCGCCATGCCCTGGGGCTTCTTCACGGCGAGACGGGCGTGGTGATCAGCCAGGTGTTGCCCGAGCCCCCCTGGGCCGTGCATGCCGCCCAATGGCGCCAGGTGCTACGTAGGGGAGATATAGTATTGCAGTGCGGCGACAAGGAGTCGCCCACCAAGGCGGATCTGGTGCAGATGCTGCGGGGCAGCGCCGCGGGGGAGTGGCGCTATGCCGTCTTTCTCTCCTCGGCGGTGAAGATGCCCGTGGAGGTCGCGAAATTCCTGCTCCACTAGACGACCGCCGGAAACCCCAAGGGCGATTTTCCTATCTCTTCTTCCCCATGGACTTTCTTGGGCTGCGCCATCTCAAGGCGTCCCTCACCAACGCCTTCCACGGCCTCGTGGACGCCTTCCACGAGACCGCTTTTCGGCAAGAACTGGTCATCGGCGTGGTGGCGCTGCCATTCGCGTGGTTCCTGCCGGGACTGGATCTGTTGTGGCGGGTGCTCCTCACGGTCTCGTGGCTCTGCCTGCCCACCATGGAGGTCATGAACACCGCTGTGGAGAATGCGGTGAATATCCTCTCGCCGGAAAAGAATCCGCTGGCCAAGAAGGCCAAGGACTTGGCGGGCGCCGGCGTATTGCTGGTCTGCCTGGTGAATGTGATTGTCTGGGGGAGTGCCGCCTTTCAGGTGGTGAAGTATTTCCTGCAGAAGCCGTAGCGTCGCGCGGGGAGGGAGTGTGGGCGTGTCGGAGGAACCGCGGGTCTTTCATTGCCGGTGTTGCGGCAACTGCTGCCGTTGGGAGGGGATTGTCCGATATCTCCCCCAGGAGGGCGCGCAAATCGCACGCTTCCTGGGAATCTCCGAGGACGAATTGATCCAGAAGTATACCCGCCTGGCCCCCGATCGAAAGGGACTGGTCTTCCAGGAACAACCCGACGGCGCCTGCATCTTCCTGACGCCCGAAAATCGCTGCGCCATCCACCCCGTCAAACCCCAGAAGTGCCGCGACTACCCCTATCGCTGGCAAACTACCCCCGAACAACAGCATCTCTGCCAGGGATTCTGGAGCGAAAACGCACAATAGGGGGTGTGGCGACGTAGCACCCGTCCCTTGGAGGATTCTCCCCGCGCACAGAAATCGTCTTGCTGGGGAAAAATCCTCATTTGGCGATTCTAAAGGTGGGGCAATGGGGGCGTATGGGGTTACATTACCCGAAATTCGGATTTCTCAGGCTCCGAAATCTTGCATTTCGGTCCTCTGACTCGGACAATTCCCCTTCCTTCGGTCCCCCCTCTTTTGCCGTTTTTGCCCATGAAAAGCCTCTTTGCCTCTGCTCTTCTCCTGGTGGCCTCCGTTGCCATGGCCCAGAATGTGGCCTACATCAACATGGAGACCGTCTTCAACGAATACTACAAGACCATCAGCGAGAATATCCGCTTTGAGGAAGAACGACAGAATTTCATGACGGGCATGGAGGTCCTGCGCGGCGAGTTCGAGAACAGCCGCAAGGAATTCCAGCAGGCGCAGGCGGACGCCCGCAATGACCTGCTGGGTGACGCCGCCAAGCAGGAGGCCCTCAACAAGGCGAATGTGCTGGGCGCACGCCTCGAACAGAAGCAGGAGGAGATCCTCCGCTATCGCCAGCAGGCCGTCAGCGAGATGGACAGCCGCCAGCAGAGCACGACGCAGAGCCTGGTGGACGAGCTGCAGAAGCAGCTGGAAAAGTATGCCGCCGAGATGAACTACGAGCTGGTCTACGAGGTCTCGGGGCGCACCATGAACCGCGTGCCTGTCCTGCTGGTGTATCCCAAGGACAAGGAGATCACCGACGCCGTGGTGAAGCTGGTGAATGCCGGCCACGAGACGGAGAAGGCGGAGGCGAAAGCGAAGCTGGAGAGCCTCCAGAAGGCCGCTGCCGACAAGGAGTATAAGTAGGGGGCGGGGCAGGGGGCATTCCCGTTCTGTCGCATCCAGAAACGATTTTTGCATTGAGGAGAGAACGCACATGCTGATTCAGAAGACCGCAGAGGAGATTGCGCAGTTGGCGAAGGGCCGCCTTGTGGGCAACTCCGCCAGGCCCCTTCAGGGCGTGGCATCCCTGAGCGAGTCCACCGAGAGCGACGTCTCTTTCCTGGGCAATGACAAATACCGCGACCAGGTGCCGAATTCCCGCGCCGGCGTGGTCCTCGTTCCCCAGGACTACCAGGTGGAGCCCCCCGAGGGACGCGCGTGGGTCTACTGCGACGACCCCTCCAATGCCTTCACGAGCGTGGTCGAGGCCTTCACTCTTCCGCCCGTGCAGTATGCCCCCGGAATCCATCCCACCGCCGTCATCGATCCCACCGCAACAGTGCCCGCCAGCTGCCACATCGGCGCCGGCGTGGTCATCGAGAAGGGCGTTGTCTTGGGCGAGGGATGCGTGGTCCTCCCGGGCGTCTACCTGGGACAGGATGTGCACGTCGGCGAAAAGTGCCTCTTCTATCCCCATGTCGTCATCCGCGAACGCTGCCTGGTGGGCAGCCGCGTGATCCTCCATCCCGGCGTGGTCATCGGCGCCGATGGCTTCGGCTACAAGTCCACCGCCGCCGGACACGAGAAGATCCCCCAGGTCGGCATCGTCCAGTTGGACGACGACGTGGAGGTGGGCGCGAACTCCTGCATCGACCGCGCGCGCTTCGGCCGCACCTGGATTCAGGCGGGCACGAAGATCGACAACCTGGTGCAGGTGGGCCATAACGTGGAGGTCGGACGCTCCTGCATCCTGGTCTCCCAGTGCGGCGTCGCCGGCAGCAGCCACCTCGGAAATGGCGTGATCCTCGCCGGACAGGTGGGCGTCACCGGACACCTCCGATTGGGCGACGGCACCATCGCCATGGCGCAATCCGGCGTCTCCAAGGACACCGGCGCCGGCGCCGTGGTCATGGGCTCCCCCGCCGTGGACCGCCGCGCATTCGCCAAGGAGCGCATGCTGGTGAAGCAGCTGGAGTCCCTGGCGCAGCAGGTCAAGGCCCTCACAAAGAAGCTAGAAGGATAGCGATACCGCCCGGGTCGCCTCTCGGAGACTCCTCCGCAGAAGCCGCCCGGGCGCCTTTTTTCCCCCGGAAACGCCCTCTCCCCTGGGCGTCGCCCGGGCCATCGCCTTGGGGAAATTGCACAGGCCACCACAGGCGGAACCTGTTATCGGACAACATTGACAAGATAGGCAGAAGAAGAAATGGACAACAGCATCTACATGAGCTGGATCGACTGGCTCATCCTAGTGATTCCCGTCGCGTTCGTCGTCGGAATGGGATTCTACTCCCGCCGCTACATCCGTGGCGTCTCGGACTACCTCTCCTGCGGACGCGTCTGCGGGCGGTATGTCCTGAACATGGGCGACATGGCCAATGCGCTGTCCATCATCGGACTGGTGGCGTACATCGAAATCAAGTACAAGACCGGCTTTGCGCTGGCGTTCTGGAGCAACCTCCAGTCGCCCCTGTGGCTCTTCATCGCGCTGACCGGCTTCGTGACCTACCGTTTCCGCCAGACCCGCGCCATGAGCCTGGGGCAGTTCCTGGAGATCCGCTATGACCGGAAGATCCGGATCTTCGGCGCCGCCTTGCGCTCCCTGGCGGAGATGCTGGCGAACATGATCATGCCCGCCGTGGCCGCTCGCTTCTTCATCCAGATGCTGAACCTGCCCAGCACCCTGAATGTGCTGGGGCTCCAGGTGCCCACCTTCGATCTGCTCATGATCTTCTTCCTGACCCTGGCAATCACCCTGATCTGCTTGGGCGGAACCCTGGCGCTCGTCATCACCGACACCCTCCAGGGAATGATCCTCTATCCCCTCCTCGTCTGCTTCGTGATCTTCATCCTGGTGAAGTTCTCCTGGTCCAAGGAGATCATCCCCACCGTCTGCGACCGCGTCCCCGGAGAGAGCTTCATCAACCCCATGGACATCGGGAAGCTGCGCGACTTCAATTTCTTCACCATGGTGCTGGTGGTCGCATTCAACGCCATTGTCCACGCCGCAACCTGGATCGGCGCGGGATCCTCCACCGCCGCAAAGTCCGCCCACGAGCAGAAGATGGCCTCCATCTTGAGCACCTGGCGACTCTCCATCGTCAATATCTTCTATCTGCTGGTCGCCATCTGCCTCATCGTCTTCCTGAACCACAAGGACTTCGCCGTGGGCGCCAACCAGGTGCGACAGCAGCTGGCCAGCCGTGTGGTGGAGGAGGTGGTCTCCGACGCCGGCAGCCGCGCACGCCTCCACAAGACCATCGACGAAATCCAGCCCATC
>CAVDSU010000111.1:0-7191 GCA_963611685.1 bacterium
CGCAGCTAGGGAAAACCAACCAAAGGACGGAGGGGCTTGCGCCCCCCGTGCCCCCCCCCAATGGGTGGTTAGCCGATAGTTCATGCGGTGTGCCCCCCGTGCCCCGCGCGCCTGGGGATTTCTACAGCCGGTGGATGCAGTCGGCCTGTTCCGCCAGGGTCATGTCGTGGGTGACCATGACGATGGTCTTCTTTCCCTCGCGGTGGAGTTTCTGGAGGATCTGCACCACGTCCTTTGCGGACGCGGGATCCAGATTTCCGGTGGGCTCGTCTGCCAGGATGACCGGCGGGTCATGGATCAGTGCGCGTGCGATGGCGACGCGCTGCTGTTCGCCGCCGGAGAGCTCCTGTGGGCGGTGGTGGAGTCGGTCCTTCAAGCCGAAGGCTTCCAGGAGGCCCTTTGCGCGCTCGTAGCTCTTCTGGCGGTCTTCGGACCACCCCAGCGCGGGGAGGGCGGCGTTTTCCCAGGCGGAGAGCTCCGGCAATAGGTGGTAGCTCTGGAAGACGAATCCCAGCTCCTTTCGGCGGAGGCGCGTGAGTTCCCGCTGCGACATCCTCGCCATGTCGCGTCCGCGGAAGAGGAGTTCGCCGGAAGTCGGGCGGTCCAGTCCGCCCAGGAGCTGCAGCAGCGTGGTCTTTCCGCAGCCGCTCTTTCCCACCAGCGCGCACCAGGCGCCCTCGGGGATTTCCAGGTCCAGGTCCCGGAGGACCTCCACGGGGCGTCCGCCCACCCAGGGGAACGACCGGCAGACCTTCTTCAGCTGATAGAGGGAGTTTTCCATGGCGTCAGTTGTCGGTCTTCAGGGACTGTGCGGGATTGGCGGCGGAGGCGTAGAGTGCGGGAATCAGTGCGGCCAGCACGGAGATCGCCAGTGCCAGCAGGACGGTTCGGCAGAGGTCGTCGGGAGTCGTGAGGGCGGGAATGGAGGTCAGGTGGTAGAGCTCCGCGGGAAAGACCTCCACGCCCATGACCAGGGAGAGCAGCCGCGCGATGGCGTCGCGGTAGTGGAGAATGAGGAGTCCCGCGACGGTGCCCAGAAGGGTTCCTGCGGCGCCGATGAGGAATCCCTGCAATAGGAAGATTCGCCCCACGCCCCAGGAGGAGACGCCCACCGCCTTCAGCACGCCGATCTCGCGGGTCTTCTGGACCACCACGGTGATGAGGGTGGCGGAGATTGCGAAGGAGGCCACCAGGACGATGAATGCCATGAGGAAGGTCATGAGGTTCTTTTCGCTCTGCAGGGTGTTGAAGAGCAGCTGGTTCTGCTCCTGCCAGTTCACGAAATCCAGGCTCGGGAATGCGGTGCGCAGCTCGCGGGTGATGGCGGCCACGTTCATGGGGTCGTCCACGGCCATCTGGAGGGAGGTGGCGCTGCCCCAGTCCAGCCCGAAGAGGTCGGCGGCCTGGTCCAAGTGCAAAACGACCACATTGTCGTCGTAGTCGCTGACTCCCATGGAGTAGTAGGTGACCACGCGGCACTCTTCGGGGAGGTAGAGCTCGTCGGGCT
This sequence comes from bacterium, assembly GCA_963611685.1. GTDB lineage: Bacteria > Verrucomicrobiota > Lentisphaeria > Oligosphaerales > Oligosphaeraceae > UBA1724. The sequence goes on from CAVDSU010000111.1 coordinate 1,508, forward strand.
CCTTCACGTCCACGGAGCCGTCCTCCCTCCAGGAGATGTTCTGCGTGAGGCGCGCGGGGGAGTGAATGAGGAAGGAGCTCCCCGTGTGGAGTCCCAGCTGCATGGCCATGCGCTGGCCGATGGCGGCCTCGCCCTCCTTGAGGACTACGCCGTTGGTGAAGAAATTTTGCTGGATCTTGGTGACTCGGCTCTCCGTCTCGGGGACAATGCCGCGGATGAGCTTCGGATAGACGGTCTGCCGCAGCTGCAATAGCGCGGTGCCCTCGATGACCGGCGTGCCCCGGAGGCCCCACTTCTCGCCGCCGTAGGCAGTCAGGCGCTCCAGGATGGCGTCGGGATCCGGAAAGAATCCGGCGCGGGAGTCGGGCAGCACCGTGATGTGCGCGGACATCTCCATGATTCCGCGCTTGATATTTTCGTCGAAGCCGGCCATGACGCTGCTGACGATCAGCAGGATGGCCACGCCCAGGAGGGGCCCCAGCAGGGAAAGCAGGGTGATAATGGAGACGAAGTTCCTGCGGGGGCGCAGGAACCGCAGGGCCAAAAAGAGTTCCAGGGGGAGGCGCAAGGCGGGGATTTCCTAGTGGGTTTGGGGAGGATTCGGCGCGGCGGAAGGCTCGGCGGGCTTCTGGTGGAAGAACCACCCTCCCAGGAAGGCGGTGGCGGGCGCCACCAGGACCAGGGAGAAGCTCCCGATGAGGGTCTTGACGACCTCGGCGGCCACCAGGGGATTGTTCAGGATGTCCCAGGGAGAGGATCCCTGCGCCGCGAACATCATGAGGAGGGTGATGTATCCGCCGGAATAGGCCAATAGCAGGGTGGTCGTCATGGTGCCCACCACATTGCGCCCCATGCGCAGGCCCGAGCGGACCAGCTCCCGCCGCGAGACGCCGGGATGGTGCCGGGCGACCTCGGACTGCCCGCTGGAGATGTCCATGCCTAGGTCCATGACGGCTCCGGAGGAGGCCAGGATCATGGCGCCCGAGAAGATGTCGCGCAGATCCAGGTTCGGGTATCCGGAGAAGAGGAGCGCCTGCGCGTAGGGAAGGACGGCGCCGTTGATGTGGAGCACGCGGGTGAAGAAGTGCGCCGTGACCAGCCCCACCAGGATGCCCACGAGGGAGCCGCAGAACGCGCAGATTCCGATGCGCGTGACGCCGGCGACCAGATACATGATGACCGCGGTGAGGAGCACCACGGCCCCCAGGATGGTCCAGCTGGCGGGCCATCCGCGGAGGATGAGGGGGATCAGCGCCTTCCAGATCAGGAGGCAGCTAAAGACGAAGCTGAGCAGCGCGTTGCAGCCCACCAGGTGTCCGAAGACGACGAGGAGGATGCAGAAGATCAGGAAGAGCGCGCAGGTCCATCGGCTGCGGTCGTGGTCCTGTGCGGTGAGCACATCGCCGGCTTCCAGGGTGGTCTTGGGGGAGACCGCCATCACGACGTCGCCGACCTCGTAGACCTTGTCCAGCTCCATCTGGGCGCGCAGCTGGTTCGAGGCCCCGAAGACCTCGCCCTTCCACTCGCCCTCCAGGATCTCCACCGTCAGCATCTGGGAGCCGTAGAGCACATAGCCGTGCTTCTCCAGGTCGCTGTCATCGACGGAGAGGACGCGTGCGCGCAGTTTCACGCCGGTGGGCGGCTGGTTGACCAGCGGGGGCCCTGGAATCAGGAAAAGCCCCGCGGTCAATGCCACCAGGAAGAGCATGATCCAGCAGTTGTGCCGCCAGGAGTTCCGGGAGGCGACCATGCTTTCGGGAAGGACCACCATTGGCTTCGCGCGCTGCGTCCTCGAGTTTCTTTTACAGGAGGCTCTTGAGGAGCTTCGCCAGATCGGTGTTCTCCAGGAAGCCGGTGAAGCGCTCGGAGGCCACGCCGACGGAGGTCGTGAGCACGGGCAGCGCGGTGTGGTTTCCGCTGCTCCAGCCGATGCCGGCGCGGTTCTGCAGAAGCAGTCGCGCGGCGCCGCCCAGCTCGCCCTTGTCGTAGGCAGCCTTCAGGTCCTCCAGGTCCTTGCCGGACACGTAGAGCTTGTCGTCCTTCTGCGCCTCGTCGAAGACGAAGCCGAATTTTTCGGTAAGCAGTGCCTTTGCGTCCTCGAAGGAGTAATTGGGGTTGGCGTCCTTGGCGGCCTTCACGAGGGCATTCAGAGTCTCGGGAATGCACTTCTGCTTGTCCAAAAGCAGGAGATTCAGGCCGTATCCGGCATTGGCGAAGCCCATGGTCATGCCGCCGGTCTCGTGGTCGCCGGTGACCAGGAGGAGGGTCTCCTCGGGATGCTGCTCATAGAAGGCCATTCCCACCTTCACGGCGTCGTCAAAGGCCAGGACCTCCTTGATGTTGGCGCCGGCGTCGTTGGCGTGGCCGCGGTAGTCGATGGCGCCGCCCTCCACCATCATGAAGAAGCCCTTGGGGGCGTCATTCTGCAGGATCTCGATGCCCTTGGCGGTGAATTCCGCCAGCGTGGGGACCTCGGGACCGGCCTCGACGGCGAAGGGGAGGGCGCCGTCGCCATAGAGCGCCAGCGCCTTCGGGGTGGTGGCGGGAAGGGCGTTGAGCGCCTCGCGGGTGCGCACCACGGTGTAGCCGGCCTCTTTCGCCAGCTCAAAGAGATCGCCCTTGTACTGCTCGTCGTCGGTCTTGTTGTGCTGGCCGGAGAATCCGCCGCCGCCAAAATACTCGAAGTTGGAGGCGATGAGATCCAGTCCGATGCGATACATGAGTCCGCGGCTGGGCTGGTGGGCGTAGAAGCCGCCGGGGGTGGCGTGGTTGATGGTCACGGAGGTGACGAGCCCCACCTTCTTGCCGTCCTTGTGCGCGATTTCGGCGCAGGATTCCAGGCGGCGCTGGCCGTCAGCGGAGATTCCCAGGACGCCATTGTTGGTCTTTTCGCCGCAGGCGATGGCGGTGGCGGCGGCAGCGGAGTCGGTGATCAGGGAGTTCGCAGAGCAGGTGCGGGTCAGCGCCTGCTTCGGCAGCGAGTTGATCATCAGCGGACCGCGCCCACTCTCCTTGGAAAATTCCTCGGCGATGGTGCGCTGGGGAATCGACATGCCGTCACCAATGAACAGCAGGACATACTTCGGATTGCTGTCTGCCGACATGACCGACAGGCAGAAGGCAGCCATCAGGGCCGCGATCAAGGACTTCTTCATAACTCTGTGACTCTTTTTGTGTGTTGACTTTCGTGCCGAAAGGGGCGCGGACTCCCCACCATGGGAAAGGCCACGCCCCACCGGAAAAAACGCAGGGCTAAAATGTAACCCGTCCGCATACGATTAGCGGAAAAAGGAGGAAGGAGTGCACAAGGTTTCGCCTCGTAGGCGAAAGCAGGATGCCGCGTGCCATTTTCTCCCCTCCCCGGTAGACGCAAAAAGCGCGGCTGCGACTTTCGCCACGACCGCGCTCTTGGGGGAAAAGGGGAGCGGGTTTTCGCTAGAACTTGTAGGACACCTCGATTCTGACGAAGGCGGCCAGGGCGCGGGCGTCTTCCTTGAAGCAGTTCTCGCGCTGGAGCAATTCGCCGGTGAAGGCGGCGCTGGCGCCGAGCAAGACGGTGGCACCCAGAAGGGAGAGGATCTGCGAGAAGTGCTTGTTCATGGTTTCTCCAGTTGGTGTTCTAACACGGATGGCAAGTCGCCATCCCATCTTTTGGGAACACGAACGAATCTATTGAACAAGTGATACAGACCCGTAAGCCGATTGTTAACATTGCGTTAACGCAGAAAGACGCACAAGGGACAATGCCGGCCCTTATGGTTCAAATCCCCCTTAGACTACATACTCCATTCACCAGTCAAGTGATTCCATCGTTCCATCTGGACCTCCCCTAAGAAAAACACGGGCTGCAAAAATGCGGCAAGCCTTGCAATAACCTCTTGGAAATCCGCAGAAGCTCCCGGTAGTACGCTTTTTCGCAGGAACGCCCTCCACTGGGTCTGCTTGGTTGGGTTGTCTGCAAAAGCATCTGTCAAAAAAACAGGAACAACTTCAGGGAGTAATGTGCCTCTTCTGGCAAACGTGTTACGAAATAATTGGTAATCTTATCAGAACTCATTGTAGCATTCCCAGGATATAGGGAGACATAACATTGGTCACACGGCATACTTCCGCAGCTTGATGGAGTTCCTCCACGGTGAACTTTTTCAGCCGAAATCCCTCGCGGAGTGCCTCAATGGCCACGTCTAGACCAAATTTATTGCGATATTTGAAACAGTCCGCCACTGTCCTGGCGGCAGAGTAGATAGGGATAGACAGGCCATCCCGTTCGAGGTATTCCACACCCCAAGAAAAACTCTTTGCACCAGGATAGATACACACCGGGGGGGGACCTGCAAAGATGGGAGGGTGATGCCCCTGTGGAATGGCAATCCACAGAGAAGAGGGTAGTTGGCTCGTAAATTCATGAAGACGCAGAGCTGACAGCAGGCAGACAACAAAGTTCTTTCCCTGCTTCAGCAACTTTTCAATGTCTTCATGGACGCTAAAAAGACGATCCGTTGGCGCGTACACCCCGTGACAGAGGCGCTCGAGACGACCTGTCTTCGCATAGTAGGGGAGCACGGCTGGAGAAATTCCGGCAGAACGGGCTTCCGCTGCAGTAAAGGCACGCCCCCCTCTCGTCAGCCATTCTAGTTGTGTGGCGTAGGTTTTCATCTTTTATTTTCTGCACTAAATATAATTATCCTGTGCCACTTCTCAAATTGTTTTGAGCTCCCTTAGGAATTTTGCCTGCTTTTCCTAGTGCAGATTAAGCCATGCGGCCTCTCCGGGGGCGAGGGTGTTTTCGGGGGTGAGAGTGAAGACGCCGTCTTTCCAGCGCCAGACCTCGGCGTTATCGTCGAGGGTGCAGTCCTGGGAGCCGCTGACGCCCACGAGATTCCATCCGGCGTCCAGGGATTTAGCGGGGGTGACGAGGGTGGAGGGTGCGCCATCCAGAGTCTTTAGGGTGAGCTCGACGGAGTCTTTTCCGGGGTGGTGGATCCAGAAGGGCTCTCCGGGGGTCTCGGGGATTTCGCCCTGGCAGTAGAGGCTATCGCGGGGAGTGCTCTTCCCGGAGGCGGGCTTTCTCCAGAGGTAGACCGTGCGCTCGTCGGTCAGTCGTTCCGCTTCGTCGGTCTGGAGGGCCTGTGGGAGGGAGAGGAGATTCCATCCGGGATGGAGGGTCACCTGGTGGGCGGAGAACTGTGAGGCGGGGGCATTGGGATCCAGGAGAAAGACGCGATCGCCGGAGACGGTCCCCGAGTCACTCCAAGTGCAGTATTCTCCCTGGAGACGCCAGTTCTGGGTGGTTTCGCCTTCGGGGAGAGTCGACGGCGTCTGGAGATAGTAGACCAGGGTGCCGGCCTCGGGTGTCCAGCTCTCGCCGGGATAGCCGAAGATCCAGCAGGCCTTCCCGTCCCGCAGGATGGGGGCGTAGTATTTCCCGTTCCAGGCGGCGGTGGTGATGCTTCCGTCCGACGGAAAGGCCTCCTGAAGAATCCAGGGAATGGGCGTGCCCCCATCCTCGTATTCCACCAGAAGAGTGACCTTCACCAGGGAACCGGGACGGAAAGAGGACGCCTCCAGCTCGCAGCGCACCGAGGGCAGCGCCCCCGCTTCGTCGGCAATGGCAGCCGGCAGAGCAAGAAGGCAAAGAGTCGCAAAAAGGGAGAGAGTGAAAAGACGCATGTATGGCACCTCCT
>CAVDSU010000112.1:0-6620 GCA_963611685.1 bacterium
TAGCGCCCCCCGCACCCCCCGAATACTTTAGGGTAGCGGCAACCCCGTGCCCTACAAAAAGCCCTAGAGTAGCGGCATAGGGCCGGCACCCGCCGCATGAGCGGCGGAACAGCGCCTGCGGCACCTTATAGACTACCCACTAGCCACTAATTGCTAAGTACTTCTTCTGTGGAACGCCCGCAATGCTGGCGCAAATTAACGCATTATTCCCGGCGAAAGAGCGTGTCTTCTTCGCACGGTTTTCCGGAAAAAAGAAAGCCATTATCGCGGATTTTTTGCAGGAAAGGCATTCTGGGGGGCTTTTTGCGTTTATCTTATGCTTCAAACGCAGTTTCTTTTTGTATCTTCCGTCAACCACCCATTCTAGGAGAAAAGACCATGGCGAACGAACTGGACGAACTCACTGGTCCCGTGAACGATCAGGGACGCGATATCCGCGTCATTGACAAGCAGCTTCCTGTGACGGTGGGCGTGGGCTCCACCATCTTCGAAATCTTCCTGTGGCTCTGCTTCATCCTTCCCGGACTGATCTTCCTCTTCATGAAGATCGGCGCGCGGAACTACTTCCAGAAGCTCCAGCAGAAGCTCCAGGCGGACGCCTCCCAGATTGACAACTACCTGGAGCAGCGGGTCATCATCCTGCAGAACCTGGTGGGCCTGGTGAGCAAGGCGATCACCCTGGACAAGGAGGTCATGACCGACGTGGCGGCCCTCCGCAGCGGCGCCAACATGAGCGACACCCAGCGCAACGAGCTGGCGCAGGGCATCGACCGCTCCTTCGGACGCCTCTTCCCCCAGGTGGAGGCATACCCCGAGCTCAAGGCGCACAAGGCCATCGCCGACGCCATCCAGCAGAACAGCTACCTCCAGAGGGAGATCACCGCCGCACGCAGCCTCTACAACGACACCGTCACGCAGTGGAATACCTCCCTCTTCGAGTGGCCCACCAAACAAATCGTCGCCGCACGCGCCGGATACACCACCCGAATCCCCTTCACCACCACCGCGGAAATCCGCACCCAGGCCCGGCAGACCTTCTTCTAACGCACTCGCGCCCCAGGGCACACAATGCCAGAAGAGATCTTCAATCCCCTGGAATCCTACCGCGACCGCTATCAGGCCGAATTCCACGAGGCGGCGCGGGAGGAATTCCAGCGGCTCCGGGAAGCCGCACAGGTCGATGAGGAGGCGAACCGCGCCTCCATGGCACAACTGCGCAAGGAGCAGGCGAGGCTGAATTCCGCCAGCTCCCACCGCAGCACCCTCCTCATCCTCAGCACACTCTTCATTCTCCTCATCATCGCCGGCATCGGCGCGGGAATCCTGGGGTGCAACGGCAATGACCTGGATGGCAATCCCCTGGATCCCAATGTGCGGGCCTATCTTGTCGGGGGGGGGTTCGGCGGCGCGGCACTCCTCCTGCTCCTGGAATTCTCCTGGATCCTCCCCGCGCTCTCCAAGGCGAAGACCCTGATCGAACAGCTCCAGCAGAAGGTCCAGGAGCTCACCGAGACCACCTGGGCGCAAATGGCGCCCCTCAACCAACGATATGACTGGGACATCTTCGCCCGGCTGATCCGGAAGGTGTGCCCAATGCTCAATTTCGATCCCTATTTCACCAGCGGACGCCTCGAGGAGCTCGAAAGCCACTTCGAATGGGACAACTCCTTCGCCGAAGAGCCCACCCGCTCGGTCCTCGTCGCCCAAAGCGGCGACATCCTGGGAAACCCCTTCGTCTTCGCACGCTTCCTGGAACAGGAATGGGGCACAAAGACCTATTACGGCCACAAGACCATCTCCTGGCGCGTGCGCGTCCGCAATGCCGACGGAAAGGGCTCCCACTGGGAGACCCGCACCGAGGTCCTCACCGCCTCCTACACAGCGCCCCTCCCTGTCTATAACTACCGGACGCTCCTCATCTACGGAAACGACGCCGCCCCTAACCTCACCTTCTCCCGACAGCCCAATGCACTCTCCCAGGAAGAGGACGGATTCTTCGCCAATCTCCGCAAGAAACGGGAGCTCAAGAAGCTCAAGGCCTTCGCCGAAAACCTGGACGACGAATCCCAATACACCATGATGAGCAACGAGGAGTTCGAACTCCTCTTCCACGCCACCGACCGCTCCGACGAAATCCAATTCCGACTCCTCTATACCCCCCTCGCCATGTCCCAGACGGTCTCCCTCCTCAAGGACAACAAGGTGGGCTTCGGAGACGACTTCTCGTTCCATAAATGCGGCCGCTGCAATCTGGTGGCGCCACGGCACCTGGTCGAGGCCGAGCTGGACACCAACCCCGCATGCTTCGCCACCAACGACATGGCGGAGGCCGAAGCGAGGTTCCTGGCGCGCACACAGGACTTCTTCCGACACGTATACTTCGCCCTGGCGCCGCTGCTCTGCATCCCCCTCTACCAGCAGACGCGCTCCGCAAAGACCATCTACGGCTTCTACCCAGGAGAGGACTCCTGCGACTGGGAACACGAGAGCCTCGCAAACTACGCCGGCGCCGAACGCTTCGCACACCCGCAATCCATCACCCACGATATCCTCAAGACACACCGCGTCCGCAAACACGGCGCCGCCAGCGAAATCCAGGTGGATGCACACGGCTTCCGCGGCGTCGAACGCGTGGAACACGTCACCCGCTACGGAGGCGACGGAAAACTCCACGACATCGCCGTCCCCTGGATCGAATACCTCCCCGTGGAAAGAACGACCTCCTTCTCCCTCCGGGAACAAGTCCCCCAGGAGCCAAACGACGACGTACAGCCCCTCCAGGGCTCCCAACGCACAAACCTCGACGACTTCCTCGAACAGTGCGGACTCACCCGCGCGACCGCCGCATTCCGACGCTCTATCTTCGCCTGGGATCTGCCGGAAAAATAATCGCGACAGAAATGGCAAGAAGCGGCAAATCCTCCAGGAAATATTCGCGTCGACACCGGGGGGGGGGCTCCGCGACCGCGCGTTTTGACGACGGGAGAGGATGCGGCAGAATTATAGTACTGCATGCCCCGCGATGCGGGTGACAGGTCATTCGGAGCCGCCTAGCGAGGCATCTTCATGACAGCCACCACAGTGCGATTGATTGGCTACCTATTGAGTTGTTTATGCAATCCCTGCAGCACTCCACGCTTCCGCTACAAGTGCGGCGCATGAGACGCACTCTAATGCCGAGACCGCACTCTGAAGAGCAGCACCACAATGCTTCCATGCTTGCAGCCTATTCAAGGGACTGAGACCCTCCCGCCCCCGTACCGGGCAACCACCCCGCCCAGCACATGCGAAGAATTTTGCCAGCCAACCAACCTGTCAGCACCCCTCGCCCATCAAAGCAGCACCGCAGGCGTCACCTTGCTAACTCGCCAACAAAACTACTAGCCAACTAGGCAACACATGCCGTTCATCGGCGCGGTCCACCGCAGTGCGCCCAAAACTCCCAACTTCTACTTTCCCCCTCCTAACTGACAATGTCTTTCCTCCGCAACCAACTTCTCCTTGGACTCGTATTCCTCGTCACATTCGGACTCGCCGCAGAAGAGAAGCTCCGCCTGACTGCGCCGGAAAACTTTGCCGTAGTCTCGGGGCTTTCCGTCCTGCAGCGACTCGTGTCGATGCTTCCCCTGGAGCAGCAGGAGTCGCTCTGGAAAGACAAGCTCTTCCTGGAGGAGTTGAGCCGCGAGCCAGGCAGTTCGTTGCCCAAGGGCGTCCTGCTGAAATGGAAATACACCGGCAACCTAGAGAAACCCCTTTTCCGGGTGCAGTTGCGTCCCGCCGGCGCCGTCGACGACGCCTGGCAGTCATACGAGTTCCGGGGCATCGCGGGGCACACGCAGTGTGCCTGGATTCAGAACCTGGTTCCCGGCGAGACCTACGCCTGGAGGGTGTCCGCGCTCTCTGACGCGGGACAGTCGGTTGCCGAGAGTGCGCAGTTCTCCTTCGCTGTAGAAAACCGTCTCCCCTACGTGCTCTACCGGAAGGGCTGGTGCAACCTCCGCGACGTCGGCGGCATGACGGCGATCGGCGGGCGCAGGGTGCCCTTCGGGAAGATCTACCGCTGCGCGGCATACGGCGCCAACACCTCCGAGCCTCACTCCTATTCCGACTACCCGGTGTTGGGCGAAGCGCCCTTTTTCCGCACCGAGCTGGATCTGCGCTGGGAAACCGAGAAGCCCGTCCGCGCCACCGACGTGGATCCCGAAACAACACAGTACCTGCTGATTCCCACGCAGATGTATGCGGGCGTCCTGAACGCCACCGGCATGGAGAACTATCGCGAGCTCTTCCCCGTCTTCGCGAAACCGGAGAACTACCCCATTCTCTTCCACTGCGCCGTGGGCGCTGACCGCACCGGCACCCTCGCCGCCATCCTCCAGGCACTGCTGGGATGCTCCCGCGACGACATCCGACGCGACTACGTCTTCACCTCCTTCTTCACGCCGCGGTACTTCTTCGTCATGGACAACTTCCTGGATCTCCTGGCGAAGGCCACGCACTCCGAAAACGAGAGCCTCCAGACCCAGGCGGAGAAGTTCCTCCTGCGCTGCGGAGTCCCCAGCACCGATATCCTTGCCTACCAGCGGATCATGCTGGGCGAGGACTACCAGCCCTCCGAAATCCTCCAGGACGCCATGCACTCCGAAGAACTCCTCCGCGACTTCTCCGGAAAGACCGGCGTGGAATTCCGCCAGCCCGATGTCCTCCACCAGGAGATGCTCCAGTGCGGAAAGACCCTCTCCTTCGCCGCCACCGTCGGGACATACCTGGCACCCGATTTCGAGGGCGTCAACAAAAAGGGCGAGATGCTCTTCCGCTTCCGCAATGCCGCCCAAAAGCTCTGCGCCGGATCCTTCCACGGCGAGGCGCTCTCTTCCCCCGCATACCTCCTCCTGGAAGCCAAAAAACACCAGGCGCGACTCGCCCCCTCCGGAAAGAATGCCTGGACCCCTGCAGAACTGGGGACCGTCATCCCCCTGCCCCCCGACACCGATACCTATCTCCTGCTGGTCCCCGCACAGTCCGCCGACGACACCATCCCACCAGAATACACCCCCGTCCCCTGGAAACCCCAGACCGCCGAATGCCTGATCGCACCCTCGGACTTCCCCGCGCCCACCATTGACGGCGACCTCCAGGACGAAGTGTGGGCCCGCCAGCAGCCGATCTTCCTCAAGACCCCAGTGGGACACGAGGACCCCGCACACCTGGTCGCCGCAAAGCTCGCCACCGACCCCGCGCACGAGACGCTCTATCTCGCCGTGGAGCTCAAGGACGACACGCCCTTCGCCCAGGAACGCCCCCAGGACGGCGCCGTCTGGGAGGACGACGAGGTGGAGCTCTTCTTCTCCGGCACCGGCCTCCCCGAATACTACCAGGTCATCGTCAACCGGAAGGGCAGCTACCTGGACGGCAAGGGGCGCAATTCCGCCTGGCAGCTGCCCCTCGGCCTGGAGGCGAAGACCCGCGAGACCGCCACCGGCTGGACCCTGGAGGCCGCCCTCCCCCTCCGGAACTTCTCCCTGGACGCGCCCCTGGAACTCAATATCTGTGCCAGCGACTTCCCCGCGAATACCCAGCGGAACCTGAGCGCCACATACGGCTCGTTCCACTACCGCGACGCACTCCTGCCCGTCCTCCTGAAGTAGCCCCACCCACCCCGCGCCCCAAGATCCCCGAATGTCCCTCTTCAAAGACAATACCGCATCCTTCAACCAGGGCGAGCGAAAGGAGATCCCCGCCGGCCTCTGGAGCAAGTGCCCCGCCTGCGGTGAGGTGATCTACAACCGCGCCATGGTGGCGAACCTGAATGTGTGCCCCTCCTGCGGACACTACGCGCCTCTCACCGCCTGGGAACGCATCGCCATGCTCACCGACGCCAACGCGAAGGGCTTCGTGGAGACCGACGCGAAGCTCTCCTCCCTGGATCCCCTGGATTTCGCGGGCGACTCCTCCTACGTGGCGAAGCTCATTGCCACCCAGCAGAAGACCGGACTCACCGAGGCCGTCATCACCGGAAAGGCACGACTCAATGGACGACGCTTCGGACTGGCGGTCATGGACTTCCGGTTCATGGGCGCCAGCATGGGCTCCGTCGTCGGCGAAAAAATCACCCGCATCACCGAGTGGGCCACCAAACGCGGACTCCCCATGGTCATCGTCACCGCCTCCGGCGGCGCACGCATGCAGGAGGGCGCACTCTCCCTCATGCAAATGGCCAAGACCGCCGGCGCCATCGAACGACACGACGAAGAGGGACTCCCACTCTTCATCATCCTCACAAACCCCACTACCGGCGGCGTCACCGCCTCCTTCGCCTCCCTGGGAGACGTGATCCTCTCCGAACCACAGGCACTGGTCGGCTTCGCAGGACCCCGAGTCGTGGAACAAACCACCCGGCAAAAACTCCCCGAGGACTTCCAAAAGGCCGAATACCTCCTCCAACACGGTTTCATCGACGCCATCGTGGAACGCAAAAACCTCCGCGATTCCCTCGCCCAACTCCTGGAGACCTTCCAAAAGTAGCGCCGCAGGCGCTGTGTAAGTACTTAGCAATTAGTAGCTAGTGGCTAGTTGCAAGGCGCCGCAGGCGCTGTTCCGCCTGCCGGCGGTGCCGATAC
>CAVDSU010000113.1:0-6604 GCA_963611685.1 bacterium
ATTTGACAAATTGTTTTATGCCTATAGATTATCCGGCGTGCATTCTCTCCCCGTGTGCCCGTCGGCGTGTTACGCTGCCGTCGGGGCGTTTTGGGGGGAGGGCGATCCATCCCGTGTGCAAGCAAGGAGCGAAAGACATGAAAGCCCTGACGGACAAGCAGAAGCAGATTGTGGACTTCATCGAGAGCTATGGCCAGGAGAATGGCATGGCCCCCACCATCAACGAGATCAGCGACCACTTCCAGGTGACCGCCGCCACCGCCTTCTCCCACGTGAAGGCGCTCCAGAAGAAGGGCATGATCACCCGCACCTCCAAGGCGCGCAGCATCGCGCTGCCCGGCGGAAACAAGTTCCACCACTTCTCCATGAGCCTCTCCATCCCCGTGCTGGGACGCATCTCCGCCGGAATTCCCGGCGAGGTGGAGGAGCACGTGGAACGATACATCACCCTCGATCCCTCCTTCATCTCCACAAAATACGTGGCGGGACGCGAGCTCTTCGCCGTGAAGGTCCAGGGCGAGAGCATGCGCGACGCCGGAATCCTGGACGGCGATCTCCTCATCGCCCAGAAGTCCGACAAGGTGGAGATCGGCGATGTGGTCATCGCCTGCCTGGATGACGCCGTCACCGTGAAGTACATCTACCTCACCGACGGCAAATGGGAGCTGCGCCCCGCCAACCCCGAATTCCATTCCCGCTTTGTGGAATTGGATCAGCTGCAGGTCCAGGGGACCGTGGTGGGACTGGTCCGACAGTTCTAGCATGCCCGCACAGAGGACAGAGCAAATGCCCTCCCAGGAAGAAGAAACCGTGCGCGCGGGCGTCGTCGGCCGCCTGTCGGGCATGCTCTTCTGGGGCTTCGTGGTCCTGGGACTCCTGGGGCTGCCGGCGTGGTCCTTCTGGGCGGGGAAGGGCGGCACTGGCGCCGTCGCCTCCTCCGGCACAGTCCTGTGGTGCGCCTGGTCGGGGGAGGGCGGCGCACCGGCATTGGCGCTGACGGGCTCTTCCGGCAGTGGCTCCCCCCTGGAGGCACGGGTGCTCTTTCCCGGCGAGGGGCGCGCCGGCGCCTATCTCCGGGAGGGCCTCCGTCAGTCCGGCGTGGCGGATATCGGCGAGTGCCTCCTGCCGCCTGGGGCGACGTGTGCCCGGAGCGCGGAGCAGCTATTCCGCGAGATGACGGTGCGGCGGCTCTCCCTGGCAGTGCCTCTCCGGGGAAAGACCGCAGGCGAGGAGATGGCGAAGACCCTTGGGGGGGAGGGCACCGCCCTGGGACGACTGGCTCCCGCAAAGACCGAGGCTGGCGAGGTCCTTTGGGAGGACTCCTGGGGCGGGGGCCTTCTGCGCATCTGGCGAAAGGGCGCCTCCTGGCGCGGCGAGTGGTCCCCCGCGGGAACCCAAATGCCCTTCGTTCGCTTCTATTATGGGGAGACCGGCGAGACCGTGGTGCAAAATGCCGCGGGACGTACTCTTCTGACTCTCCCCCAGCGTGCGCCCGGCGGATTTCTCCGGATTCCCCTGGACTGCGACGACTCCCCCGTGGAGTCCTCCTGCGGCCCTGGGTGAATTTCCCGGGGAAGAGGATGGCTTCCTCCGTGGGGTTCGCGGGGGCGGGATATATTGACAAGTCGTCTTTTCTTCCCAAGAAAACCGTCTTTTGGGCGCAGCTTTTTTGCGCCTTTTCCCCGCCGGGAAAATAAACCGTCCGTTCTGGCGTTTTGGAGAAACAATGGGCTCTTATGTGGAACTCCCCCTCGGAATTGCTCTGATTCCCTGCGACAGCCTCATCGAGGATCGTCTCACCGGGAAAAAGAGCCTCATTGGCATCATCGGCGCCATTCGGTGCGCGAAGTTCCCCTGCGTCCATCCCACCCTCACCATCCTGGTCTCCCTGACCAGCGGACACGGCGACTACCCCTGCACCCTGGAATTGGTCAGCGAAAGCCGGAATGAGACGGTCTTCGCCGGACGCGGCGACCTGAAATTCTCCAATCCCAACCAGGTGCTGGATTTGGTTTTCTTCCTGCGGAGGATCCGCTTCGAATACCCCGATGTCTACTGGCTCAAGTTCATGGTGGACGATATGCCCATCATGACGCGCCCCATCAGCGTGGGTCTCCTGGAACTCCCGCAGGCGCCGGAGGGTCAGACCCCGCCTCCGCCCGCACAGCCATAGCCTCGGCGCCCCCCCCCCTCGACGCCCCGCGGCCGCCTTCCCGGTCCGCCCCACAATACCCCCCATGCCTCTCTTCCGTTACAAAGTCAGCGACGCCACCGGAAAGGTCAGCGAGCTCCTCATTGAGGGCGATACCCAGGCCGATGCCGCGCGGCGTCTCCAGCGGCGCGGCGTGGTGCCCCTGGCATTCCTGGGGGAGGGCGCCGCCGCCCAGGCACGCCGCGGCGTCTTCCACAAGGGCGTGGACGTAGTGGACTTCACCGACCGACTGGTGCCCCTCCTGGAGGCGAACATCCCCCTGGAACGCTCGCTGGCAATCCTTGGTGACGAGCCCGGAAATCCCCAGCTTCAGCAGCTGGTGGGGGATTTGCGGCGGGGACTCCATGAGGGACGGAAATTCTCCGATTTGGTCCGCGACCAGGGGAGCCTCTTCCCGCCTGTCTATTCCGGCGTCGTCGAGGCCGGCGAGGAGGCCGGGGCCCTGCCGCAGGTCATGGGACAGCTCCGCAGCTTCCTGACCTCCAGCGCAGAACTGAAGAGCTTCATCATCTCCAGCTCCATCTACCCCGCTTTCATCGCCGTGGCCGGCGTGGTCATGATGGGCTTCGTCCTGGGCGTCATTGTCCCGAAATTCGCCGCCTCCCTGGCGGGCGCCGGCATCCAGAGCCAGTCCACGGAGCTGCTCATGGGGGTCTCCCAGGGCGTGCGGGACTACTGGTGGCTCGTGATCCCCATTCTGCTGCTCCTGGCGTTCCTGGTGCGGCAGATCCGGCGCCCCGATGGCGCGTTGCGCCTCTGGTGGGACTCCCTGGTGGTGCGCCTGCCCGTCTTCGGGAAGCTCTGCCTCTACAGCAATCTCTCCCGCTTTGCGCGCACCATGGCGATCCTGATGCGCAGCGGCGTGCCGCTGCTCAATACCGTGGCGATTGCCAGCCGCGTGATCCAGAACACCACCATCCGGCGCTCCTTGGACCAAGTCGGCGGCGAATTGCGGCAGGGCCAGAAGATTTCTGGCGCCCTGTCCAAGAGCCGATACATCCCCTCGCTGGTGCTCCGCATGGTTGCCGTTGGCGAGGAGACCGGCAATGTCGAGGAGATGCTGGACCGCGTGGCGGACCGCTACGAGAATGGCCTGAAGAAGTCCATCAAGAGCCTCCTCTCCCTCTTCGAGCCCCTCATCATCGTCATCCTGGGACTCTGCATCGGACTGGTGGTCTTCCTCATGTTCGCCGCCATCATGGATATGCAGAACGCCGTCTAGAGAACGCCCCCTTTCTTGTCATTGGAATCCCAAACCCCTCTCTAAGGAGAATCAAAACCATGGAACGGAAGAATCTTTCCCGTTGCAATCGACTGCGCCGCCGACACTTCACCCTGATCGAGATCATGATCGTCGTGGTCATCATCGGCAGCCTCGCCGCCCTGGTGGGACCCCGTATCTCCAAGTCCCTCGACAAGTCCCGCGTGAATACCACCAAGGCGCAGCTGGTGAACCTCAAGAGCGCCGTCCAGAATTTCTATATGGACTGCGCGGAGTATCCCTCTTCCCTGGACGATCTCATGAACAAGACCAGCAACGACCGCTGGGACGGACCCTATCTGGACAGCAAGAACCTGCCCGTGGACGGATGGGGCAGCGAGTTCGTCTATGCCGTTCCCGGCGAGGACGACATGCCCTTCGATATCCTTAGCTACGGCGCCGACAAGAGTTCCGGCGGCGAGGGATACAACGCCGACCTCTCCTGCTGGCAGTAGACCGCCCGGAAACCGCCGCACCGCAGTCCCATGCGCCCCACCGTCCTCCATTCCGCACGGCGAAGCCGCCCGTACACCCTTCTGGAGATGATTGTGGTGTGCGCCATCGTCATGCTGGTGGTGGCGCTGGTGACTCCGCGCTTGGGCGGCGGCGGTCTCCGCATGGCGGCGGAGAGCGCACTCTCCGAGATCCGCGGCGCCTTCCAGCAGACCGCCACCCGCGCCCGCATCACCGGGCAACCCTACCAGATGGCGCTGCTCCCGGAAGAGGGCGTCTTCCAGGTCGCGCCACTGGAAAATCCCCTGGACCAGGACTGGCATCCCACGCCACTGTCGCCCCTGACGGGCGAGTCCGGACGCGGCGCAATTGTCCAATTGGTGGACTCCTACCCGGTGCCCGACGGCGTGGAATGGACCGAATTGCCTGACGGCGAGGAGGACTCCGGGAAGATCCTCTTCCGCTTCTTCCCAGATGGCGAGGCCACGGGACCGGAGCTCGCCTGGAAGATGCATGGCCGCTCCTATCGCCTCGTCATGGACAGCGTCCAGGGAAAGGCAACGATTCTGGAGATCCTGGAGAAGTGAACCGGGGGCGTCTTTCGACAGCTTTTAGAAATTGACGTTTTGGGAGGGAGCATGATTGCGCAATTGAGAGGGATTTTGTTGGAGAACAACGCGGATGGCAGTGTGGTGCTGGACGTGAATGGCGTGGGCTATGAGTTGCTTACGCCGCTCTCCACCCAGGAAAAGCTGCCGCCCCTCATGAAAGAGGCGCTCCTCTATGCCGCGTTGGTGGTCCGCGAGGACGACATGACCCTCTATGGCTTCGCCACCCGCGAGGAAAAGCGGGTCTTCCGGACCATCGTGAATTCCGTGAAGGGCTTCGGTCCCCGGCTGGCACTCACGACTCTCTCCGCCATGCCCATCGCACAGCTCTGCCAGGCCATCGCCCAAGAGGACATCAAGACCCTCTCCCGCATCAACGGCGTGGGAAAGAAGAGCGCCGCACAGCTGGTGCTGGATCTGAAGAGCCACCTCGCCGAATTCGGTGCGGCGGCACAGGTCACCGGTGCGGCTGCGAATGCCGCAGTAGGCACGCCGCAGGGCGAGCTACCGGTCTGCGCACAGGACGCCGTCAAGGCCCTGGAGACCCTGGGCTATCGCCACGACGACGCGCGAAAGGCGGTGGAGGGCGTCCTGGAGGAGGCCGCAGGCGAGGAACTCCCCAGCGCCACCATCATCCGGCGCGCGCTCTCACGCTTCCGCTCGTAAAAAAAAGCCGCCATTCTTTCTCTCTACGCAAGCCGATAGAATTCCATGAGTGGAAATTCCAGCAATCAGGATAGTCGCTTCATCACCTCGGAGATGAATGCCAAGGAGGAGGAGTTCGACCAGAGCCTCCGACCGCAGGCCTTCGCCGAATTTCCCGGTCAGGGAAATGTGAAGGAGCAGTTGCAGATCATGGTGGCCGCCGCCAATCGTCGCGGCGAGGCACTGAATCACGTGCTTCTCTCCGGCCCTCCCGGATTGGGAAAGACCACTCTGGCGAATATCATCGCCAATGCCTGCGGAAAGCAGCTGAAGGCCACCAGTGGTCCCGTGATTGAAAAGCCCGGCGATCTGGCGGGACTGCTCTCCAGCCTGGACGAGGGCGATGTCCTTTTCATTGACGAAATCCATCGTCTTCCTCGACAGGTGGAGGAATACCTCTACAGCGCCATGGAGGACTTCCACATCGATATCATGGTGGACTCCGGGGTGGCCGCGCGCTCGGTGCGTGTCAATCTCCCGCGCTTCTGCCTCATTGGCGCCACCACCCGTCAGGGAAAGCTCTCTGCGCCTCTCCGCGACCGCTTCACCATGAAGTGCCGCATGGCGTATTATTCCGCTTCCGAGCTTCAGACCATCTTGGTGAGAAGCGCGAAGGTGCTCCATGTGGAGGCCGAGCCCGAGGGACTCCTGGAAATCGCCCGACGGGCTCGCGGGACCCCCCGAATCGCCAATAATCTCCTGCGGTGGGTCCGAGACTACGCATTGGTGCGGCACTCCTCCGCCATCACTAGGGATATCGCCGCCGACGCCCTCGGAATGCTCAATATCGATGACGATGGACTCGACGAGATGGACAACCGGATCCTGGAGACCATCATCGTCAAGTTCAAGGAGCGACCCGTGGGACTCAAGTCGCTGGCGGTCGCCGTGGGCGAGGAAGAGGAGACCATCGAGGATGTCTATGAACCCTACCTGATCCAGGAGGGATTCCTTCTGCGCACCCCCAGCGGACGAATCGTCACCGAACGCGCCCTCCGACGCTTCGGACGCACCAGTGACTCCGCTAAACAACCGGAGCTCTCTTTCTGAAAGGGAGGAAAGGAACCCGCCTTCGCCAAGGCTACGGCGGGTCTGCGAGAAGATAGGCCAGGGGTCCCTTGGAACCCCGCGCAGGGAAAACCCGTCGCGGCTCTTCCCCGGCAGCATACCCAAAGGACGGAGGGGCTCTGCCCCCCGTACCCCCGCCTTATTCGTGGATAGCCACTAGGGGCTAGTGACTTGCCTATAGGGAGGCTGCGGGGCAATGGGCAATGGGCAATTTGTATAGGGCAATAGTACCGCCGGTAGGCGGAAGAAACCAGCAGGGGGTGCGGGGGGCGGCAGCCCCTCCGTCCTTTGGATATT
>CAVDSU010000114.1:0-6599 GCA_963611685.1 bacterium
CATTGCGCATTGCCCATCCCCCTCCCGGGAATTTAGCGGAATTTCCACAAGAAGCAGGAAATCCCCCGTGGGGCGTCCTTTCCCATGGAGGCGCTTGGTATATTCGCTTTTCCCGGCGGACGAGGATTCGCCGGGCCTTTACCAGGCAATCCCACACCCCTGACCCCGGAGCCACCATGTCCCAAGAAGACCCCACCCCCCAAGCCAATCCCTCGGCATTCGACGGAGAATTCACGGAGTCCTTTCGCCAGCAATTGCGCGCAAGAAGAGAGGACCTTGGCTTGACCCTAGACGAACTCGGCGAGCTCATCCACGTAGAGGGCTCCACTCTCCGAAAATGGGAGGCGGGACACACCCTGCGCTGCCGCGCAAAATTCATCCGGCGCATTCAGCACTTCCTGAATGGCGAATACGACCGCGTGGCACTCGCCCGAAAAACAGACCCCCTCGCTCCTACGACACTCACCCGACAGGAGACTCTCCGGCAAGAGGAACTCCCGCTGCTCCAATGCATGGAAAGGGCCGCGGAACTCTACCAGCTCTGCAAAAACAAGCCCGCGCTGCGCCAGAAACTCCTGGATCGCCTCCAGGACGCCCTCCGCAAAGAAGCGGAATGCCTGCGCAATGCCATTGACCAAAACACCGCCCAGGAGATCTCCGCCGGATAGCAAAAGACGCCCTGCATAATGCTCCCCAATCACTGAAAATTCATGTGGATACCCCTGCATAAATTTTCAGTGACCACGGCTCCTCCTTGCTTTTCCCAACCGCACTGGCTTCCACGGGAAATTTCCGCGGAAATACGAGTGATTTTTCAGTGGCTGTCCCCCCTTCACCCGCTATGCCATTCCCAAAAGGAACCGCCAAGCGGGAATTCTCCCCCAAAAGGCAAATTCAACAAGAAACCTATCTTTAAAAAAGATAACTTTTGCCCAAAACCTATCTTTTTTAAAGAGAGCTTTTGCCCAAAACCTATCTTTTTAAAGGCGAGCTTTGGCGGATGCACGCGAAGATTTCGGGGGGAAGGGGGTCGGTCAGTCCTTGGACTACTCCTCGTCCTCCTCGAAATCCTCGTCGTCCTCCTCCTCGTCCTCCTCGTCCTCCTCCTCGTCCAGCCATCCCCACTCCTCTTGGGGGAGCATGACGATTGCGCCCTCCAGATAATCCTGGAGATTGGACATATCGGCCTCGTCGGGGTAGCGTTCCATGCATACGGCAATGGCCTTGATGAGCTCCCAATGTGGGTATGCCTTCGCCAGGCGGTCCCAAATCCCGCGAGTATCCACCAGAGTCTCGCTGTCGCACTCCTCCTGGAAGAAAGCGAGAGTTTCCTTCATGTCCTTGACGAGGAGGGCGAAACGGCTCGCATTTCGGATTTTCTCGTAGTAGTCCGAGAGCTCGTCGTCGTACTTCTCCTCGAACTGCCGCAGCTGCAGGAATTTCTCCCTCAAGGGGAGGCTTTTCTTGGCAAAGAGGAGATTGTCGACGCCGCTGGGCTCACAGAGAAGAATGCCCTCCCACTCCAAGAGCCGCACGCACTCCTTCGGCTCCGCACCGGACGTCCAGCGCGTCCAATCCACGGACAGCTCGTCTCCGAATTGCGGCAGGAAGTCCTCTTCCCTGGCATCCCGTGGCTCCTGCGTCGCCTCCGCATGCGCCAGCAACTCCGGACACAGCCGGGACAACAGCGCGCAGACCACCCCGAACCGCCCGCCGTCCTCACGGCACAACGCCAGCGACGCCGTATTCTCCGCGGGCATCCCCGCAATATCCCGCGCCAGCTTGATCGCCATGCGCTCCGCCACCTCCGGGGACAGCGGCACGCCCGCATGTCCGCCATGCCAGCCAATCTCCGGGAACTCCTTCTCCAACGCCTCCGCCGTCCATAACCCCGTCGACTCATTCTCCTGAAGCAGCAGGAACTGCATATCGGCATACATGATAATCCTGCCGTCGCCAGGTCAATCCTGGTTTCCAAAAGACTGGACAGAAAAAGACATCCGAAAAGCAGGAGAGCAAGTTGTTGGTTTAAAATGTAACAGAAACAGTCCCAATTGAATTCCCGTATTCGGAACCTATAAGGGAGTATGTGTAGGTGTAATTAAAACAAACGGGAAAATAGCAACCGTTTTCCCCGACTCAAACCAGAATACGCGAGGCAGAAGATGAACCATCTATGAACGGAATATCCTCAACTTGTTGAGGAACAAAAAAAATCCCCCCAGAACTCCCAGAATGGGATGAGACACCTCCTTTTGTTGAGGCCATTCAACTCCTTTCACGGAGTCTATCAAATACTGTGGAATTCATTGAAAATCATTGCAATCCAGAACAATTAGTCTGGATGTCAGTCATTGCATCAAAAGTAGCCAAAAATCTCAAAGACAAGAGATTCACTGACGCAATGCGAAAAGCAGCGTCAAAATTTTCTGATAAAATTGAAGGCTACAATGTCATTGAGTGCATTGACGATGCAGAAAGCATAATTGACGATGAAACAGCCAAGTCCAAATTATAGCCGAATATTTGTTTCGATAATCTAGTGACATGCTTCGGCTACGCCGGGGCATTTTACAAACGCAAAAGGCGGGGTGCTGAAGCACTCCGCCTTTTGCGTTTTATAAAATGGTGGCAAGGGCCGGGGTCGAACCGGCGACGCAAGGATTTTCAGTCCTTCGCTCTACCAACTGAGCTACCCCGCCATTGGGGAAAGTGGTAATGGTGAACCTGGAGGAGCTCGAATCCCCAACCTTCTGGTCCGTAGCCAGACGCTCTATCCAATTGAGCTACAGGTCCACTGAATGGTCTTGACTGTTTGAGGTCTTGACGCGAGGCATACTGTAGCCTCGCGTTTTAGGTTTTCAAGTTACCTCCGTCAAATTTCCGAAAGAAATCCGTGGTGGTGCTACACTCCGGAGAAAGCAGCGAACCCGCCGTCGATGGGGATCACGGTGCCGTTGACGAAGCCGGCGGCCTTGTCATCGAGGAGCCAGAGGACGGCGCCCAGGAGGTCTTCGGGGGTTCCGAAGCGTCCCATGGGGGTATGCTTGAGGATAGTCTCGCCGCGGGGGGTGAGGGATCCATCGGGGTTCGTGAGCATTGCGCGGTTCTGGTTGGTGACGAAGAATCCGGGAGCGATGGCGTTGACGCGGACGCCGACCCTGGACAGATGGGTAGCCAGCCACTGGGTGAAGTTGCTGACAGCGGCCTTCGCGCCGGAGTAGGCGGGGATCTTTGTCAGGGGGCGGAAGGCGTTCATGGAGGAGATATTCAGGATGGTGCCGTGTCCCTTCTGGACCATGTCGGCGCAGAAGACCTGCGTAGGCAGAAGCGTGCCGATGAAATTCAGGTTAAAGACGAAGGAGATTCCGGCGGGATCCAGGTTGAAGAAATTGAACTTTCCTTCTTCGGGATTGGTGACGTCCTCCTTGGTGGCGAATTCGCGGGCGGTGGTGCCCTTGGGGTTGTTGCCGCCGGCACCATTGATCAGGATATCCACGGGGCCGTAGGCCTCCAGGACCTTCTTGTGCGCCTCCTCCAGAGAGGCCTTCTCCAGCACATTCGCCACAACGGCAATGGCCTCGCCGCCCTGCGCCTTGATGGCGTCGGCACAGGCCTGCGCGGCCTCCGCCTTCAGATCCAGCACGGCCACCTTGGCGCCGCAGCCTGCCACGGCCTGCGCCATGATGCTGCACAGCACGCCGCCGGCACCCGTGACCACGGCAACCTTGTTCTTCAAATCCACATTCAAAGGCAGTTCCATTCTTGCAATTCCTTTGTTGACAATTCGAGTAACGGAGAGAGGAGGCCCTCCCGAACAAAAACCCGAGAGAGAGCAGGAAGTCTTGCGTACACAGGCGACCTCAGTCGTCCTTTCCGCGCGAGGCCGCCAGGAGCCGTGCGGTCTCCTGGGACCAGAGAGCGCTGTCCGGGGTTTCCAGGATCATGGGGCGGCCATCCAGCCGGGGGTCCTTCGCCAAGCGCAGGAAGGTCTCCCAGCCGAGATTGCCATCGCCAATGGACGCATGGCGGTCAAGATGGGAGCCCAGGGCGGACTTGGTGTCGTTCCAATGCATCCCCCGGAGCATCTCCCGCCCGATGCGCTGCTGGAATTCCTCCCAGAAGCCCTCCAGCCCTTCGGCGGTGGACAAATCGATGCCGGCGGCATAGGCGTGGCAGGTATCGATGCAGATTCCCGTGCGTTGGGGGCAATCTATCTTCTCCAGCAGGATCTGGAGTTCCTCCAGGGTATTTCCGAGGGTGCTGCCCTGCCCCGCCGTATTCTCGATGACCGCCACTGCGCTCTCCGTTTCGTCCAACGCCTGGCGCACACACTCCGCAATATGCGTCAGCGCCTCGCCGCGGTCGCCATCCAATGCATTTCCCGGATGGAAATTCAGGAATTTCAGCCCCAGGGCCTCCACGCGGCGCAGTTCGGCGGCGAAGGCCTTCGTGGCCGCAGCGCGCTTTTCAGCGGAGGGGTTTCCCAGATTGATGAGGTAGGAATCGTGGGGGAGGACCGCCTCGGCGGGAATGCCCGCCCGCGCAATCGCCTCCCGGAACGCCTGGGCGTCCGCCTCGGAGATGGGCGGCGCACTCCACTGGCGCTGATTCTTCGTGAAGATCGCAAAGCCCGTGGCGCCGCACTCCACCGCACGGTCCGCCGACAACGCAAGCCCCCCCGCAATCGAAAGATGAGGACCGATGAATTTCATAAAAAAGGAGGAATTAGGAGTTTGCGGCGCATCCGCCAAGTGCGCCCAAATTGGCGGGCAAATACCGCCGCTAGGCGAGAGTGGCATCGTAGACGCGTGCCACGGGGCCGGTGAGGGTGGCGTAGAAATCGTGGGTCAGGGAGATCACGAGGTCCCCGCCGGGCATCTTGACGGTCACGGGGGATTTGCAGCGGCCGATCTTGACCGCGACGGCGGCGCAGGCGGTAGAGCTCGTGCCGCTAGCGAGAGTGTATCCCGCGCCGCGTTCGTAGATCTCCGCCTGGAGAGTGTGTTCGTCCAGGATATGGATAAACTGGACGTTCGTGCGATGGGGGAAGAGCGGGTGGGATTCCAGAATGGGTCCCAGCCGGAGCGCCAGCTCCGGTGTAGGGGGCTGATCGCATAGCACCACGCAGTGGGGATTTCCCACGGTGGCGGCGCAGAAGACGACCTCCTCTCCGGAGGGAAGGGCCAGGCGTTCCGAGAGGACCTCGCGGGGGGCGCCCTCCACGGGGATTTCGCGGCTATCGAAGGAGACGCGTCCCATCCTCGCCTGGATGGCATTCTCGGGATCCAGGACGCGGCATTCCACGGGACCGCCCAGAGTCGCCAGCACGAAGGGCTCGTCGGAGCGCACCATCCCGCAGTCCCAGAGGTACCGTGCGAAGATCCGCACGCCGTTCCCGCTCTTCTCGGCCTCGCTGCCATCGGGATTGAGGACCCGGAAGGCGCAGAGTGCCTCGGGATGCCTCAGGGACTCGAAGAAGGGCGACCCGGGGAGATATGGCCCATAGAGGATGCCGTCGCTGCCCAGACCATAGTTCCGATGGCAGATGCGACGGACCTCCGCGGGATCAATGGCCTCCGGAGACGCCTCTGCGGGGCACAGGGGAATCAGATAGTCATTGCCCAGGCCGTGATATTTTCGAAAGGCGCCGGCGGGCGCGGAAGAGGCCGCCGTCATCGACGGAAGCCCCCCCGTGGGCGTCCACCAAAGCGATCCTGGGGAGAGACGCGGACGGGTGCGGGCTGTTCCAGTCCGAGGGCATACCAGTTCTCGCCCAGTCCCGCATTGCTGAAGCGTGCCATGCGGCGATTGGCAAGATGCTCCCAGTTCTGGGCGATGACGGGGTCGTCGGTCTTCTTCTTCGCCTCGTCCAGGAGGGTCACCGCCTCGGTGAGCTTGTTCTGCTTCACCAGCAGCCAGGAGTAGGTGGCGTAGCAGAGGGTGCTCTTTTCATACTTGAAGCGGGCGATGTTCTTTCGGAAGAGCTTGTCCAGCGCGGCGGTGTCCTCGGGGTCCTTCTTCCACTGGAGGATCAACCGCATGCAGAGGATCGAGGGATCCAGGACCATGGCCTTCTCCAGGAGCGGCCGCGCGGCCTCGTAGTCCCGGATCTGGTAGAGGAGCTGTCCCTTCATGAGATTCACCTGGGTCATGGCCAGCGGATTCCAGAAGCGGTACTTCCGCGCTGCGTCAATGGAGGGGAGGATCCGGCGGACCTCGGAGGACATCTCCTCCTCCAGCTGCGCCGCCGCCTTCGCACCACCCTGGCCACGCTGCGCCATCATGTTCGCTTTGGTACGAATCCGATTCTGCGCCGCCAGCAGCTCATTCTGCACATTGCCGAAAATCGCCCGCAACTGCCGACCAATCCACAGATTCACCGGGACAATCACCACCAGCGCGGCACCCACGCCCGCCAAAATCGCCCAGCCCCAATGGCCGCCCTCGCCGGCGACGTAGGTGAAATACCCGGCAACAAAGGCCGCCACGATCGAAAAGAGGAAAATCAACATAGCTGCTTTTTGAAAAAGGAGGAAGGAAAAAGGAGAAAGGAGCCCGCCTTCGCCAAGGCTACGGCGGGTCTGCGAGAAGTTAGG
>CAVDSU010000115.1:0-6531 GCA_963611685.1 bacterium
GCGCGGGGTTTCGCCTGCGAAACCCTGGCCTAACTTCCTCCTTCCTCCTTCCTCTTTTTTTATTATGAAGACTCTTTTTTCCGCATTCTCGCTTTGTGGCTTGTTGTGTTTGGCGGCGGTAGTGGGTTTTGTGCCGTTGTGGGCGGAGAGTGAGGAAGAGAAGGCGCCGGTGGGTCGTCCGCTGCACTACTTATCCACGGACAAGGGTGTGTATCGTCCGGGGGAGTGCGTGTACATGCGGGACGTGGTGTTGGACGGCATCACGAACTACCCGTTGTCGTCGCTGGTGGACGGCGAGGGGTTGTTCCGTTGGAAGGTGCTGGGTCCCCGTGAGGACGAGGTGGCTTCTGGCGAGGTCTCCTACCGGGACTCCGTGGGCGCCATGAGCTGGGAGATCCCCGCGGATGCGGTGGGTGGCGACTACGTGTTGCGGGTGGAGGGAGACAACGGCGCGTCCGCGCAGCGGAAATTCCGGATTCGGCAGTATCGCGCGCCCAGGCTTCGCACGCAGATGGATTTTTTGAAGCGCGGGTATTTGCCGGGCGAGGAGGTGTTGGCGTTGGTGCAGGCGACTCGTGCTGACGGCACGGTGTTGTCCAGTGCGAAGGCCTCCGCCAGCGTGCTGCTGGATGGCGAGCGGATTTTCCAGCAGGAGGAGATCCCCTGGGTGGACGGCACGGGGCGGGTGAGCTTCGTGCTTCCGAAGGAGATCGCGGTGGGCGAGGGCGTGTTGAATGTGGTCATTGAGGACGGCGGCGATTTGGAGACGGCCGCCAAGAGCCTCCCGATCCTATTGGACAATTATTCCGTGAGCTTCTATCCCGAGGGCGGCGACCTGGTGCTGGGCGTCTCCAACCGCGTCTATGTGGAGGCGGTGAAGAACAGTGGCGTCGGCGCGGATCTCTCGGGCGTGGTACGGGATGACACCGGCGCGCAGGTCTGCGAATACCGGAGCGTTTTCGATGGTCGCGGCATTTTGGAATTCGTGCCGATGGCGGGGCATAGTTATCGTCTGGAGGTCGCCAGTCCCCGGGAAGATGGCGGCGTGCGCGCCTTTGCGCTGCCTGTGGCGAAGAGCGGCAGTGTCCTGCGTGTCATGAAGAAGGCGTTCGATTTCCAGGAGCCCATCCAGCTGTCGGTCGACAGCTCTCCCGAGGGCGCGCGGACGCCCGCCGTGGTGGTGCTTCGGAAGCGCGACAAGGAGCTGGTGCGTTGCGGGGTGCCCGTCGGGGGCGGCGTGGTCACGTTGCAGCCCGGCGAGGAGGAGGGCGTCCTGACGGCCACCCTCTATGCCGCCGACAACACCCCGCTGGCGGAACGACTGGTCTTCCGCCGCCCGCGCTACCGCGTGCATCTGGAGATCCAGGGCGCGGAGGCACCCCGGAATCCCGGCGACAAGGCGATGCTGGTGGTGATTGCGAAAGACGAGAAGGGCACTCCCGTGGAGGCGACCGTGGGGCTCTGCGTGACCGACGCCACCGTGGCGTCGCTGGTGGACAAGCGGGAGCGTGCGCCGCGGCTGCCCGCCATGGTCTATTTGGAGAACGAGGTCCTGGAGCTTACGGACGCCGAGGACTACTTCGACCCGCAGGACCCCCTCGCCGAGGACAAGATCGACCTGCTGCTGGGCACACAGGGCTGGCGGCGCTTCGTCCTGGAGCGCCGGGAGGAGATCGGGAAGCTCCATGCGGATGCGCTGGCGCGGATTCTGGCGCCGGAGGTCCGCGCCTTCCATCCCATTTTGTTCCGAAACAAGCGGATGCGCGCGGCGAATGTGGATGGCGCCATGCCGATGATGCTCCTGGCGGCGGCGGCTCCCGCGAATGACCTGGAGGTCCTGGAGGACGGCGCGATGGTCGAGGAAGCGGCCTTCGGTGGCGCGCTCCCCGTGGCGGATGTGGTGGAGCCGGCGGTCATGGAGGCCCCCGCGCAGGCGAAGGCATTCCGTCCGGGTCCCTGGAATCGTGGTCCCAAGTGGCGGAGGGAATACGCTCATCAGGCGCGGAAGGACCGCAAGCCGGGCGAGCGGGTGGACTTCACGGAGACGGTCTATTGGAATGCCAGCGTGAAGACGGATCCCCGGACGGGCCGTGCGGAGTTCTCCTTCGAGCTCCCGGATACCCTGGGCGGCTTCCAGGTCCGCGCGGACGCCTTCGGCAACAACGGCGCGCTGGGCGAGGCGACGGCGGAGTTGCCGTGTGTGCGGCCCTTCTATGGCGAGATCAAGCTGCCGCTCTTCCTGACGGTGGGCGATGCCGCCTGGCTGCCCATCACGCTGGTGAATGCCTCCGAGACGCCCCTGGAGAACGCGAATCTCTCCCTGGTTTCCTCCGACGACAGCCTGGAGGTCCTGGAGGCGCCCGCCTTCGCCGCCGGCGAGAATGCCCTCGCTCCCGGCGAACGGCGGCTGGTCTTTGCACGGGTGCGTGCCCGGAAGGCGGGCAAGGCGTCATTGACGCTCCGGAGTCTGGCGGGCGGCTATCAGGACGAGGTGTGCCGGGAGGTCCGCGTGCTCTCGCCGCTCTTCCCCTTCGCGGTCTCCGGCGGCACGCGCCTTTCGGAGAAGAATCCGCTGGTTTTGGAGGTGGAGATCCCGTCCCAGGTGGAGAATGGCTCCCAGCGGGTGTCGGCGCAGGTCTATACCTCCCCCGCCGCCACCATGGAGGCGGCCCTCAATGCCCTCCTGAAACAGCCCTACGGATGCTTCGAGCAGACCAGCTCCACCAACTACCCGCTGGTGATGGCGCAGCAGTATTTCCTGACGCACGACGGCTGCAATCCGGAGACCGTCGCCCGCGCGAAGGCGCTCCTGGACGAGGGATACAAGAAGCTGGTCTCCTTCCAGTGCCCCAACAAGGGCTACGAGTGGTTTGGCGACGACCCGGGACACGAGGCGCTCTCCGCCTACGGCCTCATGGAATTTGCGGACATGGCGAAGGTGATGCCCGTGGACGAGTCCATGATGCAGGAGACCCGCCGGTGGATCATGGGCCGTCGCGACGGCAAGGGCGGCTTCCAGCGCAATGAGCGCGCGCTGGACTCCTTCGGACGCGCCCCCGCAAAGACCACGGATGCCTACGTGGTCTGGGCGCTGCTGGAGGGCGGCGAGTCCGCCGAGGGCCTCCGCAAGGAGATCGACGCCGTGGTGAAGAATGCCCGCGAGCAGAAGGACGACTACCTGAAGGCGCTGGCGGCGAATATCCTGTGGCTGTCGCAGCGTCCCCAGGAGGCGCGGGAGCTGGCGAAGGCGCTGGAGGCCGACCAGAAGCCGGATGGCTCCCTGGCGAATCCCGGCACCACCATCACTTGCTCCGGAGAACTCTCCCAACGGCTGGAATGCGCAGCGCTGGCGGCATTGGCGTGGACCCGCTGCGGCGCGGAATTCGTGCTGCCTCTGGAGCGCACCATGAAGCTCCTGGCGGAGTCCTGCCAGGATGGCAAATTCGGCTCCACGCAGTCCACGGTGCTGGTCCTGAAGGCGATCAATGCCTACGACAGCGCCTTCGCAAAGCCCGCCGCGGAGGGAACGGTGCAGCTCTGGCTGGACGGAAAGCCCTTCGGCGACCCCGTGGCATTCACCAAGGACTCCAAGGGCATCCTGGCGCTCCCCGACTGCGGACTTGCGCTGTCCCCCGGGCGACACGCCCTGGAGATCCGTCTTTCCGGCGGTGCGGAGCTCAATGCCTCCTTGCAGGTGGAGGGAATGACCTCCCTGGGACGCGCCTCCCGCGAGCTCTCCCTGAAGACCCGCCTGGATCGGGAGAGTGTCAGGGAGGGCGAGCCCCTGCAGCTCTTCGTGGAAATCGCGAATCTGCAGGAGAAGGACGCGCAGATGCCGCTGGCGGTGGTGTCGCTGCCTGCCGGCACCGAGCCCCGTCAGGAACAGCTGACGGAATTGCGCAAATCCGGCCAAGTCGCCGCCTACGAGCTCCGCGAAAATGCGGTGGTGCTCTATTGGCGCGGACTCTCCCCGAAAGAGACCCGCACGGTGACGCTCTCTCTCACCGCAACCATCCCCGGCGAATACACCGCCGCCGCCTCTTCCGCGTATCTGTATTACAACGATGCGGAGAAGGGGTATGTGGAAGGGGGGAAGGTGAATATCGGGAAAAGGGAGTAGCGCGCACTTTTTCCAAAAAGGAGGAAGGAGGAAGGAGGAAGGAGGAAGTTAGGCCAGGGTTTCGCCTCGGCGAAACCCCGCGCCGGAATCTACCGGCGCGTGCGCCACGCAGCGCCAAAGTGCGCCGCTTATTAGGGAGTAGGGGGGTGTATGATAGGGCAGGTACCCAAAGGACGGGGGCTGCCGCCCCCGTACCCCTGCTGGCTTTGCCCGAAGAGGGCGCATACCAATCGGGGGTGGTTGCCGCCCCCGTACCCCTGCTGGCTTTGCCCGAAGAGGGCGCATACCAATCGGGGGTGGTTGCCGCCCCCGTACCCCTGCTGGCTTTGCCCGAAGAGGGCGCATACCAATCGGGGGTGGTTGCCGCCCCCGTACCCCTGCTGGCTTTGCATGGGCAAGCATAGCCTGCTGGCGGCATCTAGGCAGTAGGTGATAGGTGGTAGGTAGTAGGTTTGCAAGGTCGCTGCGCGGCTCTTCCGCGGCCTATTGCCGCGGCACCGTATAGACTATAGCCACTAGTCACTAATGGCTAGGCAGTAAATAGGCGCGCCAATTTGGGCGCGCTCTATGCAGCGCGCCGCAGGCGGTCCACACTTCCTCCTTCCTCCTTTCTTCCCTAATGCCGTCCGCGTGGTCGTAGACCTTGCGGGCGGCATTATGGTACGGGCCTTTCCCGCCAAATTTATGGAATTGCGAGTGAGTTTATGAGCAGTGCAGCAGCCAGTCATTCTTCCGATTTCATGGGCACGGAGCCCATTCCGCGCCTCTTGATGCGGTTCACCTTGCCGGCCATGGCGTCCAGCTTTGTGAATTGTCTGTACAACGTGGTGGACCGGCTGTATCTCGGCCATGCGGTGGGACCGGACGCCCTGGCGGGCTTGGCGTTGACCATGCCGTACATGATTGTGCTGGCGGCCTTCGGCGTGCTGATTGGACAGGGCTCCGGTGCGCTGATTTCGATCTTCCTGGGGGAGAAGAAGCCGGAGGCGGCAAACCAGGTCCTAGGACAGGCCTACGCCATGTATGTCCTCTTCATCATCGCCATTCAGACGCCGGCGTTGCTGCTGCTGGACCAGACCCTCAATTGGATGGGCGCCACGCCGCAGGCGCTGCCGCACGCGCGCGACTACCTGCAGATCATTTTGTGGGGAAACATCTTCCAGCACGTCAGCTTTGGCGGTAGCAACCTGATTCGTGCGGAGGGCGATTCCCTGACCGCCATGGGGGTCATTGTCTTGGGGGCGGTCATGAACATCATCCTGGATCCCATTTTCATTTTTGGGATGGGCATGGGCATCAAGGGCGCGGCGTGGGCCACCATCCTGGCGATGGCCATCTCCTCCACCTGGGTCATGGTGCACTTCCACCGCGGAAAGGGCGGCGTGCGCCTGAAGTGGAAGAACATCCGCCTTCATGGACCAATCTTCCTGCGGGTGGTGGGCATCGGCACGGCGCCCTGCATCATGATGTGCATGAACAGCATCATCTTCCTCTTCTATAACCGAAGCTTCCTGAAATACGCAGCCAACGAGGGCGAGGCCACCCTGGCCATCGCCGCATACGGCATCGTGGGATCCGTCCTCATGCTCCTCCTGATGCCGTCGTTCGGCATCAACATGGGCGTCCAGCCCATCCTGGGATACAACACCGGCGCACGACTCTACCGACGCGTCGCACAGGCACTCATCCTGGCGGCCGCCTGGGCCACCGGAATCTGCGTGGCATTGGCGATCCTCTGCGCCATCTTCGCGGGACCCGTCTGCGCACTCTTCTCGAACGACACCGGACTGCGGGCGGTCAGCGCCCTCGCGCTCCGAATCCAGATGTGGGGACTGGGCTTCATCGGCATCGGAATCGTCACGGGGACCTACTACCAGTCCGTTGGACGACCCACCATCTCCATCATTATCGGCTTTCTGCGACAGGGGTTGGTGCTTTTGCCGGTCCTGATTCTTCTGCCCATTTTCTGGGGGATGGACGCCATCTGGTGGGCGGGGCCCGTCTCCGATGCAATGGCGGGAATCCTCTGCCTGGGACTGCTCCTGCACGAGCTCAAGAGACTGCGCACGCTGGAACTGGCGGAAAGGTAGCCCTTCGACGGTTGCGGCAAGCGGCGAGGCCATCGGGTGACTGCCTTGCGCTGGGGGTGGGCGTTTTCGGGGCGCTCGTATACATTAACCAGCACGCCGTTCGGTTGGTCCCGTAGCTCAGTGGTTAGAGCAGGTGACTCATAATCTCTTGGTCGCTGGTCCGAATCCAGCCGGGACTACCAGGCGCAAATTTTTTTCTCCACCGGACGAGGGGGCTTGCCTAGCGCGAGTTTTGTGGGAAGATCTCCAAAGGACGGAGGGGCTGCCGCCCCCCGTACCCCCTGCCTAATCCCTTCCGCCTACCGGCGGTACGGTCCGCGG
>CAVDSU010000116.1:0-6318 GCA_963611685.1 bacterium
CAGGTAGTGGGTAGTGGGTAGTGGGTAGTGGGTAGTGGGTAGTGGGTGAAAGCGGTGCCTGCGGCGCCTTGTAGGCTAGCAGCTAGCCACGAATCGGCTAAGTGCTAAAGCGGGGGTGCGGGGGCGGCAGCCCTCCGTAGCGGGGGTGCGGGGGCGGCAGCCCTCCGTCCTTTGGAGATCTTCCTGCAAAACTTGCGCTAGGCAAGTACGCACCGTTGGAAGGCACGCGCCGCCCTGCGGCGCCTTTGTAGGCTAGCCACTAGCCACGAATCGGCTAAGTGCTAAAAAAATGGGCCCTTGGCGTTATGTGTGCCGAGGGCCCATTCTTTGTTGTTTTGTGTGGGGTTACTTAAAGAAGAGTGCCCAGTATCCCAGGATGCAGATAGCCAGGATGATGACAGGCAGGAGGAATCTCCAGTAGAAGAGGATCCACTTGGGGAAGCGCCAGGTTTGCCCGGCCTCCAGTTCCTGCTTGAAGTTGCCGAATCCCCATCCGGCGGCGCAGCCGCAGAAGATCAGGAAGCAGACGGCGCCCAGTGGCAGGAGGTTCTGGCTGACGATGAAGTCCTCCAGATCCAGGACGTTGGTGCCCTTTCCCAGGGGCTGGAAGCCGCTCCAGGGTCCGAAGCCCAGCACGCAGGGCATGGAGAGGGCGATGACGACCACGGTGACCAGCAGTGCGGAGGGCTTTCGGCCCATCCACTTGGCGTCAATGGGGAATGCCACCAGGTTTTCGAAGACGGCGATGACGGTGGTGATGGCAGCCAGGAAGAGGAATGCGAAGAAGAGTGCTCCCCAGAACTGTCCGCCGGGGAGAGTCTGGAAGATTCCGGGCAGGGAGATGAAGATGAGGCTGGGGCCGGCGGAGACATCGATGCCGTTGCTGGCGCAGACGGGGAAGATGATGAGTCCGGCGCTGAGGGCGACGAAGGTATCCAGGACGATGATGAAGAGGCATTCCTTCGCCATGGAGGTCTTCCAGCTCAGGTAGCTGCCGAAGATCTCCATGGACCCGATGCCGATGGAGAGTGTGAAGAAGGCCTGTCCCAGTGCGGCGAAGATGGTCTCCAGGGGCTTTTGGATGAAATTGCCCCAGTTGGGCAGCAGGTAGAACTTCAGTCCCTCGGCGGCATTGGGGAGAGTCATGGCGTATCCGGCCAGCACCAGGATCAGGATGAAGAGCGCCAGCATCAGGAACTTCACCACGTTCTCCACGCCCTTCTCCACGCCCAGCGCGCAGACGATTCCGCCGATGAGGCAGGTGAGGATCATTCCGAGGGAGGTGAGTCCGGGATTGCTCGCCAGATTGCCGAAGATCTCGCCGAAGTTCTGTCCGGCGGCGGCGCCATGGAAGTTCCCGCAGATATAGTCTTTCGTGTAGAGCAGCAGCCATCCGGTGATGGTGGTGTAATACATCATCAGGATCAGGCATCCCGTCAGGAGGATGGCGCCCAGGATGGCCCACGCGCGCTTGTGGGAACTCGCCAGCTTGTGGAAGCCGTGGACGATATTGGACTGGCTGCCGCGTCCGACGGTCATCTCGGTCATCAGGACGGGGAATGCCATGATGGCCAGGAAGAGGAGGTACAGCAGCACGAAGATGGCGCCGCCGTATTTTCCGACGATGAAGGGGAAGCGCCAGATGTTTCCTAGGCCGATGGCGCATCCTGCGGAGACCAGGATGAAGCCTAGCCGGGATGCGAGGGATTCTCGTTGTGCACTCATGGGTTGTTTGGTTCCTTGTTGGTTGGGGGACTGTTCGGGTTAAGGCAAAGTGGTCGGCGTTTTACTCTATCAGGAGTTTCGCAAATGCCGCGGGCACGCGGTATTGGTTTGTCTGGGTGGGGAAGAGCCCGATGAGCTGGCTCTGCCCCTCCACGGTGCGGTTCCGGTAGAAGTTGCCCTTCAGGTTCAAGTCGGAGGCGTCGTGCACGCCCAGCACTTCCCAGGGGAGGCACAGGGTGGCCGTCCAGGAGTCGGCCGCCTGGTAGCTGGAAAAGGCGTAGTCCGGATTCCAGGAGCAGTCCTCCGCGCGCTCCCGCGGATCGCTCCAGCGGGCATCGTAGCGGCTGTTTTGCGCGCCCAGGATGAAGTGTATGCCGTCATGGCCGTCGGGGGGGCAGAGCAGCACCTCGATGGTGTCGTCCTTCCAGAGATTGCCGTCGTCCCGCGGGCGCTCCTGCGCGTGGATGCCGCGCGCGGGGTCTTCCTGGCAGTAGAAGTGCAGGAGGAGTCCCTCGGGTGCCGCGGCGACCTGCACGAGGCTCTTCTGGGGAGCCGGCGTGCCATCGAATTGCGTCATCTCGTGGGCGGGGATTTCCGGGAAGAGTCCGTCCTTGGGGGCCGCGGGGAGTGCGTCGATTTTGGGGACCTTCAGCGTGGCGGTCTCGTGGATCTTCAACAGCGGTTCTGCGCCCAGGAGGAACTCGGAGAGGACGCCCTCCGTGCGGGTGCGATAGACGGAGCCCCCCGGGGTCTGGTCGACGGCCTTTTGGAGGAGTGCCCGCAGGTCTTTTGCGTCAGTGGTTGCATAGACATCGAAGGGATGTTGGAGGGGCCGCTCCATGGTGATGGCCTCCACGCGTTTCCAGAAGTCTTTCATGGTGGTTGCGGCGGGGCCGTAGAAGCGCAGGCAGTAGTCGTCCAGCAGGGCATCCAGGTCGAGTTCGGGTTCCCAGAGGAGCTTTGCGATGAGGTATGCGGTCAGGTGGTTGAGGTAGGGGTAGTGGAAGTCGTATTTCCAGTCCCGCAGCATTGCCTCGCTGGCATCGAAGGACTCGGATTCCACGAATTCGCCCTTGATGTTTCCCAGGGCGTGGTTGGCGCGGATGTCCTCGGCCAGGAGATGGGGATAGAAGCGTGGGTAGTGCCGCCAGGGCTTCCAGTAGTTCAGGTGCGGGTAGGTCCACAGATAGACGGAAGCCACCTTTTTCGACCAGGCCTCCACGGTGGCGCGGATCAGCCTCTTGCCCTCCGGGGTGCGCTCATTCTGGCGCTGGTAGCAGATCATGACGGCCAGGTTGTCGGGGATCTCCTCCAGGCAGTCGGGCACCTCACGGTATTGCGA
Source organism: bacterium (assembly GCA_963611685.1). GTDB lineage: Bacteria > Verrucomicrobiota > Lentisphaeria > Oligosphaerales > Oligosphaeraceae > UBA1724. The sequence goes on from CAVDSU010000116.1 coordinate 3,068, forward strand.
GTATGCGAAGAGACCCACCTTCTTGTCGGGAAATTCCGCCTTTGCGGCCTTGGCGACCCGCGCAGCGAAGCCCCACACGTAATTGGAGAAGAGGCCCGTTTCGCCCAGGTGCGGGGAGAGTTGCGCCTGGCATTCGGCGCATTCGCAGATGCGCGTCATGCAGTCGCTGGGGCAGACCGGGAAGATGTCCAGCTGCGGATTTTTCTGGAAGAACTCCCGCATTTCCTCAATCCAGAGCTCCACGGTCTTCGGGTGGGAGAGGCAGAGGTTCCCGCCTCCCAGCACGGAGAGGTTCGAGGTGTCGCGCTTGCCGTCGATGAGCGCGAAGTATTCCGGATGCTCGTCGGCGTATTTGAGCATTCTCCAGAAGGCGTGCCCGATGTTGACGGGCGCCGCAGCGCCATAGCCGATGCGGCGGTACCACAGGGAGTCCACGGGGTAGATTTCGAAGTCGGTGAGCCAGGCATAGCGGTATTCGAACGCCGGCGCACGGGTCTCCTCGTGGGAGGGCAATTCGATTTGCTCCAGGGAGGGGACCACCTCGCCGACCTCGCCCGGCATATACCACCGGAAGCCCAGGGATTCCAGGAAGTGGTGCACGCCCTGCCAGGTGCCCATGTCGCCAAAGGCGCACAGCCGGAGCTCCTGGTTCCAGGCCTCGAAGGTCCGCATGGGATGGTTTTCGAAGGCAATGGATCCCCCTGCGTAGTCCCGACCCAGGATGCGCACGCCGTCCTTTCCTTGGCGGCACCAGTATCCGTCGTGGGGCAGCGCACTTGCTTCCGGGGCGTCGGGACAGCCCGACTTCGCGGCAGAGCCCAGGCGAATCGCCATTGCGTCGGGGGCGACGCCGGCGGAGTCGCGGATCTCCCAGGGAACGCCCGTGGCGCGCCCCAGGCACTCCGAGAGCGCTTCCGCCGCCTGTCGCGCGGGCTCAGGCGCATCGGCGTCCACCAGGATGGGTGGCGGGACGGCCCCCTTTTTCCATAGGAGGACCTCCTGTGCGTAGAGGACTCCCAGGGTCAGGAGTGCAGCGAGAAGGAGCGCGGCTTTTTTCATGCGGTGGGAAGGGGGTGGTGGCAGCGGCAGCGGTGTGCGTCGGAGCGGCTTGTCCATTCAGGGATGGTGGTGGCGCATTCGGGCGTGGCGTTTGGGCAGCGCGGATGGAAGGGGCATCCCGCGGGGGGATTGACGGGCGAGGGCACTTCGCCGGAGAGAGGCGGCGGTGGCGGCGTGGGTCGCAGTCCGCCGGCGGGATTCGCTTCCAGGCGCGGGGCGGCGGAGAGCAGTGCCTTCGTGTAGGGATGGGCGGGGGACCGGAAGAGCTCCTCGGCGGGGGCCTCCTCCACAATCCGCCCCAGGTACATCACTGCCACGCGGTCCGCCAGATAGCTCACTACGCTTAGGTCGTGGGTAATGAAGAGATACGCCACGCACAGCTCTTTCTGGAGGCGCTTCAGCAGATTCAGGATCTGTGCCTGCACGGAGACATCCAGGGCGCTGGTGCATTCGTCGCAGAGAATCAGCCGGGGCTCGGCGGCCAGCGCGCGAGCCAGCCCGATGCGCTGGCGCTGTCCTCCGGAAAATTGGTGCGGGTATCGGAGGCGGTCTTCCGGAGAGAGGCCCACCTTTTCCAGGAGGGACTCCACGCGGCGCCGACGGGTCTCCCGGTCGTCGTCGCCGTGCTTCAGATCCAGTGCCTCGCCCAGGGACTCCTGGATCATGAGCCGGGGATCCAGAGAGGAGAAGGGATCCTGGAAGATCATCTGGACGCTCTGGCGCAATCGCGCGAGCTCGTGCTCTTTTGCATGCGCAACGGGGAATTCGCCGTCCAGGAGGATTTCGCCGCCCGTGGGCTCCAGGAGCCGCACCACCGCCTTGCCGAGGGTGCTTTTGCCGCAACCGGATTCGCCTACGAGCGCCAGGGTCTCGCCACAACGCAACGACAAGTCCACGCCGTCCACTGCCTTCAGCCAGCGTCGGTGCTTGGGCAGGAGGCTCTTCGTCACCGGGAACCAGATCCGCAGATCCGAAATCCGCAGGAGCTCCCCCGGAGAGGAAGCGGCATTCACCGCGGTTTTCTCTTCCGCGGGCCTCGTTGCCTCGGGGAGAGGCAGCGTCCAGCGGGGACAGCGGCAGCCGTGGGAGGAAGTGAGCGTCTGCCAGGCGGGAGCGGTCTTGCGGCATTCGTCATTCGCCAGGGGGCACCGCGGCGCAAAATGGCAACCGGGGGTCTCGCCGCCATGGGCGCGGGAGACTGCGCCGGGAATGGTCTCCAGCGGGATGCCGCGGCGCTCCTTTCGCGGGAGGGACTGCAGGAGCATCCGGGTGTAGGGATGCCCGGGGGAGCGGAAGAGCTCCTGTGCGGAGGCCTCCTCCACGACCTGTCCGGCATACATGACCACGCAGCGCTGGGCGCCTTGTGCCGCCAGCGCCAGGTTGTGGGTGATCAGCAGCACCGCGGAGTCGTGCTTCTTCTGAAGACGCAACAGCAACGCCACAATTTGCGCCTGGACCGTCACGTCCAGGGCGGTGGTGGGCTCGTCGGCAATGAGCACATCCGGCTCGCCTGCCAGCGCCATGGCCAGCACTACGCGCTGCCGCAAGCCGCCCGAAAGCTGATGGGGATAGGCCGCCAGACGGCTCTCCGCCTCCGGAATCTCTACCTCTTGCAAGAGCTCCACACAGCGCGCGCGACGGCGCTCTTTCGTCATCTTGAAGTGTGTCTGGAGCACTTCCTCCAGCTGTTGCCCGATGGTCAGCACCGGATTCAGCGCCGTCATGGGCTCCTGGAAGACCATCGCCAGGCGGCGGCCCCGGAGCCCCTGGAGCTCCTCTTGGTCTAGGGCATACAGGTCTTTGCCGTCATACCAGGCGTGTCCGTGCATGAGGCAGGCGCCCGGCTTGGGCAGCAGTCCCAGAAGCGAGAGGGCGGTGAGGGTCTTTCCGGAGCCACTCTCCCCCAGCAACGCCACCATCTCGCCACGACGCAACACCAGGGACGCACCATCCACGGCGGGCAATAGCCCCCCGCCTTGGCGGAAACCAATCCCTAAATCCTCTATGATGACGCGCGGCACTTCTTGCATGGCCGTGTAACATAATCCCCCACGCTAGGTGCGCCGTGACATAAAAGAAAGGAGGAGGGAGGAAGGAGAGGAAGGAGGAAGTTCGGCCAGGGTTTCGCAGGCGAAACCCCGCGCCGGAATCTACCGGCGCGTGCGTAAAGCGCGCCCAAATTGGCGCGCAAG
>CAVDSU010000117.1:0-6285 GCA_963611685.1 bacterium
GCGCAATGGAATGGTGCCGGCATAGCCTAGGCGGGGCAATATGCGGGGGCGCGGGTAGGGGCTTTAGGCGGGGGAAAATGAAAAAGCGGCGAAGAGGTGTGTTCTCTTCGCCGCTTTTTTGTGGGGGGAAGTGCGGCAGAAGGGCTCTCGAGCCCTTCTGCCTTCTGCCTTCTGCCTTCCCCTGCGCTTTCGCTAGTTGTGTTTCAGCACGGACTTGTCATAGTCCGCGGGGGCCTCGTAGCCCAGCAGGTTCATGATAGTAGCCGCGATGGAGGAGATTCCGAGTCCCTCGTTGAGCTCCTTGTTGTACTCGCCGTTGTACTGCGGATCGTAGATGATGCAGGGAACAGGGTTAAGGGAGTGGCTGGTCTTCACCTTCGGCTTGCCGTTCTCGCCGATTTTGGCAGAGCCATCCTTGGCGTGTTCCAGCATGTCGTCGGCGTTGCCGTGGTCGGCGGTGATGATCATGACGCCGCCCACCTGGTCAATGGCCTCCTTGAGCCGTCCCAGGCAGAGATCGACGGCCTCGACGCCGATGCGTACGGCCTGGAAGGACCCGGTGTGTCCCACCATGTCGCCATTGGGGAAGTTGCAGCGCAGGTGCTGGTATTTTCCGGAGCGGATGGCCTCCAAGAGTGCGTCGGTGATTTCGGCGCCCTTCATCCAGGGGCGCTGTTCGAAGGGGACGATGTCGGAGGGGACCTCCACGTACTTCTCCAGCTTCTCGTCGATGTATCCGGACTTGTTTCCGTTGTAGAAGTAGGTCACGTGGCCGTACTTCTGGGTTTCGGAGCAAGCGAAGGTCGTGACGCCGGTCGCGGCCAGGTATTCGCCGCTGGTGCGGTCGATGGCGGGGGGGCTCACCAGATAGCGGGAGGGGATATGGAGGTCGCCGTCGTACTGCATCATGCCGGCGTAGCAGACCTTCGGGACCCGGATGCGGTCGAAGCGGCTGAAGTCGCTGCCGCCCTCGAAGGCCTGGGAGATTTCGATGGCGCGGTCGCCGCGGAAGTTGAAGTAGACCACGGAGTCGCCATCCTGGATGGTCCCCACGGGCTTTCCGGACTCGTCGGCGATGACGAAGGCGCCGAGGTCCTGGTCGATGGCGTGGGTCTCGTTGCGGAGGGTCTCGATGGCCTCCTGTGCGCTGGCGAAGGTGCGTCCTTCGCCGAGCACGTGGGTCTTCCAGCCGCGTTCGACCATGGCCCAGTTGGCGTTATAGCGGTCCATGGTGATGAACATTCGTCCGCCGCCGGAGGCGATGCGGGCGTCGCAGCCCTTCGCCTGGAGCTCCTTGAGGAATGCCTCGAAGGGGACCACGTAGTCCAGGGCGCTGGTCTCGCCGACGTCGCGGCCATCCAGCAGGATGTGCACGCGGATGCGTCGGATGCCCTGTTCGGCGGCGTGTTCCATCATCGCCTTCAGGTGGTTGATGTGGGAGTGGACATTGCCGTCGCTGAAGAGTCCCAGGAAGTGGAGGGTGGAGTTGTTCTTGAGGACATTCTCGGCGATCTCAGTCCATCCCTTGTCGGAGAACATCTTCTTGGACTCGATGGAGTTGGAGACCAGCTTCGCGCCCTGGTCGAAGACGCGTCCGGCGCCCATGGCGTTGTGGCCCACCTCGGAGTTCCCCATGTCGGCGTCGCTGGGCAGACCCACGGCCACGCCGTGTGCCTTCAGCTTGGTGTTGGGGCAGTTCGCCAGGAACCAATCCAGATTGGGAGTGTAGGCGGCCTTCACGGCGTCGCCATCGGCGTATTTGCCGTAGCCCACGCCGTCCATGATGACCAGGAGCACGGGGCCCTTTCGGCCGGGGAACCAGGTCGCTTTCTTCAGTGCGTCAACCATTGTGAGAATTTCCTAAGGATGGGGTTTGAATGAGGGAAAAAGTGGGAGAGGGTACGACTAGTATCCCAGCGCCTTCTGGAGCTCGACCTGGAATTCTTGGATGTCCTGCTGGTCGGGATGGGAGGAGCCCTCGTCGGGATTGAAGCCCAGACGGCCGTAGGCATCCACATACCACTCGCCGGAGGCCCCGGAGCCGAATTTCACGGTGCCGGAGAGGCTGGCGCCCGGACGAACGACCTTGCTGATCTCCACCGTGGTGGTCCCCCGAAGGGCATCCGAGGAAGAGCCGGCACCGGCGCTTTGCGCAGGAGCGGCGGCTTGCGCGTTTTCCTCCTCCTCGGGGTAGGGCGGATACCCCTCCTCTTCGCCGGGGAGGGCGTCCTCGTCGGGCATGGCGGCGGCGGGAGCCGCCGGCGCCTGCGGGGCCTTCGCCTTTGCGTCCTTGGGGAGGATGCTGGCGCGGGTGGCCTCCGCCTTGGCGTCCTGCTTCTCCCAGTCCACCTGCAATTCCGCGGTGAGCATGCGCAATTCCATGTAGGTCATGTGGAGGCCGAATTGCTGCATGAGCTGGTCTTGGACCTGGGAGAGGCTCATGCCCTCCGACAGGCACTGCTGGATGAAGGCGTTGCGCTGCGCATCCTGGATCATAAGGCAGAAAAAGGAGGAAGGAGGAAGGAGGAAGTTAGGCCAGGGTTTCGGCGAGCCGAAACCCCGCGCCGGAATCTACCGGCGCGTGCGTTAGGCGGGCGCCCGATTGCGCCCGCAGAAGGGCGCCTATTGTGGCACCGCACAAGCTCCGAATTTCCAATTGCCGAGTCCTGCTTGAGCCCGGTGGGGCTCAAGCCCTCGGGGCGACTTTAGCATTCGGGGAGGGAGGCGGCGGCGGCGGCCTGTCCGTGGCGCTTTTCGCGTTCGGAGGGCTCGTAGAAGTGGATTTCGCCCAGTTCGGGGAATTCCTCGCGGAGGACCTTCCGTGCCAGGTCGAGGATGATCTGTCCGCCCTCGCCGGTCACCACGCGTCCCAGGACCTCCAGGTGCTTGATGACGGGGTAGAAGGAGCAGTATTCCGCGACGGTGTATCCCAGGTAGACGCCGATGGTCTCGTAGATCTTTCGGGCGCGCTCGTCGCCCTTCTCCATGAGTTCCTGGACGCGCTTGAGTCGGCGGGGGAAGGCGTCGGCGGGGATGTCGTCCATTTCGATGCCGGCCAGGGGGATGAGCCGTGCCACGGCCTGCTGGGAGAAGTAGTTGGCGCCCACGCCGATATCGTGGGACCACTCGTCCATGGCGGCCTCGGGGTTGTAGTCGACGGGGGCGAAGGCCAGTTCGTTCATCCATCCCTTGATGGTCATCTGCTCGTCAACGTATCCGCCGGCGAGGCTGGAGCCCATGGCGATGCCCAGGACGCCGCCCTCCTTGAGGGCGATGGCGCCGGCCAGCGCGGTGACGTCGCCGTCGTTTTCCAGGCGCAGGGGGACTCCCCACTGCTTCTGGATTTCCTTGAAGATGGGCGCGGCCTCCTTGTCGAAGCGGCTGCGGGGAGTGATTCCGCGGAAGAGGGAGACATTTCGGGCGCGTCCATCCACGAAGACGCCGGCGGAGGAGCCGCCGATGCCGCGGATTTGCGCGGTGGGATCCACGGAGTGGATGGCCTTTTCGGCCTCCTTGAGGACGTAGTTGATGTGGTCGTAGTGGTATTGGATGTCGGTCTGGGGCTTGGGATCCCAGACGTATTCGGCGGAGAGCAGCGGCTCGCCGTCCTCCTTGAGCGCCAGCTCGCCGTCCTTGACCACGGCCACCTTCTCGTCGGAGGCGCCCAGGTCGAAGCCGATGCGCCAGCCCTTCCAGTCCAGCTTCACCGCGGCGCCGGCGCCGTCGTTTTCGGCGGGCACGTCATCGGGGGTGGGGGCATAGACGAAGGTCATGGGCTTCTCGTAGGTGAAGTCGCCCCAGAACTGCGCGTCGAAGCGTCGGGTGCCGGTCTCGCTGTAGCAGGCCTTCAGATACTGCACCAGGCATTCGGGGGCATGGATGGTCACCTTCCAGCCGCCGAACTGCCACAGCAGGAACTTCACGATGCGCTCGACATAGAAGTAGTTTCCGGCGGAAGCGGGGTGCTTCATGTCGTAGACCACGGTGTCGAAGCGGGAGACGCGCTGGCGGTCGCGTTCCACGGCGATGAGGCAGGGCACCGCGCAGCCGGAGGCCTTCACGGCGTCGACGAAGGCGCGGTTGGCCAGCACGGGGGGACGGAATCCGGGATCGAGGACGGGTGTGGTCTTGGGGGCTACGAGGGGGAATTCCTGGTTCATGGCTTTTGGGGGATTGGTGGGTGAAGGGGGGTGTCGGATTGTCTTTGCCTTTAGCGAACGAACTGGTTCATCTGCTCTTCCTGCTGTTCCATCTGTGCGACCAGGTGGAACTGTGTGCGGCAGCGGTCCAGGTTATGGCCATCGCGGTGGATCTTGAAGTAGACGTCGCCCTCCAGGTAGTCGGTGAGGAAGCGCAGTCCGCACTCGAAGGTGAGGAGTCTTCCGGAGAAGGGCAGCAGCCGCTTTTCCTCGGGGGTGAGGAAATCGCCGGCGGTGGAGAGGTATCCCTGGATCAGGGCGCCGAAGAGCCCCAGGTCGAAATTGACCTTGGAGAGATCCCTCTCGTCTTCGGCGGCGGTGGCGGTGGTGGTGCGGATTTCGTCGCCGAAGTCATAGAGGACGCTGCCGGGCATGCAGGTATCCAGGTCGATGACGCAGACGCCCTCGCCGGTCTTGTCGTCCAGCATGACGTTGTTGATCTTGGTGTCGTTGTGGGTGACGCGCCAGGGCAGGCGTCCGTCCGCCAGGCGCTCCACCACGATGCCGCACTCCTTTTCGTGGGAGAGGGCGAAGGCGATCTCCGCCTGGCACTGCGCCGCGCGGCCCAGCTTGTCCTCCTTCAGGACGGCGAGGAATTTCTGGAAGCGCTTTGGGGTGTGGTGGAAGTCGACGATGGATTCGAAGAGTGGCCCGCCGGGGAGGTCCGCCAGGGCCCTCTGGAAGGCGCCGAAGGCCTTCGCCGCCTGGAATGCCTGGTCCTTGGAGGTGACGGCGTCCACGGTGCTGGCGCCCTCGATGAAGAGATAGACGCGGTAGCATTCGCCGGTGGCGGAGTCTTCCCAGTAGGGCTTTCCGTCATGGGCGTCGACCAGGGTGAGGGTGGCGCGGGCGTCCTGGGGGTTGCGGGAGGCCAGGTGTTTGGTGACCCGCTGGATATTCTCCATGAGCTTGGGGACATTGGGGAAGACGTTCCGGTTGATGCCCTGGAGGATGTAGTGGACGGTGAGTCCGCTCTGGTCGACGGTGAGGCGGAAGGTGTTGTTGATGTGTCCGGAGCCCCAGGGCTCGGCGTCGAGGACCACTCCGCGCAGATCGAAATTGGCGCAGACGGGCAGGAGTTTCTGCAGGATTTCCTGGGACATGTCGTTACCTCCAGAGGCGGGCGGGATAGACGCCCTGTGCGGTGAGGGCCTTGACCTGCTCCAGCACCAGCTGGCGGTCTTCGGCGTAGGTCATTCCGAACCACTTCTCGGGACTGGTGCGCACCAGGGAATCCCATCCCTTCTCCTTGATGAGGGTATTCACCACGGTGGGGATGAAGAACTCCTTCTTGGGCTCCTGGAGATTCTTGTCCAGGAATTCGCGGAGCTGCTGGTCCAGCTGGGCGAAGATGGTGACGGGGAAGCCCCAGAGATTCATGGAGGTGGGTTCCTGTCCGGTCAGGGGCGTCCAGGAGCCGTCCTCGTTCTGATAGCGCGCGCTGCCGCCAGCGACGGCCTCGATGGTGGTGCGCTCCACCACGTCGGTGAGGCGGTTGTTTTCCACGGCGCAGATGCCGCGGGAGACGCTCCCGTGTTCGGAGAGGGTGTTGTTCAGGCGGAAGGCGACGATGCCGCAGGTCTTGTCGGTGAAGGAGGGATCCTGCAGGAGCTTCGCCATTTCCAGGAAGGAGTCCTTTCCGTAGAAGTCATCGGCGTTCACCATGGCGAAGGGCCCCTGGATGGCATTGCGGGCGCACCAGATGGCGTGTCCCGTGCCCCAGGGCTTCTTGCGGGTCTCGGGGACCACGTAGCCCTCGGGAAGGCGATCCAGGCTCTGGACCACGTATTCCACTTCGATCTTGCCGTCCAAGCGGTTGCCGAAGTGCTCGCGAAGGGGCTCCTCCAATTCCTCGCGGATGATGAAGACAACCTTGCCAAAGCCGGCGCGGAGGGCGTCATACACGGAGTAGTCCAGGATGAATTCGCCGTCAGGACCCACCGGGTCCATCTGCTTGATGCCGCCATAACGGCTGCCCATGCCGGCAGCCAAAACCAGAAGAGTGGGAGTCATTTTTTTTGAAAAAGGAGGAGGGAGGAAGGAGGAAGGAGCCCGCCTTCGCCAAGGCTACGGCGGGTCTGCGAGA
>CAVDSU010000118.1:0-6230 GCA_963611685.1 bacterium
CATGCAAAGAACATCCAAAGGACTGGGGGGCAGGCCCCCCGCACCCCCCTATTGGCAGCTAGCAGGCAGTGCCTAGCCACGAATTCGGCGGGGGTACGGGGGCGGCAGCCCTCCGTCCTTTGGAGATCTTCCTACAAAACCTGCGCTAGGTAGGCACGCGCCGCTCTGGCAACGGTGCCGCACCGCCGGCAGGCGGAAGAAATGAGGCGAGGGTACGGGGGCGGCAGCCCTCCGTCCTTTGGTTGATGGCCGCCTAGGGAAGAGACGTCTTAGGCTAACCGCGATTTCGAAGGCGATATCGGTGCCGCCGAAACTCGGCAAAACAGCGCCGCAGGCACCGCATTAACCTGCTACCTACTACCTGCTACCTACACAAAAAAGGGCCCCGCGCCTTTTATTTGGCCCGGGGCCCCTTTTTTGCGTCATGCGTTACTGCATGATGAGATCGCCACCGATATTGGAATTCAGGCCGGGATACCAGTAGTACTCCTTGCGCAGAGGATATCCGGCAGTAGCGGAAGCCTTCTGGTCATTGAGGGCCTCCACGTGTCCGTCGGAGAAGGCGAAATTCATCATGTGGGAGTGACGGAAGTAATATTCGGGCTTCACCAGAGGCTGGTCTGCGGAGCACCAGGCAAGCTTCTGGAAGCCACCCTGGCTGGTTCCGTCGAAGACGTTGACGTGGATGGAGGGGAACTTGATGGAGGAGACGCGGTGCCAGGTGGCGGCCACCGTGCCGTCATAGGTCCAGCCACTGCAGAAGCTCATGCCGATGTTGGCCTGGTAGCCGATGTTACCATAGAGGCGCTCGCTGGTGGGGCAGGAGGGGCAGTGGAGGATCTTGTGCCAGGCAGACTTGTCAGTGCCAGCATCCAGGTCACGAGCCTTGGGGTCCTTGTCCTTCCAAACAGACCAGTCCATGGGGGTCTCGGGAATCATCGGGTTGTAGCAGAACCAGGGACGGTTGTTCGCCACATCCTCGCCAGCGGTAAGATCCCAGCCGGGTCCGAACAGGACAGGAGGCAGGTAGTCGTCGTAGTCGTTGGTGTACAGGATATTGCCCAGCTGGATCTCCTTCAGGTTGTTCGTGCAGCTGATGGCACGGGCCTTCTCACGAGCCTTGCTCAACGCGGGCAACAACATCGCCGCCAAAATCGCAATGATCGCGATCACGACCAACAACTCAATCAAGGTAAAGGATTTACGCATGCTTGTTCTCCTGTTACAGTTCTCTCTAAAGAAAGGGCCGGCGCACTAGACGCCATACTGATTATACCCACAAAAACCAAACCCCACAAGAGCAAATAACAAAAAAATACGACAAATCCCCCTCCACATGACAGAACATGACAGCATTGTGCATTAATGCACGTCAATCCATAGCTGTCATATTTTGTCGCGATTTTACAGAATCAAAAATTCCGCCTTTTTTCAAAGACAATTCCGTGTTTGCGTAGCAACCTCTGTGGATTTCCGTGGCTGCCTGGAACCACGGAATCCCACGGAAACGGCTGACGCCGACGCCGAAAACGATTTTTGCCGAAGAGCCCCCCGACTAGCCTACTTCCGCCCCAAGGCGTTTTTGCCTTTTTCCTTTTTGCGCGCCAATCTGGGCACGCTCGGCGCAAGCCCACTACAGAGTGACCACACTTCTCGCAGACCCGCCGTAGCCTTGGCGAAGGCGGGCTCCCTCCTCCCTCCTCCTTTCTTGGACGCAAAAGGGGGGGCTCTGGTCAGAGCCCCCCCTTTTGCGTCATAGTGGCAGCGTCATCTTCGTGGGCTCCATATAGAGCGCAGGTTCCACGCCGGTCCAGGGTTCCATGCCGTATTTTCCCATATTCTTTGCGGGCACCCACGTATCCGTGCCGGGCTTTTTCACCTGGATATTCTCGTCCGAGAGAATGACGCGTCCATCGGAGAGGGTCAGTGCGAAGAGCGCCCCGCAGGGTGCTCCGAAATCGACGCCGCGGAGGAGGATCTCGTTTTCGCCCACTTTGAGGCATTGTGCGATATCGGCGGTCCAGGCGACATCCCACATGGACTGCCGCATGACCTCCTTTCCGTTCACGATGGCGGAGAATGCGTCGTCCATGGAGACCGCCAGCCAGGCGTGTTCCAGGGGCTTGTCGAGAGTCACGGAAAACCGGAAATCCGCCTGGGAGCCCGTGGACTGGGACTCGCCGGGATACCAGATCCAGCTGGCCTTCGTGAAGTCCGTGGGGAGCTCCACGTATTCCGTCAGGCGGTGGGTCTTCGGCATGACCTGCGGTTCCGGCAGGGGCTGTCCGTCCTCCATCAGGACCACCAGGTCGTAGGGCCGCAGCGTCAGGAAAAGCCCGCCATCCGCCTTGGTCTTGTAGGTCTTTCCGGTGCTGATCTCGCGGAGTGCCTTGGGGAGTTCGCCCTCCAGATTGAATGCCGCCTTCTTGTCGGACTCGTTCAGGACAATCCAGAGGGAGCCGGCGGCATTCGCCTTATGGCAGACGCGGACCTGGGAGGCGCCGGGGCCAGTCACAGTCACATCACGGGTCTCGGGAGCCACCAGGATGGCGGCGAAGTCATGGATTTCGGCGATGGTCGCCTTCAGGTCGGCGAGGAAGGCGTCGTCCTGTCGGACGCCCAGGTCGAGTCCCCAGTAGAAGAGTCCGGTGGCGCCGTGTGCGATGGCCTCGTACGCCATGTATCGGGACTCCTGGAGCGTGGGGTAGATCTCGGGGGGCTGGCGGTTGAAGCATCCCCACGCAAAGCCCTGGAGGGTCATCCAGATGGGCTTGGAATCCCGGACCGTGTCGCGGCAGATATCGGTGTATTTGCCCACGCTGGTCATCATCTTGTCGTCCAGGCCGGAATGCGCATTGGGTCCGGGGATGGGGTAGATGTCCACGCCATAGACATCGCAGGACAGCGAGAATGCCCGGTTGTCCTCCACAGTGCCGCGGGGCGCCTCGTTGAGGAAGCAGGGGTGCTCGTCGTCGATGTACTTCAGGAGTCGCTCGTATGCCTTCACGTAGGGAGCGGCCTTCTCGCCGCGCCAGGCGGGCTCGTCGGTGACATACCACATCGCCATGGAGGGATGCCCCATGACCTCCGCGTATTCCTTGCGCAGCCCATCCACCTTCTCCAAGTAGATGTCATCCTGCGCCAGCTCCATGAGGGGCTGCAGGGCAATGATCGCCATCATGCCAAACTCGGCCACGTCGTCGACATGCATGCGATTGACCAGCACCATGTCAAAGCCCAGGTCCGCCTGCTTCTTCAGTCCCTCGCGGAAGGGCAGGTCTCCGCGGTTGCCCCAGGAGCAAATGGGGAAGATGGGCTTGCCGTCGATGTGCAGGACCTTGTTTTCGTCAAAATGGAAATCGCGGGCGGCCTTCTTGCGGAGAGTGAAGGGCACCTCGGCCTCCGCCAAGACCCCGCCCAGCTCGTCAAGCAACGTGGCATGGAGCGGATACTCGCCCCGTTCCGTAGGCACCGGGAAGGAGAATTCGGCGGGGGTGTTGCCGGTGAGGACCTGCTCCTCGCCCCGGAAGGAGACCACCAGGCTCGCGCCCGGCAGCGCGGCGTAGATCTTTCCCGTGAAGACCGTGGCGCCGTCGCCCTCGCGGGCGCCGTTGTGGTAGGCGAAGGGCGCGTCCAAGACGATCTCCAGCAGCGGAATCTCGGAGAGGCTCTCGCCGAAGGTGACGTTGTCGAAATTGACGATGCCGGGATCCTTCAGCTCGCCCTGGAGGGTGACCGCCATGTCGCGGTCCGCCACAAAGGTGACCTCCTTGTGCTGCCAGGTGGTGCCAAAGCAGTCGCGCCAGCCGCCGCAGCCCGGAAGCACCTGCCCCTGTTCGTCCAGGATGGCAATGCGGGACCACGTGGCCTTCTGGATGTCGGTATACTGGTAGTCCTCGCCGCCGCGAACGTCATATCCCAGGCGGTAGATCTTCCCCTTCTCCACGGAAAGCCCGCCCTGGCGCAGCCAGGCGCCGGCATAGCGGCCGTCCAGGCGCGCGGCGCTCTCGTGCCCGCCGCCGAAGTCCGCAATCTCGGCATTCTGGCTCTCCCAGGCGGCCAGCCCCAGGGAGAAGTCGCCATTCACCAGCGCGCCGTGACGGCGGGTCAACACGGGATTGGCGAACTCCACCGCGCCTTTCGTGTCGGGGAGGGTGGAAAAGACCACGTAGTACTTGTCCGTCAGACCGGGCTTGGTGGTGAATTCCAGGGTGCCCTGCCGCCACTCTTCGGAGGCGGTCACGGTCTTGTTGGCGAAGTCCGCGGGGGCCACGCGCTCAAAGTAGACGTCGCCCTGCGCACCGGGGGTGCCGCGATAGAGAAAGGTGAGAGTATAGGGGACGGCCGTCTCGAGGGGGAGCCCCCAGTATCCCACGTGGGAGCGCTTCCCCTTGCGGCCGGTGACACGCGCCACGCCCTCCTCGGGGAAGGAGACATGCGAGGGATCGCTGACCTGCCAGCCGCTACGCCCAAGCACCGGCTCGGGAAGAAGATTCTCCACATCGGCGGAAAGCGCCGCCAACGACGACTCCACCAGCGTCAGCTCCGGATTGCGGAACTGGATCACGCCCGACTCGCCGGGATTCACGGAGACCACCGCGTAGTAGACGCAGTCGTCCGTGGGCAACGAGGGCGCCTCGGGAACGAAGAACAGCTCCGCCGTCTGCCAACGGCTGGTGCCCTTCACCCCCTGCGCAACCGTATGGGGCGGGGTGCCGCGCTCAAGATAGAAAAGCCCCTGCGCGCCGTCGACACTGCGGTATTCCACGGTGAAGCGATAGGTGGCGCCGGGAATCACCTGCCGCCCATTCTGCACCAGGCAGCAGCGGTCCTGCGCATCCCCCCGCAAGGAGACCACGCCGTCCTCCACAACGATGTTCTCCGCAATGCCACGGTCCCAGCCACGGGCATCTTCCGCAAGGAAGGAGTTCTCCAAGATATTCTGCGCAAACAAGCTAACACAGAACAAAAGGCAGAGGGCAGAAAGAAAATGCTTCATATTCTATGAAAAAGGGGATAAAAGAGGAAGAGGGATAAAAAGGGGAAGGGGGAAATGGCGCCGCCGGCGCCCCGATAATTTACTCCCTGCTCCTTCCTTCCTGGCTGGCTATGCACAAAAAAGGGCGCCCTCCGCTATGCCGAAGAGCGCCTTTTTTCTACGCATCAGGCGTTACTGCATGATGTCGTCGCCGCCGAAGGAGTTCTTGTATCCAGGATACCAGTAGTACTCCTTGCGCAGGGAGCAAGAATCGAGGTTGGCGCACTTGTTGATGGAGAGCGCCTCCGCGTGTCCGTCGCTGAAAGCGAAGTTCATCATATTGGAATGACGGAAGAACTTGTAGCGTGCGTAATCCTGGTAGATGTTCTCCACCTGGTTGCAGAAGTAGGTGGTGAGACCCTGCGCACCGCTGGTGCCGTCAAAGACATTCACGAAGATGGAGGGATACTTGATGGTGCTGACGCGGTGCCAGTTGCAGGAGATGAAGGGGTGGCCCGTGTTGCCATTGGCCCGGTTCAGGAACATCCGCATGAGGCCCATGCCCACATTGCACTGGTAGCCGATGTTACCGGTGAGGCGCTCGCTGGTGGGGCAGGAGGGGCAGTGCAAAATCTTGTGCCAGGAAGACTTGTCCGTCGCACCACCAGGATTGAAGGTGGGCTCGCACCAGGCGCCGGCAGGGTCCTTCGTCCACCACTCACTGAAATTCATGGGAGTCTCCGGAATCATCGGATTGTAGCAGAACCAGGGACGGCTCGCACCAATGTCATAGCCAAATTCACGGTCGCCGTCCAACCACACCACGGGAGGCAGATAGTCGTCGTAGTCGTTGGTGTACAAAATGTTGCCCAGCTGGACCTGCTTCAGGTTGTTCGTGCAGCTGATGGCACGCGCCTTCTCACGGGCCTTGCTCAACGCAGGCAACAACATCGCCGCCAAAATCGCAATGATCGCGATCACGACCAACAACTCAATCAAAGTAAAAGATTTCCGCATGATGACTCTCCTATTAACGGGATTTCTCTAAAAAAAGCCGGCGTACAAAACACCGCACAAATTATAACCAAAATATCCCAATCCCCCAAGAGAAAATTACTAAAAAATACGACAATTTTTGCCCCCTCCACGACAATTCCTGACAATTCTACCCTTTAAAGCAAAACAGAAGAATCCTGTGGGCGCATCATGCAAAGAATATCCAAAGAACTGGCGGCAGCCCGCACCCCCTATT
>CAVDSU010000119.1:0-6161 GCA_963611685.1 bacterium
CCCCCGAATTAGTGGCTAGCCCCTAGTGGCTAGTGGCTAGTCTGCAAGGTGCCGCCGGCGCCCGTGCGCCTGGCGGCGGGGGGGGCGCCGCGCGAAACCCTGGCCGAACTTTCTCCTTTCTCCTTCCTCCTTCCTCCTTTTTTCTCTTTATGCGTTGGTTTGGTTTGTTTTTAGGGGCCGTTGCTGCCTCCACGTATGGTCTGAATCCCCTCTTTGCCATGCCGATTTTTGCGGAGGGCTTTTCTCCGGAGGCCACGTTGTTGATGCGGTATTTGCCGGCGGTGGTGATTTTGGGTGGGTGGATGTTGTGGAGGGGGATTTCCTTTGGCTTGACGAAGCGTGAGGCTCTGGTGGTCTTTTCGGGCGGTCTCCTCTTTGGGGGCAGTTCGCTGTGCCTCTACCTGAGCTATTTGAAGATGGACACCGGTGTGGCCTCCACGATACTCTTTGTCTATCCCATCATGACCGCGGTGCTTATGATGATATGCTTCCATGAGCGGATCCGCTTTGTGACGGTGGCGGCGCTGATTCTTTCCCTGTGTGGCATTGCCTTGCTCTGCCGGAAGTCCGATGGCACCCCCGTGAGCGCCATCGGCGTGGCGCTGGCCATGCTTTCTGCCTTGACCTACGCGGTCTATTTGGTGATGAACAACATGGATGTCATCCGGAAGATGCGTTCGGAGAAGCTCACCTTCTATGTTCTGGCAACCGGCGCCGCGCTCTATTTGGTGCGCTTGGCCTGCGCCGGATGGACCTTCGGGCACTTCACCCCGAAGGTGGCCCTCTGCGCCGTGCTCATGGCGCTGCTGCCCACCGTGATCTCCCTGGTCTGCGTCACGCTCGCAGTCCACTACATCGGCGCCACCGCCACCGCGATTCTCGGCGCCCTGGAACCCCTCACCGCCATGACCGTCGGAGTCCTCGTCTTCCACGAGGACTTCACGCTGCGCATCGCCGCCGGAATCGTCCTCATCCTCGCCGCCGTCACGCTCGTCGCGCTTCGAAAGCCCGCGGGGTCGTAGGGAAAACCAGCAAAAGAGAAACGGGCGTCCTCTTGGGAATTCGAGGGGACGCCCGTTTTGCGTTTTTTTATGGGGGATGTGGATGCGGCCTACCGTTCCAGGGTCTTTTCGATTTCCTGTCGGGTGCGGTTGGTGAGCTCTTCGAGGGAGTCTCGGTGGGTCGGCATGATGGGCGGGAGGAAGGTGACGACGACCTTCTGTCCCCAGGTGGGGAAGGTCTTTCCTCGGGGGAGGACCCGGATGGCGTCCTTGATGGCGACGGGGAGGATCGGGTTATTGCTTTGTTGGGCCAGCTTGGCGAAGGCGTGTCGGAAGGGCGAGAGGGATCCGTCCAGGCTCCGGGTGCCTTCCGGGAAGATGACGATGGACTTCCCTTCGTGGAGGGCGTGCTGGAGCATCTCCAGGGTCTCCCGGAGGTTGCCGTTGAGGTCCATGGGGATCACGTTGTGGCGCCGTGCCAGGAAGCCGGCGAAGCCCTTGGTGACGAATTTTGCGGCGGCGTAGAAGTAGGTGTTCTTGAAGTGTTCCGGGGAGAGCGCGGTTCCCACGTAGAGGCCGTCCAGGGCGCTCTGGTGATTGGGGGCGATGACGCAGGGTCCGGCGGGGATGTTCTCCAGTCCGCGGATCTCCACCTTCGAGATGGTCTTGAGCAGTCCCCTTCCCAGCACGCGGAAGAGTCCGTGGGTGCAGGCGGGCTTGGGGAGTTCCATGGGCTTTGCGGGGAGGCCGGGTTTCTCCGCCTTGGCGGGGAGGTTTTCGGCGCCCTTTTCGGCGGTGTGTTCCTCCAGGTGTTGCGCCAGGGCGCGCGGGGTGGCGAATTGGGAGAGCTCCTGTGGGGTGAGGCAGATCCCGTGGTCGCGTTCCAGGGTGCTGACGAGGGTGAGCTTTGCCAGGGAGTCCAGTCCCAGGTCCAGCTCCAGGTGTTCGTCGGGCTTCGGGGCTCTGCCGGCGATGGCCTCCAGGCACTGGGACAGCATTTTGTAGGTAGGGGTGTCGGGAGCGGGCTCCTGGGTGGCCTGCAGGGTCTCCACGGCCTCGCCGTTGAGCTCCTTCTGGATGATGTGCCGGCGGATCTTCCCCAGTCGGGTGCGGGGGAGCGGGTGGTTCCAGAGGATCATGCTGCTCAGGCGCTTGTAGGAGGGCGCATGGAGGTTGTAGGGCTCCAGGATCTGGTCCACCAGGGTCTCCTGGATGTTGACGATGCCCTTCTTCTTCAGCGCCTCCACGTCGGGCACCGCCACCACCGCCAGATGCCCGTTGTGTTCGGTGACGGCCCATTCGGTGAGGAGCCCCTGGGTGAATTTGGCGAAGCTCTCTTCCAGGTCGGCGGGATTGATGTTCTTGCCGTTGCCCAGGATGATGAGCTCCTTCTTGCGTCCGGTGAGGAAGAGGAAGCCGTCCTTGTCCACGTATCCCAGGTCGCCGGTGTGCAGCCAGCCGTCGGCAGTGAGCACCTGCGCGGTCTCCTCGGGGCGGTGGTAGTATCCCATCATCACGTTCTTGCCCTTGACGAGCACCTCGCCGTCCTCGATGCGCACCTGGTTGCAGGGGATGGGGATGCCGGGGGAGCCGGGGCGGACGCGTCCGGGGCGGGTGAAGGAGATCATGGGGGCGGTCTCGGTCATGCCGTATCCCTCCAGGAGCTCGAAGCCCAGCGCATAGAAGTCCCGGATGAGCTCGGGATCCGCGGCGGCGCCGCCGCTGGCGATGTATCGGATGGAGCCCCCGAAGGTCTCCTGGACCTTCTTGAAGATCTTTCGGGAGAGCGCCAGGGAGTGTGCGCCGCGGCAGATCCGGAAGAGTGTCCGGGCGGCGAAGCTCGCGCGGATCTTCTGCATGATGGCGTTGCGGAAGAGCTCCAGGAGCCGTGGCACCGTGATGAGGAAGGTGCAGTGGTGTTTCTGGAGGGTCTCCAGGATGGAGGGCCCCGTCATCTCCGGCGCCAGGACCGCGGTGGCGCCGATGGAGAGGGGCATGATCAGGCTGCCCATGAGGGGGTATGCGTGGTGCAACGGCAGAATCACCATCACGCGGTCCGCGGGAATGAAGACCTCGATCTCACGACCCACGGAGTTGGTGTTGGCAAGGAGGTTCCCGAAGGAGAGCATGACGCCCTTGGGGGAGCCCGTGGTGCCCGAGGTGTAGACCAAAAGCGCCAACTCCTCGTCCGGACTCTCGCCGAGGGACTCGGGGACGGCAGGCTGCGCGGAAGGGGAGGAATCGCCGCTCTCCGAGGCGCCCTGCGAGATCTTCGACAGGGAGTCCAACGACATGACCACCGGAGACCAGCCGTCCAGGAGCTCCAGCGCCTTCGCGAGCTTCGCGTGAGTCTTGCCGTCGGTCCAGACGACCGCCGGACGGCAGTCCGAGAGAATGAAGGCGATCTCCTCGGGAGTGGACATGAAGTCCACCGGCACCGCCACGCCGCCGAGATGCCACACGCCATAGAAGGCGCAGATCCACTCCAGGCTGTTGGCGCCCAGCAACACCACGCGGTCGCCCTTCGCGGCGTGCGCCTTCATGACGGCGCTGGTGTGGGCGATGGCGGAGGCCAGGGCGCGGTAGGAGAGATGACGGTCGCCGCAGACGAGGGCGTCTTTGTCGGCAAAACAGAGCCACTTCATAGCAAAAAAGAAAAAAACAGGGGAGGGGAGAGGAAAATGGGGAGAGCGTGCGCGTGCCCGCGGGGACGCGAATTCAAGTACGAACTTTCGGAAAAGAAAATAGCATGCCATCGGCATTTTGAGGGAGGAGCGACGGAGAAATCCGCCAGGATACTACAAAAAATGCATATATTATCTGCAAAATTTGTAGGATATGGTGTGGGACCCCCGCTTTTCTGGGGGATTTTTTCGATTGTGAGGCGTCTTTTTTGATGAGCGAGTCATTTTTCACGGCGGAAGAGTGGGAGTTGGCGGGGAGCATTGGTCGGCTGGCCTTCGCCAATCCCTTCGGAGAGGAGCGCACGGCGCTGGAGCGTCGGATTTTGGGGCGTCGCTACCGCAGTTCCTACCGTGTGTGGAACAGCGTGGATGGCGAGTCCTCGGTGAACCGGAATCTGTCGTCGTTGGAGGAACGCTGTGATTTTCTGGTGCGGGAGGGGGTCTCCCGCTGGGCGGCGCACGGCGCAAGCCTGGACGCCTCGCAGCTGTCCTCCTGGGATCTTCTGTGCCTCTATTGGCTCTTTTCGCGCCATCGGGAGGCGATGTGCCGGAATGTCTATTTGGGGCTGGGCTCGGAGAGGGCGACCTCCTCGCTCTACGAGGCCTTCCAGCGGGAATACCACGGGCTGCTCTCGCTGCCCGGCCGCGCCGTCCCCACGGCGTATTCTCCGGAGGGCGTCTTTGCCTTGATGCACCAGCTGCACCGCGCCTTCAACTACATCTACGACTTCATTGCGGGGGGCACTCTGGCGGCGGGGGAGCTGCGGGGCGCCATCTGGCAGTCGGTCTTCACCTGCGACCTTGGGCGATACTACCGACAGCTGCGGGGGAAGATGAATCGGATGACGACGCTGGTGACGGGGGAGTCGGGAACGGGAAAGGAGCTGGTGGCACGCGCCATCGCCCTCTCCCAATACATCCCCTTCGATCCCACGACCGGACAATTCGCCTGCCGGCACCAGGAGTGCTTCCACCCCGTACAGCTCTCCGCCATGCCGCAGACTCTGGTGGAGTCCGCCCTCTTCGGACACGCCCGCGGCGCCTTCACCGGCGCAGTCACCTCTCGCACGGGATGCTTCGAGTCCTGCTCTCCCCAGGGATGCATCTTCCTGGACGAAATCGGCGAGGTGACGCCCGAGACCCAGGTGAAGCTCCTGCGGCTTCTGCAGACGCGGCAATTCCAGCGCATCGGCGAGGAACGCACCCGGCTCTTCCCCGGAAAGGTGGTCGCCGCCACCAACGCCAATCTGCAGGAACGCTGCCGACAGGGGAGCTTCCGAAAGGATCTCTTCTTCCGAATCTGCTCCGACGTCATCCAGACCGCACCCCTGCGGACGCTCATCGATGGACAGGAACAGGAGCTTCGCCAATTCGTCGTGGTCCTCACAAAACGCTTCCTGGAGGGACCCGAGGCGGAGGATTTCGCCGACTGCGCCCTCCGGTGGATCGTGGAACACCTGGGAATGGAATACCCCTGGCCCGGAAATGTCCGCGAACTGGAACAGTGCCTCCGCAATCTCCTGATCCGCGGAGAATACCTCCCCGCACAGGCCCCCACCGATAAGGCAACTCCCATCGATCCCCTGGAAAGCGCCCTCGCACAACACGACTGGACGGCCGACGAGGTCATGAAGGCATATCTCCAGGCGCTCCTTAAACGCGAAAAGACCCTCTCCGCCGTGGCAAAACACGCCGGACTTGACCCGCGAACCGTGAAGAAGTATTTGACGGCCGATTGAAAAAAACGAAGGGCGCCGCGGAACGCGCCTTTCGGAAGGGGGGGGATATCCAAAGGACGGAGGGGCTAGCGCCCCCCGAATTAGTGGCTAGTCCCTAGTGGCTAGTGGCTAGTCTGCAAGGTGCCGCAGGCGCCATTCCGCCGCTGGTGCGGCGGCGCTGTAAGTACCTAGCAATTAGTGGCTAGTGGCTAGTGGCTAGTTCATAAGGCGCCTGCGGCACCGCTTCCCCCTACTACCTACTACCCAATTGCGGGCGCCTGCGGCACCGCTTTCCCCTTCTACCTTCTCCCTACCACCTAATTCGGGGGGGTGCGGGGGGCGTAGCCCCTCCGTCCTTTGGAGATCTTCCGGCGAAAATGCGCCTTGGGAAGCACGCGTCATTGGCTAGGCACGCGCCGCTGTGCGGCCCAAAAGCCGGCACCGTACCGCCGCAGTTTTGCGGCGGCGGAAGGGCGCCGCGGAACGCGCCATTCGGAAAGGTGGGGGGAATATCCAAAGGACGGAGGGGCTTGCACCCCCGCATCCCCCCCGAAAATAGTGGCCAGCTGCCAGTGGCTAGTGGCTAGTGGCTAGTTCATAAGGCGCCTGCGGCACCGCTTTCCCCTACTACCTTCTCCCTACCACCTAATTGCGGGCGCCTGCGGCACCTTGCAGACTAGCCACTAGCCACTAATTGCTAGGTACTTACAGCGCCGGCGCAAACGCCGGCGCACGGGCGCCTGCGGCACCTTGCAGAC
>CAVDSU010000120.1:0-6113 GCA_963611685.1 bacterium
GTGCCGCGGGCGCTCTTCCGCCGAGGTTTCGGCGGTGCCATGCATTGCCCATTGCGCATTGCGCATTGCCCATTGCGCATTGCCCATAGCGCCGTAGGCGCCCTGCCTGCCGGCGGTAATAGGCGCGCCAATTGGGGCGCGCTTGGCGCACGCGCCGGTAGATTCCGGCGCGGGGTTTCGCGTGCGAAACCCTGGCCAAATTTCCTCCTTCCTCCTTCCCCCTTCCTCCTTTTTTTCCTCGTATGTTCCACCTATTTGGTCGCCATGACAAAGAAGACCCGGCGGGTCTTCAGACTCTGCCTAGTTCGATGATGGGGAATCTGGCGTTGCCGGAGGACCAGCGGGCGCAGCTGGCCAGCGACTTGTCGATGTTGGACAAGACGGATGTGTCCCGGAGCCAGCGTGTGCAGAAGGATGTGGAGCGCTCGGTGATTTCGGCGGCGGAGGACTCCGTGAAGCGCCTGCGCGTGGTGGAAATGGGTCGTTGTCCCTCGTGTGGCGCGCACATCTACAAGCATGTTGGCGCCAATGTATGCGACGCCTGTGGCTGGCATCAATTTGACTTGCCGAAGACGGGAGGGGTTCGCATTCACTTGAAGGGCACTGAGGAGTGTCTGGAGGGCGAGCGTGCATACGTCCTGAAGAGTGGCGACTGTCTGTTGGTGAGGGACGGCGTGGTGGCCGCGCAGGTGCCGCGGGACGCCTACACCTGGGTGGAATACAGCTGGCCCAAGGAGGAGATCGCCACCCGCCATGTGGAGGCGCAGAAGCAGCTGGTGGTCCCCTGCGGGTGGTGCGGCAAGAACACCAATCCCACCGCCGACGGATTCCATCTGCTCCATATCGCCTTCGGCGCCACCCAGGAGCGATACTGCTTCTGCTGCGACGATTGCTACGAGGCCTTCCGGAAGATGTATCCCTCCCGCGTCCACCGGGACTGCTATAACCGGGACTGCGCTGCCTGCAATGCCTGCCAGAAGCGCTACGACGAGGATGCCACCGAGATGCGCATGCTGGCAAAGGACTACATCCGCACCCAAAAGAACCACTAGAGGACGCTTGTCACTATGGGAGATTTTCGCACAACGGAAGGCGAGGGCCTTCCGGAGACCGCCAGCCAGCGCCGCCGTCGCCTGTGGGGCTTTTGGGCGAAGCTGTTGCTGGGCGTCATTGCCGTGGTGGTGGTGGGGCTGTTGATTCCGGTGAAGCGCTACGCCACGGCCTCCGGCTATGTGACCACCCGGGAATACGCGGAGGTGCGTTCGCCGGTGACGGGCATCGTGAAGAAGATCTGCGTTTCTTCGGGCGAGACGGTCACTGCCGGGCAGGTGCTGGTGGAATTGAATTGTGCGGAGGAGGAGGCGTCGCTTTCCGAGGCGAATGCGCGGGTCTCGCGGCTACGCTCCGAGCGTGAGCGCCGCCAGGCGGAGATGGAGATCGATCTCTCGCGCCGTGGCGTGGAGCTGGAGGAGAAGAAGCGCACTCATCAGGACGACTTGCGGGTGGCGGAATT
This sequence comes from bacterium, assembly GCA_963611685.1. Lineage (GTDB taxonomy): Bacteria > Verrucomicrobiota > Lentisphaeria > Oligosphaerales > Oligosphaeraceae > UBA1724. The sequence continues at coordinate 1,514 of CAVDSU010000120.1, forward strand.
GGAGTTGGCCAATGCCGAGAGCCGCCTGTCGTTGGCGAAGGACCTCCTGGAGAAGGGCCTGAAGAGCCAGCGGGAGGTGGATGACCTCTCGCTGCAGCGCGAACTCTGCCAGGTGCGCCTGGACGCCCTCCGCCGAAAGGACTTCACGGTCTACGAGGACCTCCTGATACGGGACCGCAGAAAATACGGCGTGGAGATCCGCGCCATCGACGAGGAGCTCGCCGCGTTGGCGGAAACCGTGCGGCAGGTCCAGGCACGCATCGAAATCCGGAAGATCCGCGCGCCCATCGCCGGACAGGTGGTCCGATACGAATTTGTGGAGGGCGAGCTCCTGGAGCCCTCCTACGTGATCTACGAGATCTTCGGGGGCTCCGAACAGGTCCTGAAACTCCGCGTGGACGAACGATACGCCACCCGAATCGCCGTGGGACAGCCCTACCGCGCACGGCTGGCCAGCTACAACGGCGCCGTCCAGCGGATCTTCTTCCGCGGCGCCATCGAGCACCTCCGGGAGGTGGTCCAGAACGACGGCAAGAGCGCCTACCGCATGGCATACTGCTCCTTCGATCCCGGCGAGTATCCGATCCAGCCGGGCACCACCGCCGAGGCACGAATCTATTACGCACGGAGCTCCTTCTGGGGCTTCCTCCTGAATCTGGAGCCGTAGGCGGCGCGGGATGGACGAGACGCGCGCAAAATCTGACGCGCCGCCCCTGCGGGGGTTGTTGCGCCCCTACGTGGGGCGGATGCTGCTGGTGCTGGTCTTCACGCTGGTCATGGCGGTCTGCAGCGCCGTGATCCCGCTGCTCTCCAGCGCGCTGGTGGACCGCGTGTTCACGCAGGCGGATCTCTCGCTCTTCGCCATCCTGGGGGCGGCGTATGTGCTCTTGCCGGTCATACAGCAGCTGCTCTCCATCTTTCAGGCGACCATCGCCGTGCTGCTGGCGGTCTTTTTCATTGCGGACCTGCGCTGCGCGGTCTACCGGCACATGCTCTATTTGTCGCTGCGGTTCTTCCACACCAACAGCGCCGGAAAGGTGGTGAACCGCGTCATGGGGGATACCGATACCCTCCTCTTCATTCTCAATACCTCCGTCACGACCACCATCTCCGATACCATCATCTCCCTCATCGCCCTGGTGGTCACCTTCGTCATCAACTGGCGGCTGGCGCTGCTGCTGATCCTGGTGGTGGGGGTCTTTGCGGCGAATTTCCAGCTGAGCATCAAGAGCATCGTCCGGTACACGCGTCTCATGCGACGGGAGGACGACGTGCTCACCGGCGGCGTCCAGAACCGCATGGCCGCCTCCCTGGCCGTAAAGTCCTTCGGGACCGAGGACCGCGAAAACGCGGTCTTCCACGCAAATAACCTGTCCTCCCTCAAATACGGCTGCAGCCGGGATTCCGCCGACAACAACTTCTGGATCACGGTGAGCCTCATTGCGGCGCTGGGACAGGCGCTGATCTACTTCTGCGGCTGCGCCATGGTGCTGAAGGGTCAGATGACCTACGGCGAGGTGCTCGCCTTCAATCTCTACGCCATGCAGCTCATCTGGCCCGGCGTCCGCTTCAGCCAGCTGGCGGGGCGCATTCAGGAGGCGAAGGTGGCGTTGAACCGCCTGCGGGAGTATCTCCGGGAGGTCCCCGAAATCCGCGACCGCGAGCACCCGGTGCGTGTGGAGCGCCTAGGGGGCCGCGTGGACTTCCAGGATGTGCATTTCCACTACGTGGAGGGGGTGGAGGTCATTCGCGGCATCACGCTCCACGTGACCCCCGGCGAGACCATCGCCTTCATCGGCGCCACCGGCTGCGGAAAGTCCACTATGCTCAATCTGCTGACGCGCTTCTACGACGTCAGCGGCGGAAAAATCCTGCTGGATGGCGTGGATGTGCGGGACTACCGGCTACGGGATCTCCAGCGCCAATTCGGAATCGTCCTCCAGGAATCCTATCTCTTCTCGGTCTCGGTGCGCGACAATATCCGCTACGGCGCGCCCCACGCCACGCAGGCGCAGGTGGAGGCCGCCGCGAAGGCCGCCGAAATCCACGATTTCATTATGAGCCTCCCGAGGGGCTACGACACGGTCATCGGCGAGGAGGGATCCTCCTTCTCCGTGGGGCAGAAGCAGCGCATCAACATCGCCCGCGCACTCTGCGCGGATCCCGCCATCATGATCATGGACGAGGCGACCAGCTCCCTGGACTCCGATTCGGAGGCCGCCATCCAGCGCGGCATGGAGCGGCTCCTGGAGGGGCGCACCAGCTTCGTGGTGGCGCACCGCCTCTCTACCATCCGAAATGCCAGCCAGATCGTCCTGATCGACCACGGCGTGGTGGCGGAACACGGCACCCACGACTCCCTCATGGCCATCGAAAATGGTCGCTACCGGGAGTTGTATACCAAGCATATCGGGAAGGGGGTCCTGGACGACGACGATGTTGAGTAGGCTCCGAAACTTCTTCCGGTTCCTGTATAACGACGGTCATACCCGGGATTACGCCTATCGTGGGGAGTTCCACGACGAATTCGCCGCGGCGAACAGCGGCCGCAATTGGATTGGGCGGTATCTGCGGGAGTATTTCTGGAAGTCCCGCTGGATGCTCTTGGGAATCGTGCTGGTCATGGGACTCAATAACTCCGGCCCCTTCGTGATTGCCGCGCTGAACCGCGTGGTGGTGGACCAGATCCTGGTGGTCACCGACGAGCAGGGCGAGCCCATGATCCCCGCGAAGGACGTGACGGGACACGCGGTGCGGCAGGTCTCCCAGGATCACCGGGTCGCCGGACGCACTCCGCCCACGGAGGGACTGGGCCGACGCATGGCGCGCGGCGTGCGCCTCAATGATCGTCCCGTGGAGGCCGGGAAGGCGCTTCTGCTGTTGGCAATCCTCTATCTCGCCACGCAGGTCTTCTTCAATTGCGTGGCGCGGAAGGGCGCGCTGCTCATGGTGCGCTTTTCCACGCAGGTGCTGGGGCGCCTCCGGGAGGACATGCATCGGAAGGTGCTGGAGCTCTCGCTCTCCTACCAGCAGCGCGCGACGCCCGGAAAGCTGCTGTCGCGCATCATCAGCGATACCGCCGCCGTCCGCGACGAAAGCGCCGCCTGCCTGGAGCTGTTGGTGAATGTCACCTGCAAGGTGAGCTTCGGCGTGGGAATCCTCCTGGTCTCGGAGTGGCGCGTCCTGGTGCTCCTGCTGGCTATGTTGCCCTTCATTCGCATGGCAAAACGGTACTTCGAGCCCCGAATGCGCGCCCTGCAGCGGCAGCAACGCCATACCAACAGCGCCCTCTATGGACTCATCTCCCAAAAGATGGACGCCATCAAGTGCGTGCAGTCCTACGGGCAGCAGCAGGAGGAGGCGCTGGCCTTCCGGCGGCTCTCCACCTGCTTTGCGCGCGATGCGGTGATGGTCCATTGGCGCTACATGCTCATGAATTTCCTCTCGTGGCTGGCGCTCCATCTCGAGAACTGCCTCATCTTCCTGGTGGGCGGATACCTGGTGGCCACCGGCCGCATGAGCCTGGGAAAGCTGGTCTTCCTCCAGACGCTGGCACAGATCTTCTACCAGCCCGTGGCAGAATACGCACAGCTCTCGTTCGCGGCACAGCTGCTCCAGGTGGTCCTGGGACGATGCTTCGCCGTCCTGGACGAGGTCCCCGAAATCACCGAGCCCTCCGACGCCGTGCCCTTCCCCTCGCCCATGAAGAAGGGCATTGAGATCCAGCACATCTGCTATGCGTATAATGCCCCAAAGAACGAGGCCGCAGGGGAGGGGGAGAGTGGCGGCGAGGGCGCGGCCTCCGGGGGCTCTTCCCGGGAGGTGCTCTCCGACGTGAATCTGACGGTGAATGCGGGGGAGTGGCTCTGCATCATGGGCGCCTCCGGCTCCGGAAAGACCACGCTGCTCCATCTGCTGGCACGGCTCTATCTGCCCACGAAGGGACAAATCCTCTATGACGGCACGCCCCTGGACAAGCTGCAGATCCTCTCGCTGCGCCGACGACTGGGAGTGGTCCCCCAGGAGGCGCAGATCTTCTCCGGCTCCGTGCGCGACAATATCGCCTACGGCCTCCCCAGCGCCACGAACCAGCAGATCCTGGAGGCGGCGAAGGCCGCGCAACTCCACGATTTCATCCTGGAGATGCCGGTCCAATACGAGACGCTCATCGGCGAAAAAGGACAGTCCCTCTCCGGCGGACAACGCCAGCGGCTCTCCCTGGCACGGGCACTCCTCTGCCAGCCGGAGGTGCTTCTCCTGGATGACTGCACCAGCGCCCTCGACGCCAATACGGAACGCAAAATCCAGGAGACGCTCATCACCCTCCTCGCCGGAAAGACCGCCGTCATCGTATCTCAGCGGGTCTCCATGGCCGTGCGCTGCCAACATATCGCCGTCCTCGACCACGGCACCGTCTCCGAATACGGCACACACCAGGAACTCCTGAAAAACAACGGCTTCTACGCGACGCTCTTCCGCGAACAGACGAGATAGACCCTTTTCTGTTGAAAAAGGAGGAAGGAGGAGGGAGGAAGGAGGAAGTTTGGCCAGGGTTTCGCAGGCGAAACCCCGCGCCGGAATCTACCGGCGCGTGCGCCAA
>CAVDSU010000121.1:0-6077 GCA_963611685.1 bacterium
GGCGGAATGGCGCCGCAGTGCGCAGTAGGCAAAACGCTTAGTTTGCGCTTTTCCCGAAAAGGCGCCGGCTTTTCCGCGGCAGCTCGCCGCCGCGCTACCAGCACCGCCGCGCCAGCGGCGGAATGGCGCCGCAGTGCGCAGTAGGCAAAACGCTTAGTTTGCGCTTTTCCCGAAAAGGCGCCGGCTTTTCCGCGGCAGCTCGCCACGTAGCGGCGGAATGGCGCCGCAGGCACCTTGTAGACTAGCCACTAGCCACTAGGGGCTAGCCACTAATTCCGGGGGCACGGGGGGCGCAGCCCCTCCGTCCTTTGGTTGGCGTCCGGCCCGGGAAGAGCCGCCCACCCGCCGCCTGCGGGCTAGTGGTTAATCTAACATTTCGCGCAGGGAGGCGTGGTTCTAGCGGTGGTGCTTTTATGCTTGACAAAAGTGGAAAACGGTGTATTTTCCTTATAGACATAAGAGATAGAAAGGAGAGCGCTCTCGTTTTTTCTCCTTCCTTCCGGCGCAGCCCGGGAACCCCCACGGTCGCCTTCTGTCTATTTGCCTATTTGCCCGGCGACCCGACGCCACATGCCCCCTTTCAGACGCGCCCCCCGCCCGCCCGCCCCCTTCCAAAGCACGGGGAGTCTACGGACACGCGCAGACGCGCCCAAAATCCCTTTCCTCCCCTCCACACCACTCCACCGGACATGCCTCCCCTGAAACTCGCGATTGTCGGCATCCGACACCAGCATATCTTCGCCCTGCTCCAGGAGGCCCTGAAAATGCCCAAGGAGATCCAGGTGGTCGCCATCTGCGAGGAGAACACCAAGACCCGCCTGGCGTGGCAGAAGAGCGGAAAGCTCACGATCACCCACTCCTCCATGGACGCCATGCTGGCCTCCACGCCCTGCGACATCATCGGCATCGGGGACTACTATGGGCGTCGCGGCGCCCTGGGCATCCAGACGCTGCGCGCAGGACGGCATCTTCTGGCGGACAAGCCGCTGTGCACCACCCTGGCCGAATGCGACAAGATCCAGGAGCTCTCGCAGAAGAACCACCTGAAGGTGGGATGCATGTTCGGCCTGCGCTGGCTGGGCCCCGTGCGGCAACTCCACAAGAAGATCCAGGACGGCGCCATCGGACAGGTCCGCACCATCAGCATCACGGGACAGCATCCGCTCATGGCAAAGAGCCGCCCGGGGTGGTATTTCGAGCCCGGAAAGCACGGCGGCACCATCAATGACATCGGCGTCCACGCCATCGAAACCGTCCAATGGCTCACCGGCGGCTCCGTAGTGGAGGTCACCGGCGCCCGCGCCTGGAACGGGAAGGCCTCCGCCACCCCCTGGTTCAACGACTGCGCACAATTCATGCTGCGGCTCTCCAACGACGTGGGCGTCATCAGCGACGTCTCCTATCTCTCCCCCGACGCCGGCGCACTGGGAAAGCCCCTGAATTGGCGCATCACGGTCCATGGCGACAACGGCGTGCTGGAATGCAACACCAATCCCGCCAGCCTCACCATCGCCACCGAAAAAGACAAGAAGCCCCGCACGCTAAAATGCCCCGAGAACCAGGAGTCCACCTATTTGCGGGACTTCCTGCAGGAGCTCAAAGGCGAACCCGCCCCCGGGCAGCTCACCACACCCTATGTCCTGCGCGCGACGCGGACGGCACTGCAAATTCAGCAGGCCGCCGACCAGCACAAGGGCTTCCCCTTCCCTATCCGCTAGGACGGCATCATCGAACGACCGATCGCCCGACCGCCCAACCCGCCTCGCACGCGCACGCGCGCACGGCGAACGCCGCCCTCCGGCCAACACCCCTCTCTCCCCAAAGCCTCCAAGCCTCCTCTCTCCCACGCACCATGTCTGAATTTCTCTACGGCATCAACCCCGTCTCCGAGGCCATCCACTCCAACCGCCGAAAGATCTACGGCGTCTACGTCGCCCAGGGCACGGAGGGCAATCCCCGCATGCGCAAGCTAGTCTCCGACGCGCGCTACCGCGGCCTGGCGGTCTCCTTCCGCAACCGCTCGGAGATCGGCGAGGCCAGCGGCACCCGGGAAAGCCAGGGCGTGGTCGCCGAATGCGAGCCCTTCCCCTACACCCCCTACGCAGAAATCCTGGGCGCAAGCCGCATGGTGCTCTTGGACAACGTGGAGGATCCCCGGAATGTGGGCGCCATCATGCGGACCTGCGAGGTGCTCGGCTGGCAGAATGTCCTTCTTCCCCGAAAGGGCGGCTCCCTGGTGACGCCCTCCGTGGCAAAGACCGCCGCCGGCGCCTGCGAATACCTCCAGGTGGCCGTGAATTGCTCCAGCAACCAATACGTGAAGATCGCGCTGGAGGAGGGATACTCCGTCGTCGCCCTGGATGGCGACGGGAAGTCCTCCCTCCAGGAGGTCGCCGACGCCAAGCTGGAGAAGCTCCTTCTTGTGGTGGGCGGCGAGGACTCCGGCGTGGGGCAGTTCATCAAGATGAACGCCACCCATGTCTGCGCCATCCCCCAGACCGGACACGTCAATTCCCTCAATGCCAGCGTGGCCGCCGCACTGGCACTCTACGCCCTTCGATAACGAAAACACACCTCCCTCCACCACCCTGAAGCCATGAAACTCGATTTCCGCATTGACTGGGGATACCAGTATCTCTACTCCCGCAGACACTACCACCCCTTCTTCCAGTGGGACGGACACCTGGAATGCCGCGGCGGCGAAATCCTGGAATGCAGGCAGCTCACCTACCCCGTGATCTGGTTCGGACCCGGACACTGCGCCCACGAGACTCCCCTGGAGACCCCCGAATGGCAAAACCACACCCGCCGACGCCTCGCGGGCATCCATGTCCTGGCGGAAATCCCCGATGACGCCATCGAGGAAGCGCGCTTCCGGCTGGTCACCGCCTCCGGCGAATTCTACTTCTCCGCACACCAGATCCTGGAAGACGGCCGCGTGGTCTTCCATGTGGGACCCAAGTATCTGGGATGCCACGTGATCGTCACCCGCACGAAGCATCTCTGGTTCCGACCCGAACCCGCACAGGGCGAGACCGCCTGGGAGGCCGACGAACTCCCCCTGCCCTGCCACGACTGGGCACGCATGCGCACCGCCTGGCTGGCACCCGGAGAATCCCTCCCCCTGGAAATCTTCGTCCCCGAAGCAAAGGCCGACTTCCAGGAGTCCCTCCTGCATCTCCAGGCAATGGCCGCACCCGCCTATACCCCCGGCGACGAAAAGCAGATCCACGAGACCTATACGCTGGAGGTCCTCTGCGACGGCAAACACGCCGCCACCATCACCCACTACTTCCGCGACCACGATCTCTATATGCAGATGCTCGAGGACGTCTGGACGACCTTCCAGGCTGCCCCCGGCACTCACCGACTGGAAATCCGCAACGACAACCCGAAACACCCCGTCCTCTTTAGCCGAATCACCCTGCGGCAGCATGCCCGAAACCACCTGCAACTCTCCCTGCCACCCTGGGCACTGGCCAACGAGCCCCTCATCGGACGAGTCTTCGCCACTCACGAAGACACCACCACCATCCACTGGCCCGGCGGCGAGACCACACTGAAGGTCCAGCCCGGCTGGAACGAATTCCCCTTCGCCATCCCCGAACCCCAGACCGACGCAAAGGTCACCACCAAGGCCACCGAGGCCGCCATCCCCGCCGTCTACGCCACCCGCGAAGAGGCCATCCCCGTCACCGTGGGCTACGACATGACCGTGGTCCCCCACGACGCAAATGGCTTCATGGACTGGCTCCTGGACTACACCTGGCGCACCCGGCTGGGAAACCTGGTGGTCTTCCGCTCCTTCCGCTGGAAGGACAACGTCAACCACGACGAAGACGACCCCGTCCCCGACGCCCTCCTGGAAAAGTGGGGCGCCTTCTGCCGGGAACACCACATCACCGTGGAGGCCGCCAACCAATATGAGTCCGGCGCGCTGGTGCGCGGCGCAGGCAGCGCCATGCACTCCGCCGGCCCACACGAATACCCCGGCGCCGTCTATGCGCGGGATCCCAAGGAGCCCTGGGCCTCCCAGGACATGAAGCAGGCCTCCGAAAACTACGTGAAGTATCTCAAGCTCGCCGTGGACAAGGCGCGCAAGGCGGTCCCGCGCACCGCCTTCGGCGACGCCGCCGGCGGACACCGCTACGACTACATGGCGGGCATCGACTTCATCCGCACGGAGACCATGGTCCCCCATACGCAGCATCTGTGCTCCCTGGCACGCGCCGCCGCCGAGACCCTGGGCCCCAAGGAATGGGGCGTACATATCGCCATCCAGCACTGCTACCAGCCATACTTCAAGTTCCATCTGGGACAGTACTTCCTCTCGCTCTTCCAGCCCTGGATGATGGGCGCCTCCATGATCTACGAGGAGGACTCCCTCTTCCTGCTCTTCAAGGAGGAGCGGCAGTGCTGGGATGACGCCATGACGAAGGGCAAGCGAGACATGACCCGCGACTTCTTCCGCTTCGTCAAGACACACCCCCGCACCGGCAAAAACCGCCGCGCCATCGCATTCTGGGAAGGACGCTACGCCGCGCCCTTCAATGGATTCATCTGCGACGTGGAACAGGATCCCGACTACTCCGTGTGGGGACTCTTCGGCAACAACGCCCCCGAATGGGGACACCGACAGCCCGAAAAGTGCCGGCAGCTCCTGGATGTCCTGATGCCCGGGGCCTCCACACACCCCCTCCGCCAACAATACGACAAGCGCCGATTCTACTTCTCCGGGACCCCATACGGCGATTTCGACCAGGTGCCCGCCGAAGCGAAGGCGGAGGACCTCCACCAGTATCGACTCCTCCTCAATCTTGGCTGGAATACCATGATCGACGAGGACTACGCAAAGCTGAAGGAGTTCGTCCAGGAAGGCGGAACCCTCCTCACCGGACTCCCACAGTTCAGCACACACGTGAAGCGCGATTTCCTCAAGGACCTCCAGGACCTGGCACTCTGGAACAACGGCGACCTGACCGAGCTGTGCGGCGTGAAGGTCCTCTCCCCCGGAGAGGAATACTCCGGACAGTGGAATGCCGCGCACCGGGACTTCTTCCCACAGCCCGAGCTCTCCGCCGCCCCCAGCAAGTCCCCCCAGGAAGACGGCCCCTGCCGACTGGCAAATCTGGAACTCCACGGCGCCGAGGTGGTGGCCTGGGACGCCTCCACCAACCAGCCGCTGGTCCTGCGGCACCGCGTCGGAAAGGGCGCCGTGTATCTCATCGCCGCCTGGGCATACCCCGGCCACGAGGCACTCCAGACGCTCTCCGCCAGCTGGATCGCCGCACTGGCACAGGAACACCAGCCGCAGGAACACGTGGTCGATGCCAGCCGCGAGGTCTTCTGGACCCGCTGGGAAGAGCCCAATGGCGTGCGGCGACTCATGCTGCTGAATACCGACTGGACTCTTGAGGGCAACCAGAAGAAGGTCTGGATCCATACGCCGGCCATCTCCTTCCCCTTCGCCGTCACCGAACAGGTCCCCGCAATCCTCACCGTCCTGCCCTTCGCTACCCTCGAAACTACCCCCGGACTCCATCTGGAGGTGATCTCCCTGGAAGACGGAAAGGCCACCATCGCCATCCACGGCACCGACGGCACCATCATCGTCCATAGCAAGAAGTTCCCCGATACCCAGAAGAGCTTCTCCCTCTCCCAGGGACACAAGACCCTCCGAAAGTGGATCCTCCTGGATACCGAAAACCCGGAACCCCCACGCAACTAGCGGGCGCATTGGCGCCCGCTAGTACCTAGCAACTAGTGGCTAGTGGCTAGTCTATAAGGTGCCGCAGGCGCCCTTCCGCCGCGGCAGCGGCGGTACAGCATAGCCTCCGATAACGACACTAGCCTAAAAGCGCCCCTGCCTAGCGAAATACCCAAAGGACGGGAGGCTGCCGCCCCCGTCCCCCTGCCTATGCTCTTCCGCCTACCGGCGGTACGGCGCGCGGAAGCGCGCCGCAAGTACCTAGCAACTAGTGGCTAGTCTATAAGGTGCCGCAGGCGCCCTGCGGGCGCATTCGCGCCCGCTAGTACCTAGCAACTAGTGGCTAGTGGCTAGTCTATAAGGTGCCGCA
>CAVDSU010000122.1:0-6048 GCA_963611685.1 bacterium
GTGCGCTTGCGCGCATGCGCGATAGAACCCAGGGCGTGTTTGGGAAAGGGGAGTGCCGCCTGTTCGGACTTCGAAATTCGTTGGCGCGCCAATTTGGGCGCGCCTGGCGCACGCGACGGGTCTTCCCGGCGCGGGGTTTCGGGTTCACCCGAAACCCTGGCCTAACTTCCTCCTTCCTCCTTCCTCCTTCCTCCTTCCTCCTTTTTTAGAATGGGCCGCCCCCCGCACCCCCCAAAATTAGTACTTAGCCATAAGTGGCTAGTGGCTAGTCTATATGGTGCCTGCGGCGCTCTTCCGCCTACCGGCGGCACTTTTTTGTATTTCACCCTTGCGCGCCAATCTGGGCGCGCTTGGCGCACGCGCCGGGAAATTCCGGCGCGGGGTTTCGCCTGCGAAACCCTGGCCTAACTTCCTCCTTCCTCCTTCCTCCTTCCTCCTTTTTTTAATATGTGTCCCGTTTCTGGAGGGTTCTCGTACGCAGGGGATTTGGGGGGATTTGCGTGTATGTTTTTCTAGGGGGAATGATTTGACTGCGGCTATATTATCCCGTTTTCCCTCCGAACCAGATTTCCCTTTACTTTCCTATCCCCCTCTTTCCGAGTCAGAGTACCATGGAAGAAAACCACGACCTTTCTGCATCTGCCGCCGCCGCGGAGACGGCCCCCACCGACTTCATTCGGGAGATTGTCCGACAGGATTTGTCCTCGGGCAAGTATCGTCCCGAAGAGATCCGGACCCGTTTCCCGCCGGAGCCCAATGGCTATTTGCACATTGGTCATGCCAAGGCCATCTGCCTGGATTTCGGGGTCGCGAAGGAGTTCGGCGGAAAGTGCAATCTGCGCATGGACGACACGAATCCCGGCAAGGAGGACCGCGAGTACTACGACGCCATCCAGGAGGACATCACGTGGCTGGGCTATCAGTGGGATGGCGAGGTGAAGTTCGCCTCCGACTACTTCCCGAAGATGTACGAGTTCGCCCTCTTGATGATCAAGAAGGGCCTGGCATACGTGGATGACCAGAGCGCGGAGGAGATCCGCGCCACCCGCGGCACACCCTTTCAGCCCGGCGTGAACTCCCCCTGGCGGGAGCGCTCCATTGAGGAGAACCTGGATCTCTTCCAGCGCATGAAGGACGGCGAGTTCCCCAATGGCTCCAAGACCCTCCGCGCAAAGATCGACATGGCGCATCCCAACATCAATTTCCGCGATCCCGTGATGTACCGCATCCTCCACGAGGAGCACGAGCGCACGGGAAATCAGTGGTGCATCTACCCTATGTATGACTGGGCGCATGGGCTGGAGGACTCCCTGGAGGGCGTGACGCACTCCCTGTGCACCCTGGAGTTCGAGATCCACCGGCCTCTCTACAACTGGTTCCTGGAACCCCTCCCCATCCCCCGCAAGCCTCGGCAGATCGAATTCAGCCGCCTGAATCTGACCTACACCGTCATGTCCAAGCGGAAGCTCTTGCGGCTGGTGCAGGAGGGACGCGTCTCCGGATGGGATGACCCCCGCATGCCTACCGTCCGCGGCTTCCGCCGCCGCGGATACACTCCCTCCAGCATCCGGAATTTCGTGGCAGCCGTGGGCATCACCAAGTTCAATGGCGTCACCGACATGGGCGTCTTGGAGAACACCATCCGCGAGGAGCTAAACCACGATGCGCCCCGCTACATGGCGGTGTTGCATCCCCTGAAGGTGACTCTGACCAACTACCCCGAGGGACAGACCGAGTGGCTGGAGGCCGTCAACAACCCCGAACAGCCCGAGGCCGGCACCCGGAAGATCCCCTTCGGACGCCATCTGCTCATCGAACAGGACGACTTCCAGGAGAATCCCCCGCCAAAGTATTTCCGCCTGGCGCCCGGACGCGAGGTGCGCCTGCGCTGGGGATACTTCATCCGTTGCCAGGAGGTCGTGAAGGACGCGCAGGGCAATGTGGTGGAGTTGCTGTGCACCTACGATCCCGAGACCCGCGGCGGCAATGCCCCCGATGGCCGCAAGGTGAAGGGCACCATCCACTGGGTGGAGGAGACCAACTCCGTGCCCGCCACCGTTCGGGAATACGACCGGCTCTTCCTGACTCCCGAGCCCGATGCCGTGGAGGAGGGACACGATTTCACGGAGAACCTGAATCCGGATTCCCTGAAGGTGCTTACCGAGTGCCGCCTGGAGCCCGGATTGGCCGCGCTGCCTCCGGAGAGCCGGGTGCAGTTCGAGCGACTGGGATACTTCGTTACCGACTGGCGCGAGCATCGTCCCGAGGCGCCGGTTTTCAATAAGACGGTGTCCCTGAAGGATTCCTGGGCGAAGATTGTGAAGAAGGGCTAGTCTCCCGAGGGAGGGAGCGGCCTGTAGCGAGAGGAGGAGACCGCAGTGTCCACGAACCAGGAGAATCCCGGCGCCTTCCGGGACCGCGTCGCCATTGTCACGGGCGGCACCCGCGGCATTGGCGCCGCCGTGAGCCGCGCACTCCTTGCGGAGGGCGCACGGGTGCTGGCAGTCTATGGCGGGAATGCCGCGGCCGCGGAGGAGTTCCGCGCGTCGCTTCCCGAGGAGCAGCGCGGGCGCTGCCGGACTCGCGCCTGCGATGTCGCCGATGCCGCCGCCGTGGAGGCGCTCTTCCAGGAGATCGACCGGGAGTACGCGGCATTGGATATCCTGGTGAATTGCGCCGGCGTGCGCATGGATGGCGTGACCGCCATGCTTCCCGAGGAGTCCTGGCAGCGCGTGCTCTCCGTGAATCTGGATGGCGCCTTCCACTTGGCGAAGCAGGCGATTTTGCGGATGCTCCCCCAGCGGTGGGGCAGGGTGGTCTTTCTGACCTCCCCGATGGGGAAGCTCGGCTGGCAGGGTCAGGCGAATTATGCGGCCTCCAAGGCGGGGCTGGTGGGGCTCTGCCGGTCCCTGGCAAAAGAGACCGCCGCCCGGGGAATCACCTGCAATTGCGTCTCGCCGGGATTTATTGATACGGATTTCATTGGCAATTTGTCGGAAGAACAGAAGAAGGAATACACCCGCTTGGTGCCCTGCCGGCGCTTCGGCCGTCCGGAAGAGGTTGCTTGCGGCGTGCTCTACCTGCTGGGTCCCCAGGCCGGGTATGTGACCGGCACGGTCCTGGAGATCGCAGGCGGTCTCTAAGCTGACTCGCTCGCCCCGCACACGAACTGCGGGGCGCCTTCCTCTGCCGGGTGTTCCGGTATCTCAACCATAAAAAAACTCACCCAATCCCTCAAAAGAACAATGATCAAGAACAGAATCTGCCTGCTTTTGGCGCTGGCCCTCTGCGCACTGTCGCTCACCGGCTGCAAGCGCAAGCCCGTGCTCCATATCTATACCTGGTCCGACTACTTCTCACCCACGCTCATCCAGCGCTTCGAAAAGGAGAACGACTGCGTGGTCATGATGGACATCTTCGATTCCAACGAGATGATGTTCGCCAAGCTCCAGGCAGGCGGCACCGGATACGACATCATCGTGCCCACCCACTACTTCATCGGAAAGATGGTCAATGAGGGCATGGTCCAGAAGCTGGACAAGTCCCGCCTCCCCAATCTGCAGTGGCTGGATCCCGAGATCGTCTCCATGATGAATCCCATGCTCCTGGACTACTGCGTGCCCTATTTCATGAGCTACACCGGCTTGGGCTACAACAAGGAGAAGCTCCCCAATTTCCAGGCCTCATGGTCCGTCTTCGAAAATCCCGAATTGGCGGGGCGCATGACGCTACTGGATGACTACACCGAGGTCTTGGGGGCCCTGGGACGCTATCTGGGCTATACCGCCGCCGAGCTGGATGACCCCGTGGAGGGCGATGCCCGCATGGAGAAGCTGGTGGAGCTGGGCCTGAAGTGGCGCAAGAATGTCATCAAGTTTGAGAACGAGCAATACAAGAATGGCCTCTCCGCCGGCGAGTTCCTGGTGACGATGGGATACTTCAGCGATCTCTCCCAGGCAGTGGACGAACAGCCCGAGACCCTCGGTTTCGTCATGCCCAAGGAGGGCTGCCACATGAGTTGCGATACCCTCGTGGTCGCCGCAGACGCCCCCAATCCCGATCTGGCCTACAAGCTCATTGACTTCCTCCACGAACCCGAAAACGCCAAGACCAGCATCCTGGAAATCCATACCTACTGCCCCAACTACAAGGCAGTGGAACTCCTGGATCCCGAGGACGCCGCCAACGGAAACTACATCATCCCCAAGGAGGTCCTCCAGCACTCCGAGTTCATGCCCGAACTCTCCCCCGAACAGGAGGCACGACACCTGAAGTACTGGCACCGCATTAAGGCCGGACTGGAATAGCCCGCCTCACGAAAATCCTATCGATACGCAAAACGGCGCCCCGGGAATTCCCCAGGACGCCGTTTTTGTTTCAGAACGACTGCCGTTCTAGGAGAGGTTGCTCCTTATGTAGGCAAGCAACTTTGCGGTGGCTTCTCGGGGAGACAATTCCAGCCAGTTGAAGCGGGGATTTTCCAGGAGCATCATGAATCCGTGGTCCGAGAAAATCTTCTCCAGGCGCTTGAGGATGTCCTTGACTGCGGCTTCCGACATGCCAGGATCCTGGTAGATGGTTGTGACAACGAATTTCTGCAGCTTTTCGCCCTCTAGGATGTTCGTGAGGTAGACCATGTCGAAGATGTCCTTCCCGCGTGTGGAGATCCTTCCCAAGCGCAAAAGAGTCTTCAACTTTTCGGCAAAGATCTGCTCCGGGGAATTTGCCTGAAGGGTTACCTGAGAAAGCCCAATTTGCGATAGGTCAAACACCGTGTCCTCTTGCTCAATGGCGTCGTTGGCATGGACGCCGATGTCAAGCTTGCATTGCAGCGCATATCCTGCTTCGTCTTGTAGGGAAAGGTGAAGGCGCTTCCCAAAATAGTCTTGCTGCTTCAGGGAAATAATCTCTCCGGAACGTCGAATGGCAATCCCTGGGAGGCAGTTCATTCGATGCACCATTGCGTCAATGGAGTCATCGGACAGTGAATAGTGCACGAGGTCAAGGTCAAGGTCGAGAGTTGCACGGCGAATGTCCTTTGTCAAGGCAGCCATGGCCACGCCGCCCTTGATCGTGACTTGGGCGTGGAGACCTCCCTCGGCAAAGGCCTTGAGGACAATGTCCTGCGCTAACTTCTCTTCGACGCGGGACTCAGGGTAGCCCGCGCGTCTCAATGCCATGATTGCCTCCAGAAAATTCATTAGAATACCTCTTTGCGAAGAATATTCAAAATGGAATTGGCATACGGAAACGCCGTGAGATAGTTGTCAATCTTCGCGGGATAGAGTTCCGCATTATGGCGACGCAGGGAGTTTATGACTTCCTTGTAGAAATCAAAGGGAAGCTTTGTCCGCATTCGGACGACTTCAATGGCAAGGCGTTCTAGGTCGTAGGTCCGTATGGGCATATTGTTGCGGGAAAGCTCGGTTTCTCCAATGCGAAGAATCTGTGCCGGAAGGAAGTGCTGACGAATCCTTGAATCGACGATCCGTGAGGCCCTGCGATCCGTCGCTAGGTGAAGAATCTCTGGAATGACATCCGTAAGTCCGTGGTAAAAGAACGCACTCTCCATTGTCACGATGGCGTCAGGATACCGCTTTAAGGCAGTTTCTATGAACGGCACATAGGGCTTGTCCGAATAAATCCCACGGTCAACACGGTATAGCTTCCCCATGGCGACCTGATGCCCGATGGCAACATCCGAGCCAAGCTCGCGTATCAGTTCCTTGTGGGTCTTGAGCATTATGAAAACCTCGGCAAATTATATTGGTTTGTGAATGTTTTCATAAATATAGCATGGTGAAACGCTTTGACGAGATGGACACACTATGCCACCACGGGGGAAATACAGCCGGGTGTCCGGGGCGTAGTCATCCACTTTTCGCGAAGATTATACGATGCCTCATAATTCCTGTGCATAGAGGAATTATGGAATCCCCGTGCCAGTCAGCTTTTGGAAATTTATATCTAACGGATATTAGCGGGCATAGCTGGTGTCCGCGAAGCGGCATCTGTGCCTTCGGTGGTTTGGTTCAACCACGGAATACC
>CAVDSU010000123.1:0-6001 GCA_963611685.1 bacterium
GGAGGCTGCCGCCCCCGTCCCCCTGCCTATGCTCTTCCGCCTACCGGCGGTACGGCGCGGCACAGTTTCTGTGCCGCAAGTACCTAGCAACTAGTGGCTAGTCTATAAGGTGCCTGCGGCGCTCTTCCGCCTATCGGCGGTGCCTTTCATTTTCCCCTTGCGCGCCAATTTGGGCGCGCTTTACGCACGCGCCGGTAGATTCCGGCGCGGGGTTTCGCCTGCGAAACCCTGGCCGAACTTCCTCCTTCCTCCTTCCTCCCTCCTCCTTTTTTTTATAGTATGAGTCCGCGTTTATGATTCAGCACGAGCGTGACCTCCTTTCCCAGGGGGATAAGCAGGTTGTTTTTTCCGGGGTGTTCGCGGTGGAGTTCCTCCAGGACTCGGTGGACGCTTTCCGCGGAGGGCGGCAGTGGCAAATGGAAGTATTCCCGGAGCACCCGTGGCATGAGCGCCGGCGGCACGCTGCGCCAATCCGCGATCGTGGGTCTTTCGGGGAGCGCGTTCCTGGCTGCCTCCTCCAGGAATTCGGCGTCCTCGCGGAGTGCATGGATAGTCGCGAGGATTCCCTGGTCGGTGCCGAAGGCCTCCCGCCACCAGGGAAGCAGTTCATTCCGAATCCGATTTCGGCTTCCCACGGGCTGGAGATTCGTGGCATCCAGGCACCACCGTTCGATGCCGTTGGCGCGGAGGAACTCCTCCAGCTCCTCCTTGCGGCACTCCAGCAGGGGCCGTCCCAGCAGCACGCCATTTTCCAGCGTGCGCAGGGGCCGCAGTCCCACCAGTCCGCTGGCGCCGCCGCCACGCAGGATCCGCAGGAAGAGCTCCTCCATCACATCGCCGGCGTGGTGCGCCAAAAAGACCACGCGGCCATTCTTGCGGGTGAGCCGCGACCACATTTCCAGCCGGAGGCGCCGCCCCGCGCTCTCCAGGGACTCCCCTGCGCGCCGCTCCCCCGTCACATCCAGCCGGAAGCCCCGGAAGGGAATCCCGTGTTTTTTGCAGAATTCCCGGCAGAACCGCGCGTCCGCCAGGGCGTCCTTTCCCCGGAGCTGGTGATTGAAATGGACGGCGGTGACGGACCATCCGCACTGCCGGAGCGCCACCAGGAGCGCCAGGGAGTCCCCTCCTCCGGAGAATCCCACGTAGCAGGGCCGGGGAGCGAGGGGGAAGGATCGGATGGCCTCCAGGGGACCCATTTGTGCGCGGAATGCGAGGAGGGGCCCTATGCCCTACTCGATATTCATGATCTGCTCCCGGATCTTGGAGAGCTCGATCTTCAGGGAGAGTGCGTCGGCGGCGATGCAGAGATCCGCCGTCTTGGAAGAGAGCGTGGTCACCTCGCGGTTCATCTCCTGACCCAGGAAATCCAGCTCCCGGCCGGGCTCGGACTCCTCCAATAACTGGGAATACTTCACCAGATGGCTGCGCAAGCGCACCACCTCCTCCGTGATGTCCGCCTTCTCGGCATAGAAGACCAGCTCCTTCGCCAGACGCTCGTCGTCCGCGGAATAGCGCCCGCCAAGCTCCTCCAAACGCGCGCGCAGGCGCTCCTGCAGCTGCACCAATGCCTCGGGACCACGCCCCTCAATGGCGTCCAAATAGCCCCTCAGGAGTTCGCCGCGACGCACCAGATCCGCCTTCAGACGCAGGCCCTCCTCCCGACGAAAGCGCAACAGCGCCTCCAACGCCTCCGACAAGGCGCGCTCGCAGAGCGCCTTCACCGGCTCCAGCAGCGCGCCCTGCGTGGTGCAGAGCACGCCGGGCACCGCGAGCACATCGGAGACCGTGGGCGCGGCGGGCAATTCCGCCTGAGCGGCCAGGCTCTTGAGCTCCCGTGCCACGGCCTGGAAGGCCTCGTGGTCCACTCGGGGCGTCTCGGCAAGATACTTCGCATCGGGCTGGTAGGAGACCGACAGATTCAGGCTCCCGCGCGAGAGCGCCTTCTGGACCCGCTGTCGGATGGGCTGATCCAAAGCGGACAGCTCCTTTGGCAGCGAGACCCGCAGATCCGCCTGCTTCCGGCTGTTCACCGCCGTGATCTCCACGGTCAAGACGCCACATTCTCCGGAGGCACTGCCCCGGCCATATCCCGTCATGCTCTGCATTGCCGTGCTCCCGTCAAAGCCCTACACGGAGAAGCGGACGAAGCAGCAATCGCCGTCCTGCATCACATAGTCCTTTCCCTCGATGCGGAGCTTTCCGGCCTCCTTGGCGGCATTCCAGCTGCCGTGCGCCATGAGGTCGTCGTAGGAAATGACCTCCATTCGGATGAATCCCCGCTGCATGTCGGTGTGGATCTTTCCCGCGGCCACGGGCGCGGTGGCGCCGGCGGTGACGGTCCAGGCGCGGGTTTCGTCGGGGCCGGTGGTGAAGAAGGTCAGGTAGTTCAGCATCTTGTAGCCGGTATGGATCACCTTCTGCAGGCCGCTCTCCTGGATGCCCAGGTCCTCCATGAAGACCTGCGCCTCCTCGGGCGAAAGGCCCTGCAGCTCCGTCTCGAACTTCGCGCACACGGGAATGACCTCCATGCCGAGCTCCGCCGCCTTGGCAATCAGCGCCTGGGTGACGGGCTCCTTGCCGAAATTCCGGTAGCTGTCCTCGTCGGTATTGGCGCACACGAAAGCGGGGATCAGGGTAAGCAGCTGAAGCTCCTTGACCACCTTGCACTGCTCCGCATCCTCGTGGTCATACTGCGGGATGGCGCCGGCCTCCAAGGACTTGACGAACTGCTCGCAGAGCTCCAGCTCCTGCTTCGCCGAGGGATCCATGGCGCCGCAGCGCGAGCTCTTCCGGCTCTTCGCCACGCGCTGCTGAAGCATCTCCAGGTCCGCCAGCATGAGCTCGGTGAGGATCAGGTCCAAGTCCCGGGAGGGATCCATGCTCTCCTTCACATGCACCACATCCGGATCCCGGAAGCAGCGCACCACGTGCGCCACGGCATCCACGCCGCGAATGTGGGACAAGAACTGGTTTCCCAGTCCCTCGCCCTTGCTGGCGCCCTCCACCAGGCCCGCAATGTCAATGAACTGCATGGTGGCGGGGACCACCTTCGCCGATTTCTCCAGGCGCGCCAATTCCTGGATGCGGGGATCCGGGACGGGCACGATGCCCGTATTGGGCTCGATGGTGCAGAAGGGGAAGTTCTCCGCCGCGGCCTTGCCGTTGGAGAGGGCGTTGAAGAGAGTGGACTTCCCCACGTTGGGAAGGCCGACGAATCCACAGGAAAGAGACATGCTGGTGACGAAAAACAGTTAGAGACAAAAAGGAATCCGCCCCGTCCTCCGGCGCCGCAGGGGCTCCGAAAGGCGGGGAGGCGCGGGGGTCTTCCGCTACTTGAAGAGGTTCTTGAGCTTCTTGGCGCCGTCGCCAATGGCGCCGCCAACGGCCTTCGCGCCGTCGCCAATGGCACCGCCAACCGCCTTCGCGCCGTCGCCCAGGGCAGACAGGCCCTTCTTGGCCACGTCAGCCACGCTGGAGAAGACGCCCTTGAGCACATCGGAGGTGGCCTGGATCATGGAGACGCCCTCGTCCTTTCCCTCGTCGGACTTTCCGATGTCATGGAGGGTCACGGTCGGCAGGGGAATCGGCGCCGCCACGCCCATGAGGACCTTGGCGGAGAGGCGGATCTTTCCGCCAGAGACCTTCACTTCGTCAATGACCACCTTCTTGCCGCCCTCGGACTCGGGCTGCGTCACCGCTTCCTCCTCAGGCTGCGCTTCGGAGGCGCCGGAGAACTTGTCCACATTCTCCAGGATTGTGCCGATGTTGGAGTTTCCCAGTCCCACCTCGTAGGTGATGGCGGGGTCCTCCACCAGGATCTGCTGCACGCGGATGGTATCGGTGAAGAGCGAGAGGGGCTTGACCTTCACGTAGACGCGCCCCACCTCCACGGCGCTGGGGGTCTTGTAGCCCTCGGGATTTCCCAGGACCAGTCCCTTCAACTCGAAGCGCATGGCGACCAGGGAGAAGCTCACCTTCTCCAGGGTCAGGGGCGCGCCGGTGACCTTGGGACCGTAGTATTCCATGGCACTCTTCACCACAGGGGTCATGTGGGTGAGGAAGAGCTGCAAGGCCACCAGCAACACCGCCAACGCCACGATCACGCCGACCACCACGCGCCGGACAGTCCGGCAAATGCCGCAACGCACCTTGCTCTTTCCGCCATTCTCGCAGGCGGAGCACTGTCCGCCGTCTTTCTTCTTACCGAACATCTGTGTGCCTCCTTGAAAGCCGAATAAAAACACAATTCCCCCGCCATGCGCGGAGGACGCGGAAAACCCGGAAATGCTAACGGCTTAACATAATCCCCTCCAGGAGGTCCGCCCCCTCCCGACACGCTAGAAATGCCCCACCCGCCGGAGGCGGGGGGGCGTATTGGCGTCGCCGGTCCCTACGCCTGCCACGAGCGGCTGGGATGGCGTCCCAGCAGGCAGAGCACCTCGTAGGGGATGGTCTTCACCTTGGCGGCCAATTCGTCCGCCCAGATGCTCTCGCTCCCCTGGCTGCCCAGCAGCACCACGGGGTCCCCCACGGCGGCATCGGGAATCCCGGTGACATCCACCATGAACATCCCCATGCAGACCCGCCCCCGAATCGGCGCGCGACGCCCCCGCACCAAGACATGCCCGCAATTGCCCAAGGCGCGGGGATAACCGTCCGCATAGCCCACGGGGACCACCGCGATCTTCTGGGGCGCGCCCTCCACGCGATAGATTCCGCCGTAGGAGATCTCAGCGCCCACGGGGATCTCCTTCAGGGAGATCAGCCGGCTGGAGAACTCCATGACGGGCTGGAAGACCACTCCGGGCGTCCGGGGGTCGTTTCCGTAGCCATAGAGAGTGAATCCGGGGCGTGCGATGGGGTATTCCCGCCCGCGCGCGGCCAGCATTCCGGGGGTCGCGGAGAGATGGAGTTCCTGGGCGTCCGCGGGGAGAGTGGCGATGGCCTTCCGGAAGGCGGCCTCCTGACGCGCGGTGTAGTCCTTCTCCGGGCAGTCCGCGCTGGCAAAATGCGAAAAGGCGCCGGCGAGGCGCACGCCGGGGAGACCCCGGATCCACGCGATGACCTCGGGACACTCCTCCGGGAAAAATCCCAGGCGGCTCATGCCGCTGTCCACCTTCAGATGCAAATCCACCACGCGACCCGCCGCCGCCGCGCACCGGGAGAGCTCACGGATCTCGTCGCGGTTCCAGGCACAGATCGCCACATTCTCCAAATGCACCGCTTTCTCGCACTCCTCGGGAAACAGCGCGCCGCCCAGCAAGAAGAGCCGAGTGCGGATACCGTTCTCCCGCAACAGCGCCGCCTCGTCCACGGTAAAGACGCTCAAGTAGGGAGTGCCGCACTCCTCCAGGGCACGGGCGCAAGGCAGAATGCCGTGCCCGTAGGCGTCCGCCTTGATGACTGGCGCCAGGGCGAAGCCAGGGAATTTCTCCACCATGAGACGATAATTCGCCTTGAGACGGTCCAGGTGGATCACAACGGAAGAAGAGTGCATTTTTTGCGGGAACCCCCGCGCGCGGTTTTTATAGGGGAAAAGAGATGGGAAAATAGGCAAGGAGCCATACTATAGCTAGAAAAAAGGAGGAAGGAGGAAGTTAGGCCAGGGTTCCCTCTGGAACCCATCGCCGGGAAGGCCCGGCGATTCCGCCGATTGCGCGCCCGAATTGGCGCGCAACTGCGCCGCCCGTGGCGCATAGCCCCCGTGCCCCCCACCTAGGTTCTTCCGCCTACCGGCGGTACAGCATCGCCTCCGATAAGGACACTAGCCTAAAAGCGCCCCCGCCTAGCGAAATACCCAAAGGACGGGAGGCTGCCGCCCCCGTCCCCCTGCCTATGCTCTTCCGCCTAACGGCGGTACGGTGCGGCACAGTTCTCTGTGCCGCAAGTACCTAGCAATTAGTGGCTGAAGCCACTAATTTTTCGGGGGGTGCGGGGGGCGCTAGCCCCTCCGTCCTTTGGATATTCCCCCATTTTTTTCAGCAAGCATCGCCTCCGATAA
>CAVDSU010000124.1:0-5973 GCA_963611685.1 bacterium
GATGGAGCCCGCCTTCGCCAAGGCTACGGCGGGTCTGCGAGAAGTGTGGCCAGGGGTTCGCAGGCGAAACCCCGTGCCGGAATCACCGGCGCGTGCACCATAGGGCGCCTTGCAGACTGGCCACTAGCCACTGGCGCCTAGCCACTAATTCGGGGGCACGGGGGGCGCAGCCCCTCCGTCCTTTGGTTGGCATCTGCCAGGGAAGAGGCGTCCTAGGGCTAACAGCGCTTTCCAGGCGGTTCCGTGTTTATGGGTAATTTAGCGGGCTCTGGCGGGGTGTTGGCAACACGGGGGGAATTTTGCGGCGCACTTCGACGCCGCAAAATGCAAAAAAGGGAGAGCGGGTTGTTCCGCTCTCCCTTTTTCGTGTGTTCTAGAGTTTTGTGCTAGAGCAGTTCGGCGATTTGGACCGCATTGAGTGCGGCGCCCTTGAGGAGCTGGTCTCCGCAGAGGAAGAATGCCAGGCTATTGGGGGCGGAGAGATCGTAGCGGAGTCGTCCGGCGAGGACATCGTATTGTTCGTTGGACTCGCAGGGCATGGGGAAGTGGTTGTTTGCGGGGTCGTCGACCACGGTGAGTCCGGGCGCCTTCTTCCAGGCGGCCATCGCCTGTTCGGGGGTCACCTTGTCGGCGAATTCCACCAGGACGGACTCGGCGTGGCTGCGCAGCACGGGCACGCGGACGCAGGTGGGGCACACGCCGATCTTGTCGTCATGGAGGATCTTCCGGGTCTCGTTGACCATCTTCATCTCCTCGGTGTTGTAGCCATTTTCGCCGATGTCGGTGTTGTGGCTGAAGACATTGAAGGCGTAGGGCCACTTGAAGACCTTAGGCTCGGCCTTGCCGCCGGAGAGCACCGTGCGGGTCTGCTCCAAGAGCTCGTTCATGCCCTTGGCGCCGGCGCCGGAGGCGCTCTGGTAGGTGGACACCACGATGCGCTTCACGGGGGAGACATCATAGAGGGGCTTCACGGCCACCAGCATGATGATGGTGGTGCAGTTGGGGTTGGCGATGATGCCCTTGTTCCACTTCACGTCCTCGGGATTGACCTCGGGGACCACCAGGGGGACCTGCGGATCCATGCGGAAGCAGCTGGAGTTGTCGACCACCACGGCGCCGGCCTGGACTGCGTGGGGGGCGAAGTCCCGGGAGACGGAGGCGCCCGCGGAGAAGAGTGCTACATCCACGCCCTGGAAGGACTGGGGAGTCAGCTCCTGGATGGTGTATTCCTTTCCCTTGAAGAGGGCGGTCTTGCCGGCGGAGCGCGCGCTGGCCAGCAGCTTGAGCTCCTTCACGGGGAAGTTCCGCTTCTCGAGGGTCTTGATCATTTCCACGCCGACGGCGCCGGTTGCGCCGACGACGGCCACATTCATGGGACGGGTTGCCATGGGGGGGATTCCTCTGTTCTCTGGGGATGCTTGGGTGGGGCCGCGGGCGGGGGGGATGGTTTCCTCCCTCTTCCGCGGTCCCGGGATCGGGATGCTTGGGAACGAAAAAACGGTCGGAGGACGCCTCGACTATGCCTTCAGGCCATCGGCCATGAGCTTGGTCACCTGCTTGGCGAAGGCCAGCGGGTCTTCCACGGGCTGGTTCTCCATGAGGCGCGCGGCGTCAAAGAGGAGCTTCGCGCCCTCTTCCAGACGGGGATCCTTCTCGTCCTTGGCGAGGAGCTCGCGGAGGGCGCCCACCAGGGGATGGTCGGCGTTGATCTCCAGGATCTGCTTGGTGTCGGGCACCTCCTGCTTGAGGGCCTTCATCATGCGCTGCATCTGGGGGCTCAACGCCCACTCGGGATCCACCAGGCAGCAGGCGCTGTCGGTGAGACGGCGGGAGAGGCGGACCTCCTCCACCTTGTCCTTCAGGATCTCCTTCAGGCGCGCCAGAAGGGGCGCGTTGGACTCCTGCGCGGCCTTCTCCTCGGCCTCGTGCGCCTTCTTCTCCTCGGCGCTCTCCAGGTCGACCTCGCCCTTGGAGATGTCGCGGAGGTGCTTGCCCTGGTAGTTGTCCAAGGAGGGGATCACGAATTCGTCGACGGTATCGGTGAGCAGCAGGACCTCGTAGCCCTTCTTGCGGAAGGCCTCCAGGCGGGGGGAGTTCTTGGCGTTGGCGAGTGCCTCGGCGGTGAGGTAGTAGATCTCGGACTGTCCCTCGGGCATGCGCTTCACGTAGTCGGCGAGGGTGGTGCGCTGCTTGTCGTCCAGCGAGGTGGAGTGGAAGAGGAGCAGGTTCTGGATCTTCTCGCTGTTCTCGAAGTCCTCGCGGAGGCCCTCCTTGAGGATGGCGCCGAAGTTTTCGTAGAAGGCCTCGTAGCGCTCGGGCGCATTCTTCTGGAGGTCGGCCAGGGTATCCAGGGTCTTCTTGATGATGTTCTTGCGGATGATGGTCAGCGCGCGGGCCTCCTGGAGCATCTCGCGGGAGACATTCAGGGGGAGGTCGGCGGAGTCCACGACGCCGCGCAGGAACCGGAGATACCGCGGCAGCAGCTGTTCGCAGGCGTCGGTGATGAAGACGCGGTGGACATAGAGCTGGATGCCGTGGGGGGTATTTTCCTGGACCAGCATGTCCCAGAGGGGCTTCTGGGGGATGTAGACCAGCGCCTTGAATTCGGCCTGTCCTTCCACGGACCAATGGAGGGTCTCGAAGGGCTCCTGGAAGTCATGGGAGAGGTGCTTGTAGAATTCGTTGTATTCCTCGGGCTTCACCTCGGACTTGGAGCGCAGCCAGATGGCCTGCTGGGAGTTCAGGGTGTCCTCCTTCATGACGGTCTTCGGGGGCACCGGCTTTCCGTCGGCGTCCAGGACCTGCTTGCCGTCGGCGTCCAGGACGCTCTCCTGGTGTTCGCAGTCCATGACGATGGGGTGCTCCACGAAGTCGGAGTATTTCTTCACGATCTTCCGGAGGCGCCACTCTTCCAGGAATTCGGTTTCGTCTTCCTTGAGGTGCAGGATCACATCGGTGCCGCGGGTCTCCTTTTCCACGGCATCCAGGGTGTAGAAGCCATCGCCCTTGGAGACCCAGCGGGAACCCTGGGACTTGTCGGCGCCGGCGTGGCGGGTGACCAGGGTCACCTCGTCTGCCACCATGAAGGCGGAGTAGAAGCCCACGCCGAATTGTCCGATGAGCTCGGGAGGCAGCTCCTCCTTGTTGCCCTTCAGGTTTTCCAGGAAGTGCTTGGTGCCGGAGTTGGCGACGGTGCCGATGTTCTTCTCCACCTCATCGGCGCTCATGCCGATGCCGTTGTCGCGGATGGTCAGCGTCCGGGCGTCCTTGTCCACGATCAGCTTGATCTTCCATGCGGGGTCGTTCTCCAGCAGGGAGGCGTCCTTCAGGGATTCGAAGCGGCAGCGGTCGATGGCGTCGGAGGCATTGGAAAGGATTTCCCGCAGGAAGATCTCTTTGTTGGAATAGAGGGAGTGGATCACCAGGTCGAGCATCTGCTTGACCTCGGTCTTGAATTCATGCTGATTGCTCATGGGTATTCTCTCTGGGATATCTGGTTGTATGGTAGAATCGCCCGCCGTGCCCAACGCAAACGGGGAGACGCGGGATGGCAGGAAAGGCAGCGGGAAAAACGGAACGCCCACGGGACTCTCAAAATGCCCCGCAGTTCCGGAAAACCGCATAAGATAATGCGCCGGAGAAAGTCTCCCACTACCTCCTCCCTCCTTCCGGCCTTTTTTGCCAGCGCTCTCGCGCCAGGGCAGTGCTACGCCAATGCGGCCTGGAGCTTTTTGGCGAGGGAGGACAGTTTGTCGGCGTAGAAGGCGATATTTTCGTCTCGGTTGTCGGGAGTGGCCTCTTCTTCCAATTTGGAGTTCTCCACTACGGAGACGGTCTTTTTAGTGCCGGTGACATAATATCGGAGGGAGTCCCCGGCGGCGTAGGTGTGGGCCTTTGCGCGGGCGGCCAATTCGTAGACTGCGGCGCGCTTGCCCTTTCCGGAGGACAGCGCCTTCTGGTAGGCGTCCACGGATTGCGTGAGGTTTTCCTTCTTGAGGAAGTCGGCCAGGGGGAGGGCGTGTTCGCGGATCTTCTGGAGGTACTCTTCCTTGAGGGGAGTCAGGTCGTGGACGTCTTGCAGGAGGATTTGGTGGAGTGCCTCGCGGATGAATCGCCGCAGGAAGGGCTCCAGTCCTCGGGAGCGCAGGGCGGCGCCGTGGAGGGAGACCTTCTCTCCGTCTTCCAGTAGCGCGTAGTTTTTGCTCTTGTAGGAGAACATGGCGGTGAATACGCCGTCCAATTCCACCTCGATGCCCTGGGGCAGGAATTGCTGGATCTCTGCGCGCATTGCCTCGGGCTGCACGCCCTCGGGGGGCTGGAAGTAGATGCCGTCGGTGTCCATTTCCAGGATGCGCGCCTTTTGGTCTTCCAGGAGGGCCTTCATGTGCTCCAGGATGGCGCGGCCCTCGGCGGTGACCTTTTGGGCTAGCGCGTAGTCATTGAAAGTGCCCTGGGCGAATCCCAGGTATCCGTAGAAGGAGTTGATGAGGATCTTGAAGGAGTTCTGGAGCGCCTGGAATTCCTCTTTTTTCTCGGGGGTGGGCGCGGTCTTTGCGGCGTCCTTTGCCTGGAGGCGGAATTCCCGGAAGTGTTCCAGCAGATGAATGAAGACTCCCAGGGGGTCCCGCGCGGGCGACTGACGGTTTTTCAGGAGCACGGAGGGATAGAGGGAGCGCACATCCAGGTGCCAGGCGGGGCGGAAGACTCCGATGCTTTCCACGGTGGTGAGGGCGCCCTCGAAGGGCACGGGGTTCTGGGGGGCGGGGAGGGCGGCGCCCTGGTTCAGGTATGCCGCGCAGAGCATGGCGTCGATGCGGGTGGCGTTTCCGCGCACGACGCAGTTCTGGTAGGTGATGGGCAGCAGTTGCGTCTGGTAGAAGTAGCTGGGCGAGAGGAGTCGGGAGAGCCCGTCGGTCTCCCGGACGTCATCCAGGTTGTATTCCGCCAGCCGCGCGGGATCCTGGTCGTAGAGCGCGGAGATCTCGTTGCCGGCCACGTAGACGCGGCCCTCGCGGGCGATGCCGAAGTGCCGTGCGCAGGGCTTCAGGCCGTAGGACTCCAGGTCGCGGCGAGAGACATCGTAGAGCATGACCAGGTGATAGGTGTCGATCACGTGCCGTCCGTAGATGTCGTATCGGCGGTAGTTGATGATTCGGTCGCCGATGGCGAGGCGGCTGGGACGGCCCTTCGCGATGGCGCCATTGCGTCCCAGGGCGAAGGGGATCTTGTGGAATTTGCAGCGCTTCTCCAGGTAGTCCAGGTCGAAGGAGAAGATATTGTGCCCTTCGATGACATCGGGATCCTGCTTCTGGATGCGCGCGACCATGGCACGAAGGAGACCCGCTTCGCCGCCGCATTGGGATTCGGTGAGGCATTCCTCGTAGCCCGTGGAGTCCTTCAGCGCCACCATGAAGACGATGTCGTCGGGATTCTTGGCGTCGCAGAAGACGCCGGGCTTGCTGGAACGGCATTCGATGTCCAGCTGCATGCGGCGCAGTTGGGAGAACTCCATGCCCCGGAAGAGGCGGATCTGCCGATCCATGAGCGCCTGCTGGACGCCCTTGTCGAAGACGCGGTAGGGCGCCAGGGGAGCGGAGGGCCCTTGTCCCGTCAGGGACTTCAGGGTCTTGAGGGCATTGTCGTATTCCTCCCAGGAAGCGAAGCGCACTCGGCAACGATGGACGCCCTCGCCTGACAACGGCTCAATATGGGCCCCCACGCCCAACGACTCCGCAAGCTGCGTCCCCGTAGTCA
Organism: bacterium; assembly: GCA_963611685.1. Classification (GTDB taxonomy): domain Bacteria; phylum Verrucomicrobiota; class Lentisphaeria; order Oligosphaerales; family Oligosphaeraceae; genus UBA1724. Next base: position 5,755 of record CAVDSU010000124.1, read on the forward strand.
GGAGCCAGGGGGAATACGCCTCCCGCAAGACACGGGTCTCCTTCCCGTCCTCGGAACGCTGGAAGAGCTCCAGGGTGCCATCGGGGGCGATCTCCGCCGCCACAATGCGGGACGGCGCTGCGGGTATGACGCGTTCCAGGTCGGAGAGGGACATCGCTTTTTTTTAAAGGAGGAAGGAGGAAGGAGGAAGGAGGAAGTTAGGCCAGGGTTTCGGCGAGC
>CAVDSU010000125.1:0-5654 GCA_963611685.1 bacterium
ACCTTGCAACTAGCCACTAACCACTAATTACTAAGTACTTACATCTTGCGGGCGCACGCCCGCAAGACGTCCCAGTCCGAAAAGGGGTGTTTCACGTGGTTGATTTCCTGGTAGTCCTCGTGTCCTTTGCCGGCGATGAGGAGCCAGTCGGTGGGGGTGCAGGAGGCCACGGCGTCGCGGATTGCCTGTGCGCGGTCGGCCTGTCGATGGCATGGGACCGTGGCGGGGATTCCGGCGGCGATTTCATCCAGGATGGCCTCGGGGTCCTCGGTGCGGGGGTTGTCGCTGGTGATCCAGAGGAAGTCCGCGCATTCCGCAGCGGCGGCGGCCATCATGGGGCGCTTTCCGCGGTCGCGGTCGCCTCCGCAGCCGAAGAGGATTCCCAATCGACCGGGGCACTCCGGACGCAACGCCAAAAGCGCGCAGCGGATCTCCTCGGGGGTATGCGCGTAGTCCACGAAAGCGACGGCGCCATTGGGGCAGACGAAGCGCTGGAGTCGTCCCGGCGCGCCGTGCGTCTGCGCCAGCGTCTCCCGAATGACCGCCTCGGGCACGCCGAGTCCGCGGGCGAGCAGTCCGGCGCAGCGGGCATTCTGCCGATTGAAGGCGCCCGGCAGGGGGCACCGCCATTGCGGCTCGGCGTCCTGGCGGAATCCCAGGACCCGCGGACGGCGCTCTTCGGGGAGCGCCGAGAGCTCTTGTGCCAGCGAGTCGACCGCGGGGTCATCCAGATTCAGGACCGCGGGAGCGCCGGGAAGCAGGAGCTGATGGAAGAGGATGGTCTTCGCCTTCCAGTATTCCTCCATGGTGCCATGGTAGTCCAGGTGGTCCCGGGAAAAATTGGTGAAGGCGGCGGCGGCGAAGCGCGCGGTGCCGGTGCGCTCCTGGTGGAGAGCGGCGCTGGAACACTCCATGACCACGGTGCGCACCCCATTCTCCCGCATCTGGAGGAAGAGCTCCTGCAGCAGGAAGGGCGTGGGCGTCGTGCGGTCGGCGGGCAGCTCCTTTCCGCCGCCCACGTCATAGACCACGGTGCCGATCATGCCCACCGGCTCCCCGGCAGCCCGCAGGATCTCCCGGAGCAAGAACGCAGTGGTCGTCTTTCCGGCAGTGCCCGTGATCCCCACCAGCCGCATCGCGCGCGCCGGGTAGTCCGCAAAGGCCTCCGCCACCCGCGAAACCGCCGCATAGCCCGTCCCCGGACGAATGCCTATCACCGGCACCGGACACACCAGCCCCGGACGATCCGACAACACCGCCGAAACGCCCTTCGACAACGCCTGGCCCACGAAGTCGTTGCCGTCGGCGACGCCGCCCTTGATCGCGCAGAAAAGCGCCCCCGCACGCGCCTGGCGGGAATCCCCACAGGCACCCGAGAGCGCCGGAAGCGCCTCGGACTCCCCCGCGCTCATGCCCTCGGGAAGGCGCAACTCTGCGCCGTAGGGCGCCAACAGCGCGCAGAGCCCCGCGAGAGTCCAACTCCGACGATCCAGAATGCCGCCCGACGACGCCATAAAAAAAACAAATGCTCCCGACTACAAAAGGCCCTACTTCTCCGGCAGCGGATTGCCGAATTTCAGCGCGCGGCGCTGCTTCCGATTCAACTTCGGAGTGCCATCCGGATTCAATAACACCGGCTTCTGAGACGCCGGACGCTCGCCACGAGCCTCCGCCTTCTCGCGCTTCTTGCGCTTCTGCTCACGGAATTTGTTCTCGCCGCCATCATGGTCCTCGCGGCGGCGCTTGCCACGCTCGCGATCGCCACCGAAGGACTCGCGCTCCTCGTAGCGGCGCTTCTTCGCGGGACGCTCCGAGAACTCCTCGCTCCCGCGATCCTCCCGGACGCCCTCGCGGCGCTTCTTGAAAGCGCCGCCCTCCTTCTTCTTGCGAGGGGGACGACCGCCCTCCTCGGGACCTCCCTCGCCACCCGCGCCGCCGCGCTCCTCCTGGAAGAGCGCGCGCTGTGCAAAGCGGCTGCGGTTGCGATAGGCGCGGGCGGTCAGCTTCTCCAGCTTTTCGGGAGAGACCCCGATGTGCTCGGGGCCCTGGTCGGCCGTAAGCGCCAGCTGACGGGAGACCATCTTCGTGAAGAGCACCGCGGGATCCTGGTCCTGGCTGGCGATCATCTCCTGGATCTTCCCAAAGAGCTTCACATCCAGATTCGCGGCAAAGAGCGACGCCAGAAGGCGCTCCAGACGCTGGGAGTTCACTTGGTCGCGCGTGGGAATCTGCCCCAGGGAGAGCTTCGCCCCCACAGAACGACGAATGCCCTCCAGCTGACGCAACTCCCGCGGGGTCACCAGCGTGATCGCCTTGCCCGTCTTGCCCGCACGACCCGTACGGCCAATGCGGTGCACGTAAGCGCGGCTGTCGAAGGGCAGATGGTAGTTGAAGACGTGGGAGACATTGTCCACATCGATGCCGCGCGCCGCCACGTCGGTGGCCACCAGGATATCGAAGTCGCCCCGCCGGAAGGCCGCCATGACGCGCCCGCGCGCCGCCTGCTCCATGTCGCCATGGAGGCAATTCACGTTGTAGCCACGACCGCCCAAGAGGATGTTCAGGGAGTCCGTCTCCTCGCGGGTGCGGCAGAAGATGATCGCCTTCGTGACCTCCTCGGACTCGATCAGGCGCACCACCGCGTTGGTGCGCTCGTATTCCTCGATGATGAAGTAGTGCTGCTCGATGTCGTTGTTGGCGCCCTGCGGGGTCTCGGTCTCCAGCATGATGGGATCGTGGAGGATGTCGCGCGCCAGCGCCTCCACCTGCTTGGGCATGGTGGCGGAAAAGAGCATGGTCTGGTGAGGGCCCGGGAACTGCTGGAAGATCCGCTTCACGTCGTCGATGAAGCCCATGTCCAGCATCTCGTCCGCTTCGTCCACCACGATGACAGCGGGGTTCACACCCTCAAAATGACCGGACTCCATGAGGTCGATGAGACGGCCGGGGGTGGCCACCAGGATGTTCACGCCACGCGCCAAAAGCTCCTCCTGCCGGCGGTAGGACTGTCCGCCCGTAAACGCGGCGGGCTTCAACCCCGTGAAATGCCCCAGACGGTAGAGCTCGCTGGAGATCTGCGCCGCCAATTCGCGGGTGGGAGTCAACACCAGCATCTGCAATCCCTCCAGGTCCTTGATGCGCTCCATGGAGGGCAACCCGAAGGCCGTGGTCTTGCCCGTGCCCGTCAATGCCTGACCCAATAGGTCACGGCCCTTCAACGCCTCCGGAATCGCGGCCTTCTGAATCGGAGTGGGCTCGCAAAAGCCCGCCTCCCGAATGCCAGACAACAACTCCTCACATAGCCCAAAGCCCACAAAGCCCGCACCAGGCTCCAAAACCGGGGCCTCCACAACAGCCCCAGACTCAGGCTGCTCCATGGACACGGAATCCACGGAAGCCACGGAAGCCACCTTCTCCAGCCCCTCGTCACACATACGCTCGTCCATAAAAAAAAATCCTCAAGACTCCACAAAAGCAAAATCCACTACGACAAACCCCACGACCTCAAAAAAAACGGCGACTCTCGCCGCAGGACGGGGTGAGAGGGTACTATAACTCACTCCCACTAAACCCTCTGATAAAAAATTGACATTTTCGGACAGCGCACGACACTTTTGCCGCCGTTGCCGAAGATCATTTCCCGTGGACTGCCTGCAACATCTCTTCGGGGCTCGTGGCCTCCCGGAGTTGTTGGAGGAAGGTTCCCTCGGCGGCCAATCGGCAGAGTTTTCCCAGGATTTGGAGGTGTTCTTCGGGCTTTGGCGAGCAGACCAGGAAGAAGAGATCGGTGGGCGTGCCGTTTTCCTCGCCGAAGTGCACGGGTGTCCTGGTGCGTGCGACGGCGAGGAATGGCTCCACGCAGGTGTATTCGTCTCGCGACATGGGGTGCACCAGCGCGATGCCCTCGGCCATGGCGGTGGAGCCGGCCTCCTCTCGTCGACGGAGCCCCTCCAGGAATTCCTGTGGGTCATAGAGGACTCCGGCGCGTTCGGCGAGCGCGGTCAATTCCCGCAGGACTGCGGGCTTGGTCTTTCCCTCCAGCGCGGGCTCCATGAGCTCCTCCCGACAATATCCCTCCAGGAGGAATTCCGATGGCGGCGCCTGTCGCGGGTTCTCCTTGTGATGCACGGGGAGTCGGCGGACCATCCGGGTGGTGTACCAGGCGTCCACCTCCTCGGGATCGAACATCATGCGGTCGCCCTGGGGGACGCACGGAATCTCGCCGGAAGTCACCAGGGCGCGCAACTCCTTGGTCTCCACGTTCAAAAAGGCGGCGGCCTCCTCGAGATTCCAGAGCCTGATTGCCATTGGCGTAAAAAAAAGAAGGAAGAGAGGCTACTTCTTGCCGCGAGTGCGCTGGAGCACATATCGGAGGGCGTAGTCCACCATGGTATTGGTCACCAGGTCCACCTGTACATCCAGATCCAGGTCCTCCTGGTAGGAGAGATGCGCCCGACGGGAGACATCCTCCGGATTGTAGGTCTTCACGGAGACAAGACCGCTCCGGCACTGAAGGGGAATGGGCGCACGCAGATACTTCGACACCGGTCGGTACTCGCCCTTCTTTTCGGGATCCTCCTCCCAGGCCTGCGCAATCACGCAATCGGGATAGAAGCTGAGCATCTTGAAGCCGGGACGGTGGCTAATGCCGGAAGAGGGGCATACCCACTGACGCCAATGACCCTTGATGAACTCCAGATCCAAATGGAGATGCCCGCCCAGCGCCAGGAAGGCCTGCGGCGCCTTGTCCAGCATCATGGAGATCTTCGGGGCATCCAGGGTAGAGGGCGGCAGGAGGGGCTCGTGCTGGATATAGATCACGGGCTGGTCGGAGATGGCGGCGTAGTTCAACTCGTCCTCGAGCCACTGGAGGCTCTCCTGGGAATGCAGCGTGCAGCCATTCTTCTTGCCGCCACGATCCGGAGCGAAGGCAATGAAGCGGAAGCCGCCCAGGCTGAATGCGACCTGTCGACTGGAAAAGGCGGTCTCGAAGCCCGGGGCCCAATTGTCGCCAGGAAGGACGATCGCCTTCACAAAGCCCTTCTCTCCCGGCGTCCCCAGACACTGATTCAAGAAGAGCCGGAAGGTCCGACTGCGCTCGGCACCATCCACGCCAATCCCCCAGTTGTCACCACTGAAAATCACCGCCACCGGCTTCAATTCCTTCCGGATCTTCGCCAGGATCTTCCGGTGGTACTCCATGCCCTCCGGGGAGGTGATGTGCATGTCCGAAAACCACGCCATCCGGAACAACGGCTTGTCCTTCCGGTGAGTCCACGCAGGCGCCGGATGCTGCTCCGCGACCTCATAACGCTTCGCAATCTCCAAGAAGGTCCCCCGGGCACCCCCTAACTCCTGCGAAGACAACACACCCGCAAACAAAAAGAGCGCGGATAAAAAGGCAAAAAAACGAAATTCTGAATGGCACATAATGAAAGGAAAAAAGGAAGGAGATTCGCTTCAAATAATTGCACCGCAATGTTCAATGCACCGTACCGCCGGTAGGCGGAAAAAATTCGGCAGGGGCACAGGGGGGCGCAGCCCCGCAATGTTCAATGCACCGTACCGCCGGTAGGCGGAAGAGATTCGGCAGGGGGCACGGGGGGCGCAGAATGCAAAGAGTATCCAAAGGACGGGGGGCAGCCCCCCCCCGC
>CAVDSU010000126.1:0-5551 GCA_963611685.1 bacterium
CCCCAGACGGGGCGGTACGGTACCGCGGCGTGTGCCGCGGAAGAGCCGCGCAGCGGCCTTATAAACTAGCCACTAGCCACTAATGGCTAAGTACTAAACTAGCCACTAATGGCTAAGTACTAAATGGGTATCTGCCCGATCAGCCGCCGCACTTTTTCGGGAACCGCATCTCGGGGGCTTTGTCTATGGAGTCGTTGCGCGGGAGGGGGTGTTGTACGCAGGGGGGGGCGTACCTATCGCGCGGCGTCTTCCCTTTTCCTTCCTCTTCTTCCTTCTTCCATTTATCTCCAGGAGCATTTTGCATGACTACCGACACCGACGTCAACCTGCTTGCCAGCCAGATTTCCCGTGAAGCGGCGCTTTTGCAGTCGCTGCGTTCTGAGATTCAGAAAGTCATCGTGGGTCAGGACCGCCTCATTGACCGTCTGCTCATGGCCTTGATCACGAACCAGCATGTGTTGCTGGAGGGAGTTCCGGGCTTGGCCAAGACCCTCACCGTCACCACGCTGGCGAAGGCCATCCAGGCATCCTTCCACCGCATCCAGTTCACTCCCGACCTCTTGCCTGCCGACCTCATTGGCACCCTCATCTACAATCCCAAGGAGGGCGACTTCACCACCAAGCAGGGGCCGCTCTTTGCGAACTTGATTCTCGCCGACGAGATCAACCGTGCGCCGGCGAAGGTCCAGAGCGCCTTGCTGGAGGCCATGCAGGAGCGTCAGGTCACCCTGGGCGACACCACCTACGCCCTCCCCGCGCCGTTCATGGTGCTGGCCACCCAGAACCCCGTGGAGCAGGAGGGCACCTACCCGTTGCCAGAAGCGCAGGTGGACCGTTTCCTCTTCAAGGTAGTCGTCACCTACCCCACCGCCGACCAGGAGCTCCAGATCCTCCGGAGCCACGCCTCCACCGCAGCCCGTCCGCAGGTCCAGTCCGTCATGACCCCGGAGGACATCCTGCGCATCCGGCAGTTGCTGGACCAGGTCTTCATGGACACCCGGGTGGAGAAATACATCGTCTCCCTGGTGGAGGCCACCCGAAAGCCCGAGGCGTATCGTCTTGCGGACCTGAAGCCCCTCATCCGCTTCGGCGCCTCCCCCCGTGCCACCATCTTCCTGGCGCAGGCCGCCCGCGCGCAGGCATTCCTCCAGAGCCGCGGATACGCCACTCCCCAGGATGTGAAGGACGTGGCCATGGATGTCCTCCGTCACCGCGTGTTGCTCACCTACGAGGCGGAGGCGCAGGAGATCTCCGCCGAGGAGATCGTCCAGAAATTCCTGGATGCCGTCCCCGTGCCCTGAGGCGCACTCTCCATGGACCTGAATACCTTATCCCAACGGCTGCGCCTGCTGGAAATCCGCTCCCGCAAGGACGTCACGACCCTCCTGGCCGGGCAATACCGCTCCGCCTTCCGCGGCTCCGGCATCGAGTTCGAGGAGGTCCGGGAGTATCAGCCCGGCGACGACATCCGTTCCATCGACTGGAATGTGACTGCCCGGCAGGGGCGTCCCTTCGTGAAGCGCTTCCGGGAGGAGCGCGAGCTCACGATCCTCTTCCTGGTGGACTGTTCGGCCTCCGGCGCCTTCGGCTTCTCCCGCGAATCCCTCCAGGATCTCTCTGCGCAGATTTGCGCCAACCTGGCCTTTTCTGCCGTGAAGAACAACGACAAGGTGGGCTTGCTCCTCTTTGCCGACACGGTAAAGAAGTTCCTGCCGCCCGCCAAGGGCGCGGCACACGCCATGCGTCTTCTGCGGGAATTGCTGTCCTGCCAGAGTCAGGGTGGCGGCACCGACCTGAAGGGCGCCCTGGAGTATCTCGGGCGAGTCCTGAAGCGCCGCGCCATCCTCTTCCTCCTCTCCGATTTTCTGCTGCGGCCCGACTACCAGCAGCCCCTGCAGCTGCTGTCGCGGCGACACGACGTCGTGGCGCTCCCCCTGCGGGATCCCGCCATGCGCACCCTGCCGGACCTGGGCTTTGCGCAGCTTCGGGATCCCGAGACCGGCGAGGCCTTCCTCCTGGACACCGGATATGGTCCCGCACGTCGAGAATACACGCGGCGTTTTGACCAAATCCAGGAGCAGACCCTCCAGACCCTCAAGCGCTGCGGCGCCGACACCCTCCCCCTGGACGCAGGCGAGGAGTGCACAAGAAAACTCTCCGGCTTCCTGAAGCGGCGTGCGCAACTCCGCTAGCAGGGACACCCCCTTCCCCCAAATGACCCGAAAATCCCTCGCAATCCCCTTCTGCGCGACAAGCGCACTGTCCCTGGGTGCAGCGGGGCTCCCCCTAGACGACAGCCTCCTGCTGCCCGAGGAGGCCCTCATGCCCCGGCCACTCTGGCATTACGCCATCGGTGCGCTGGCGCTGCTGCTCCTGCTGTATCTCTCCGTGCTCCTCTTCCGGGCGCTTCGCCATCGCCGCGCTCCCGAGGCACCCGCGCTGACGCCCATCCAGCTGGCCGAGCTCCGCCTGCGGCAGCTCAAGGACCGGGACCTGCTTTCTACCCTGCAATACAAGGAATTCTGCCAAGAGCTCTCCTTCCTTATGCGGGAATACCTGGAGGGGCGCTTCCATTTCCAGGCAACCAAGCTCACCACACAGGAATTCCTGGCGCAAATTCCCGACACGCCCTTTCTTCAGAAGCGCAGCCTCTTCCTCCAGAGGCTCCTCCAGACCTGCGACAATGTGCGCTACGCCAACGACGAGCCCGCCGCCAACGCCCTCGCCGCCCTCGAAACACAGTGCCGGGAGCTCCTCCAGGAGGCCGAGCTTCCGGAAGACGGCGAGGCCGCCCAGGAGGCGCAGAAATGACCTCGCGACGACTCACCACCATTCTCTGGACCGCGCTGCTCCTGGCGGCATTCCTCCTTCTCTGGAGGATCCTGCCCGGCGCGCGCTTCGCGCATCCCTGGGCGCTGACGGGACTGTCCGCGCTGCTGGCGCCCCTCCTCAAGGAGCTGCTCCATCCCACGCCCACCACACCCGTCCCCGGGGCCTCCGCACTGCTGCGGGGACTCCCCGGCGCACACCGCAGCGTCCTCACTCGACTCCCCGGATTCCTCCTGATGCTCGCCTGGTGCGCGCTGGTCTTGGCGCTGGCGCGTCCCCAGACGGAGAAGAAGCTGATCTCCCAGAGCACCCGCGGCATTGCCATCGAGATGATCCTGGACCGCTCGGGCTCCATGCGGAATCTCATGAGCTACCGCGGCCGCAGCCAGAACCGGCTAGAGACCGTGAAGGACGTCTTCCGCACCTTCATCTTCGGCGAAAAAGGCAACGACGAGGAGTCCATGAAGGGCCGTGACAGCGACCTGGTGGGCCTCGTGGGCTTTGCGCGCTATCCCTACACCGCCTGCCCCCTCACCCTGGACCACGACGCGCTGGACTTCGCCCTCCGGGGCATCCAGCTAGTGCCTCCGGACTCCCCGGAAAACAGCACGGCCATCGGGGATGCGGTGGCCATGGGCGTGGCGCGCCTAGTGGACGAGGAGAAATCGCTGTCCGCCCGCGAAAAGCAGGGCAAGAAGGAGTTCTCCCTCCAGTCGAAGGTCATCATTTTGCTCACGGATGGCCAGGACGAAGGCGAGCACGACCTCTCCATTGCCGACGCGGGCCAGCTGGCGCTCAAGCACGGCGTGAAGGTCTACACCATCGCCATTTTGGACAACTCGCCCTTCAGCCCCCCCTACGACACCTCCGACATCCAGAGACTGGCCGCGACCACCGGCGGGCAATTCTTCCCCTGCTGGGACGCAAAGGGGCTGGCGCAGGTCTGCCGTGCCATCGACTCCCTGGAGCGCAGCGACTTCGAGACGCCATACTACGCCGTCAGCGAAGACCACTACCAGCCCTTCCTCCTGGCGGGAACCGCACTGCTCCTCCTGGCCATCGCCCTGAAGGCCGTCGGACTCGCTCCCCTGGAGTAGCGCAAAAAAAGAATCCCCCACTTCCTCTTTCAAAACGACTATCCCGGCGACGGCATTGCGCCGGCGCCGAACAGAAGAATGTTCCTCCAACCGCAAATCCTCCCCTGGCTCGCCCTGATTCCCCTGCTGGCTCTGGCACTCGTTCTGTGCCGCCGGCACCGCATGAGCCGCCTGGACGCCCTCCGGGACTCCCCCTCCTTAAAAGCCTGGCAGTCCACCCGCCACCCCACGCTGCAGTGGGCGAAGTGGCTCCTAGTGCTCCTGGCGGCGGCCGGATGCCTGCTCGCCTTGGCGGATCCCGCCTGGGGTCTCATCAGCAAGAAGGTCCAGCGGCAGGGTCGGCAGGTGGTCTTCCTGGTGGACCTCTCCCGGAGCATGCTCGCCAAAGACCTGCGCCCCAATCGGTTGGAGCGAGCAAAAGCGGAGATTGCGCAATGCCTGGAGGTGCTCCAGGGCGACCGCGTGTCGCTGGTGGGCTTTGCCGGCACCGCAGCCGTCCTCTGTCCGCCCACCCTGGACTACGCATTCTTCCAGATGGCGCTGAACGAGATGTCGCCCAATGCCCTGGCGCGTGGCGGCACGAACCTGGGAGACGCCCTCCGGATGGTGCGCAACGAGATCTTCAACGAATCCACCGGCGAGGGTCGCGATGTGATCCTCATCACGGACGGCGAGGACCACGATTCCCTGCCGATTGAGGCAGCGAAGGCGCTAGGCGCCCTGAAGGTCCGGCTCCTCATTGTGGGATTGGGCGACGACAAGGCGGGCACCCTCCTCTCCCTCCCCGATGAACAGGGGCAGGAGACGCTGCTGAAGTACAACGGGCAGCCCGTGCGCTCCCGGCTGGATTCCGAGACCCTCCAGGCCATGGCGGACGCCACCCCCGGCGGAGTCTACCTGGCCGTGGGGACCCGCGATTTCGACCTGCGGGACTTCTATCGCCAGACCGTCTCCACCGCCAAGCAGGAGACCTTCGAGGAGGAATCCCTGGTCCAGAAGGAAAAGCGGTACCACCTCTTCCTGCTGCCCGCAATGATTCTTCTGGCACTGGGCGTCGCCCTGCCCACCGGCAAACGCCCGCCGAAACCCGGACGACTGGCGCTCCTGCTGCTGGCGCTGCTGCTATTCCCGCAGGCCTCCCAGGGCGCCTCGCCACGCGCCAGCTTCCGCCAGGGAACGAAGGCACTCCAGACCGGAAATTGGGAAGAGGCGCAGAAGGCATACCAGGAATGCCGCGACGCCCTCCCCGCAGACCGCCCCACGCCGCGACCCCTGCTCTTCAACCAGGCGCTCCTGGATTACCATGCAGGAGAGTGCGACCAAGCAGAAACCGCCCTCCGCTCCATGCTGGAAGAGATGAGCGAACAAGAGGAGTCCTCCCCCTTGGAGCAAAAGGCGCATCTCGCCCTCGCGAATGTCCTCGTGCGCTCCGCAGAAAAGAAGGCCACTGCACAGCCCCCCGAGAAAAAGCCCCTGGAGGACGCCCTAAAGCAGGTCACGGAGGCCATCCAGGAGTACGAGACCGCCTTGGAAACCCCCACCATCGAGGACAAGACCCCCGTTCACCAAAACCTGAAGTGCGCGAACTCCCTAAAATCCCAGATTGAACGGCTCCTGGAACAGGT
>CAVDSU010000127.1:0-5508 GCA_963611685.1 bacterium
GGATCGGGCGGAAGCCAACCAAAGGACGGAGGGGCTTGCGCCCCCCGTGCCCCCCGTGCCCCCCTTTCCCCCAAGGCACGCGCCAAGAGACGGTGCCGTGTCGCCGAAACTTCGGCGGAATAGCGCCTGCCTAGGGTAGGGGAAGATTATCCAAAGGACGGAGGGGCTTGCGCCCCTCGCACCCCGTGCCCCCCCTTTTGCCCCAAGGCACGCGCCAAGAACCGGTGCCGTGCCGCCGAAACTTCGGCGGAATAGCGCCTGCGGCGCCTTACAGGCTAGCCACTAGCCACTAGTTGCTAGGTACTGACAGCGACAGGTCTTCTTTGGCGAGGGAGCCGTCGGGCTGTTTGGTGAGCTTTTGGATTTTTTGTTCTGCGGAGGTGAGTTTCTCGTTGCAGAGTTTTCCGAGGGTGACTCCGCGTTCGAACTCCTTGATGCTGTCTTCGAGGGAGAGGGTGCCTGCCTCTAGTTGCCTGACGATATTTTCCAGTTCCTGGAGTGCCTGGTCGAAGGTGAGGTCTTTGGTGTCGTCCATGGTGGTTTAGGGATTTTGGTTAGAGATGACTTCGAGTCCCAGGGAGCCGGTGGCGAGCATGGCGGTGAGCTGTGTGCCCTCGGGGGCTTCGGCGGCGGTGCGGATGGCGTGTCCGTCGCGATTGAGGAGGATGCTGTATCCCCGGTGGAGGACGCCCTTGGGATCCAGGGCATGGAGGGTCCCCAGGAGTTGTTCCAAGCGCGCGCGGAATTTATTCAATCGTGCGTCCTGGAGGGTGAGCAGTGCGTCCCAGTCCTTCTGGAAGGCGGCGCGGCGTTCTTTTGCCTGGTGTGGGAGCGCCTGCGCCAGCCGGACCTCGATGTTGAGGAGGCGGTTTTTGCGTTCGCCGACGAGTTTTTCAGGGGAGCGGAGATAGGGCGTCTCTAGGCAGTGTCGGAGTCGTGTGCGTCGGTCCTGGAGGGCGTATAGGAGTGCGCGGCTGGCGGCCTTCTGGAGTTGTTCCAGCTGTCGTGCCGCCAGGAAGAGTGGCTCCGTGAGGAGTTCGGCTGCCTTTGTGGGGGTGATGGCGCTGGCGTCGGCCACGTAGTCCACGAGGGGCGTATCCTTTTCGTGTCCGATGGCAGTGAGGACGGGGGTCTTTGCCTGTGCGATGGCGCGTGCCAGCGCCTCGTCATTGAAGCACCAGAGATCCTGTTCGGAGCCCCCGCCGCGGGTGATGACGATCACGTCGCATTCGCCCAGCTCGTCCAGGAGGTGGAGGGCGGCGGCGCATTCGGCGGCGGCGGTCTTTCCCTGGACCTTCGTGGGTGCCAGGAGGAAGGAGAGCCGTGGTGCGCGGGCAAGGCAGGTATGGAGGAAGTCGCGGAATCCGGCGGCATCGGGGCTGGTGACCAGTCCGATGGTCTTTGGGAATGGCGGGAGGGGCTTCTTGCGCTTGGGATCCAGGAGTCCTTCGGCGGTGAGGCGCTCCAGCGCCTTTCTGCGCAATTCGGTGAGGGTGTCGCCTCCGCCGTCGGCCTTCACGAGCTTCGAGGCCTGGAATTGCAGGTCGCAGCGTGGGGCATAGAAGCTGATGTGTCCCCAGGCGAGCACCTTGTCGCCGCTCTTGAGGCCCAGGGAGCGGACGACGGCGGCGCCGCCGAAATAGACGAGGGGGAGCGTGTTTTGTTTTTCGTCACGGACGGTGGCGTAGAGATGCACGCTGGCGGTGGCGCGGTCGTTGAGGATGAGCTCGCCGCAGAGCCAGAAGTCCCAGGGGAGTTCCCGGGCCACCAGCGTGTGGAGGAGCCCGGTTACCTCCTCGACCGTCCAGGCCTGCTGGACATCGTGGCGGGAAAATAGTGTCTGCGCAAGAGTCATGGGCAAAACTCTTTGGTCTTTACTTTTCCAAGGGAAGCGGGTGTTTTGCCGGGGAACGGGGGTGCTGAAAGCCCGCGCCGGGGGTGTGGTCTCCGGCGCGGGCGTTGGTGGTTTCCCCCTCTGTTTTTTAGCTAGGAGCGGGGGTTATTCGAGGCCGTCGAGATCCAGCTCCAGGGCGTCGTCGTCCAGGTCGTCGACGTCGTCGTCCAGGTCGTCGATGGAATCCTCGATGGCGTCGTCGATGGAATCCTCGATGGCGTCGTCGATGGCGTCGTCGATGGTGTCGTCGATGTCATCGGTATCGATTTCGAGGGCCTCCGCCTCGTTCTCGTCCATTTCGAAGTCGACGGGTTCCACGGCGTTTTGGATGGTGGTGATGATGGCGTTGATATCGGCCTCGGTGAAGGAGCCGGTGATTTCCGCGACATTTCCCTTCTGGGTTGCGGCGAGGGTATTGACGAAGGTGGTTCCGGGGAGGAAGAAGGGGACGATTTGCTTTGCGCCCTCGATGAGGATGGTATTGAGGATATTGTCGCGGACGGCGGCGGCGCCGGGTTCATCGGGGAAGAATCCGCGGAGGGTGAGCTTGATGGCCTCGGGGGTGCTGTTCACGAGGAGTGCGACGGTCTGGATGTTTCCGAGCGCGGCCTTGGAGATAGGCTCGAGGGAGGAGGACTCCAGGGAGGCCTTGAGGTCATCCTGGTGTTTGGGATCGGAGAGGGCGATAGCGAAGCCGTCGGTGGCATTGGCGGCCTTTGCTGCGGCCAGTGCAGGGGGCAGTGCGGTGGTCTTGCCGGCGGCTGCGGAGGCGACCATGTCCTTGTGTCCGAAGAGGACGGTGCGGCCATCCTTGGAGAGGATGACATCCAGGGTCTTCAGGTTGTTTGCCTTATCGGTGAGGCGGTAGCCGGCGTATCCCTCGACCTGGATGGGCAGGATGGTGACCTTTTCGGCGATTTCGGGAACCATCATGGGGAGCATGGGGACCATGGAGAAGAGGCTCTGGAGGCTGGCGCCGAAGGAGGTGGCTCCCAGGAACTTCACTTTGGTGAGATCCTCGTCGACATTCTCCATGTCGGGGAGCTCGGGGGCATTGGCATCGCCTGCAGCGAGGGCGAATTTCGCGGTGCCCTGGACTCCCGGAGGGAGCATGGCCTCGATCTGCTTGGTGATGGCGGGCTTGCCGCCGTTCGCCTCGGACTGCTTCTGCTCGAAGATCTTTTCCAGGAGAGAGCCCTTCAGGGCGGCCTCGTTGGCCTGGACGAGCACCTGCGCCTCGGCGTACTCCATGCTCTGGAGGGTCAGGTCGGCGTGCAGGGCGAGAGTGGAGAGGCAGAGGGCGACGGCGAGGAATGCTTTCTTAAACATGGCTTGGTCTCCTTCGGTTGGGTGGGTGGTGTGGTTGGTATAGGAAACTATGAAAATTGGATTCTTGGATCGATGATGACGTAGCAGAAATCGGAGAGGACATTTCCCAGCAGGGTCAGGATGCTGGTGAGTGCCAGGATTCCCATGAAGACGGGGTAGTCGCGTCCGACAATGGCCTCCATGCTGAGGTTCCCCATGCCGGGGATTTCGAAGACTCGTTCGATGATGACGCTGCCGGCGAAGAGGAGCGAGAGGACGCTTCCGAAGCCGGTGGCGATGGGGATGAGCGCGTTTCGGAGGGCGTGGCACCAGAGGGCGCGCCGGGAGGAGCCGCCCTTTGCGTAGACGGTCCGGACGTAGTCGCTGTTGATCTGGTCCAGGAGGGAGTTCTTCATGAGGAGGGTCAGCATGGCGAAGGAGCCGGCCATGTAGCAGACCACGGGCAGGAAGAGGTGCCAGAGGAGGTCGCGGAAGCGCTGGAAGCCGGTCAGGGAATCCGCGTTCGGGGAGAGGAATCCGCTGGCGGGAAAGAGATCCCAGAAGCCCTCGGTGGTTCCGCAGAGGAAGAGCTTCAGGAGCATTCCCAGGGCGAAGACGGGTATGGCGTATCCCAGGAAGACGACCACGCTGGAGAGCATGTCGAAGGGCGAGCCATGTCGGACGGCCTTCGCGACTCCCAGCGGGATGCAGACCAGGTATGTGAGGAAGAAGCTGCTCAGCCCGAAGACCAGCGAGATGGGGAAGCGCTGGGAGATCATCTCCCAGGCGGTCTTGTTGGAGAATTTGTAGGAGCGGCTGAGCATCCCGCAGCGTTCCTGCCAGAGCCACTTCCAGTATTGCTTGAGGATGGGCT
This sequence comes from bacterium, assembly GCA_963611685.1. Classification (GTDB taxonomy): domain Bacteria; phylum Verrucomicrobiota; class Lentisphaeria; order Oligosphaerales; family Oligosphaeraceae; genus UBA1724. Next base: position 4,077 of record CAVDSU010000127.1, read on the forward strand.
GGTCAAAGCCGAAGTGCTTCCGGAAGGCCTCCCGCTCGCGCTCCATGGCCTCCTGCCCCATCTCCGCACCGCCCGCCGCCGCCTGGACACTCTCGCCGCCGGCGCCCATGCCCCGCATGCGCATCATGAGCTGGTCCACGGGGCCCCCGGGGAGCAGCTGTGTGATGGCGAAGCAGAGGATGGTGATTCCCAGGAAGGTGGGGAAGACCAGCAGGAGCCGCCGCAGGAAGTAGTCGGTGCGGGACATGAAGAAGTGGCTAGCGGTTAGTGGCTAGTGGCTAGTTTTATGCGGTCGCTCCGCGGGAGCGTCGAGGGAAGCCGCTACTTTTTTCCAAGGGCGGATGGCGGTGATGACGGCCTGTTGGGGATCCTCGCCTACCTGCCAGAGGATTTCGCGGTCTTCCAGGTAGCACTGGTAGACTCGTCCGGGGATCTTCTGGTATGCGGGGCGCGGGTCGAGGGAGACCACTTTCCGGCAGAGCTGGAGGAATTCGGGGCGTTCTTTCTTGAGGGTGTCCTGGAGTTCCGGCGCGAAGGAGACCCGCATGGCGGACTGGTCGGGGGCGACGGGCGCGAAGCCGCCGGTTGCCTCGGGGATGCAGTCGGTGTAGGGGAGATAGGGTTTGATGTCCAGGACGGGCGTGCCGTCCAGCAGGTCCAGTCCGGAGACATGGATCTCGATCTTTCCGTGGGGGCGGATTTTGACGCCTTCCAGCTTCAGGGCGGAGAGACCGATGGGCATGGGTCGGAAGGGCGAGCGCGTGGCGAAGACCCCCAGCCGCTGGTCCCCTCCTAGCCTGGGCGGCCGAACCGTGGCCTTCCAGGAATCCCGCAGATTCTCGCTGAAGACGAATATAACCCAGATGTGCGAGAACTCCTCTAGCCCACGCACCGCATTGGGCTGGTTGTATGGAGGCAATAACTCTAAATAGCCCGTGGCCTCCGAAATCAACCCACTCTGCCGCGGAATTCCAAATTTGGTGCGGTAGCAGCTGTGGACGGTGGCGATGGGAGAGAGGTCCATGGTTTTGCCTTCGGCCAAGTGCCGAAGGCAATCCTTGGACCGAATGGGGAATTAGGAATGAGGAGTTGTGGCCACTCTGCAGTGGGCCTTGCCGGCGCTACGCACCGGCAATGGGCAATGGGCAATGGGCAATGGGCAATGGGCAATGCGTGGTGCCGCCGCCGCGGAAGAGCGGCGCAGGCACCGCAAAAACTAGCCACTAGCCACTAGCGGCCAACCACTAAGTGCAGTAGGGGGAATATCCAAAGGACTGGGGGCAAGCCCCCCGCCCCCCCCCTTTTTTTAGGGGAAAGCGGCTTGGTACCGCGGTCTAGAGCCGCGGAAGAGCGCCGCAGGCACCGCAAAAACTAGCCACTAGCCACTAGCGGCCAACCACTAAGTGCAGTAGGGGGAATATCCAAAGGACTG
>CAVDSU010000128.1:0-5306 GCA_963611685.1 bacterium
ACGGACTCCGCCTTCATGATAAAGCCCCCCACCGCCATGCGACGACGAAGGTCGGGATCCTCTCCCACGATGTAGCGTCCGGGGAAGGAGACCTCCAATTCCACAGAGAATCGTCCGTCCGCCTCCTGAACGGAATTCAGAATGCGATAGCCGCTGACTTTTCCCGTCGAGGACTTCTGATTGTCCGCAAAGACCACGTCATTGAACTCGGAGCACTCCTGTAAGCCCTCCGCGGTGGCATTGATGCTCGAAGCGCTGTTTTCCAGCCGGGAGTGCTGGCTTGCAGTGACCTGTATGCCGTAACGCTGCTCCACCGCCACAGTCAGCGCGTCGTTGACCGCCGCACGCAGCGTGCGGCCATTTCCCTGCACAACGAGGGTATCATCGGCCGCCAACGCCACAAAGGCACACAGCATCAGGGCTAACAATGCAATCCGGGAGGATCTCATGGTCTTCTTTCTCCTCTACAAACAGGGGATCCCTTAGAAGTCGTAAGTGCGGCCACCGCGAACGCCAGCAGGAAGAGGTCCGCGCATCTCGGAAGCGGGGGCGGGATTCACAGCGGAGCGATTCGGGGTGTCCTTGCGCTGGAGTGAGCGGACCTGATCCAGAGTGCGGAAACTCCAGGCGCGCACCACCACCACCACGGTCTGGCCACGGGGATGGGTCAATGTCCGAGTCAGCAATGTGGAACGTCCCGCCAGGGTGTCGCTGCCGCGGACGGTGCTCGTCCCCATCCTGCGATCCACAAATGCTTTCACCGTCTCATACACAGTCTCACCATTGCCGCCAAAGAAGAGATCGTCGCTTTCTTCCTGGCCGATCTCAGACTTTTCCTCTGCCTGCAGAGAGCTATTGATGAAGAGCGTCAGCTGCTGATCCGCGAGACTTTCCGCCTGAGCGGTTGCGTGCTCCACAGCGCGGTCGCGGCGGCGGGGATCTTGAGCGTTCATGGCGTTCTCGCTGCAGGCCCACTGTCCGAAGCTCAGGAGCATGGGCATGCCCTCGTCATCAATGACGACACGCACACCAAACTGTTCCAGCATTTCCTCCTTGGGCGGCAGTGCCTCCTTGAGGGAAACGCCTGCAGGGCGAGGCATGGGGCGGGTCTTCCGGGCGATGCAGCGGGCGATCTCTTTGGACTCCACATCATAACGGAGCACAACCCCAATGGCGTAGCCGTCCTTCGCATCATTCCCCTCGAAAGTAGCCACAGGCACAAAGCCAATGGATTCGCCCAACGCCTTCTTCACGGACTCCTTCACCAGCTGATCAGAGAAGAGGTTTTGCTTTTCCCGAACGCTAACCCCCTTCACCTTCTGAGGATCCACGCCCACCTTCTCCAACGCCATATCCAGCTCCCGCTCCTTCAACGCAGCGGTTTTCTCTGCGATGCGATCCACGGTCTCCGACAACTCCTGGCGGGGTTCCGTATTATTGGTGCCTTCGTCAGAAAAATACTTCCGTTCTAGTTTGGCCACATCACGTCCTAGAGTATCCATAATGGACTTCACCATGGCGTCATGATAGGCCATTTCATAGGCCATCGTGCGGGCACGGATAAAATTGGGCGAGGAACCGGATTCTGAAACAGAAACAATCGCAGTCGTGTAGACTTGTCCGTTGGCATCCGGGATGCCATAGACGATTCCCCGTTCCTCAGCATACGCCTCTAGCTTTTCCTGCAACAACTCTCGCGCAGTGCTGGCAGCATAAGCCGCCTTCATATCGGCATTGAGAGTGCTTTTCGCGACAGCGGGAGCGGCTTCTGCCACGGGAGCGGCCGGTGCGTCTTGAGCGGAGGCGACTCCCATAGAGAGTCCGAGAGCGCAAAGACCCGCTAGGCATCCCCTGCGCAGAATCCGTGCGCTATCTTCGATTTCTCCGATGGACGCGAACAACTGTTTCAGCATGATGGCGAGTCTCCTATGGGTTAGAAGGGTGGCTTGACAATAAGGGATGATTTCCACTAAAAGACATTCTTTCGGGCGGCGAGTTTGCGGAGGGGGATCCGCTTCTGCCAGAATTCCAGTCCGGTGGAGAGTTCCACCAGAGTCAGGTTGAGGCTGTATTCGATCTGGACATCGGAGTTGTCCTGTCGGAGATTCCGCTGGGTCAGCCGGCCCTTGAGGAGATACTGCGGCTGCACCTGCACGGTGGCATACTGCGCCAGCTCGCGGTTGTAGACCACGATCTTTCCGCAGTTGGTCAATTCTTCGCGGAGGCTGATGCCCAGTCCCTCCGCCAATGCCTCGGCGTCACGTCCGCGGGAAAGGGTGTCGTTGGTCACATTTTCCACGATAACCACCGCGCGCTGGGCGCCCTCGGGGGCCTTGATGCGATCCAGGGAGACCAGGGAGTCCACGGCGGCAAAGACAGTGTCGTCGATATCATCCTGGGAGAATCCGCTGACGGCCTCGGCACGGGTGCCGGCGGCGATGTACTGCGTGCGAGTGGCGCAGGAGGAGAGGAGAAGGGCAAAGGAAAAGAGAGCAAGGAAGAGCTTCATAAGGAAAAAAAGGAGGAAGGAGGAAGGAGGAAGTTAGGCCAGGGTTTCGCGGGGCGAAACCCCGCGCCGGAATTCCCCGGCGCGTGCGTTAAGCGCGCCCGAATTGGCGCGAGGGGAAAAGGGAAAACGGAGGAAAGTATCCGCCTAGGCGATGGCCGTGTCCATGTAGTACTACGCCGCGGGGGATGGATTTTCTAGTGTGTTTTGCAAAAAAGCCGCCCTTTTTTGGAAGGCGGCGTTTGTTGTGGGGAAAAATTTACTGTCTTGTGAGGTATTCGGGGACCATCATGGGTTCCACCAGATCCTGGAAGCTCTCGGCGCGTCGAATGAGCTCATGGTGCGTGCCGTTGACCAGGACCTCGGCGGGGCGGAGCCGTCCGTTATACTGGTAGCTCATGGCGTAGCCGTAGGCGCCGGCATTCTCCACCACCACCAGATCGCCCACACCGGTGTCCTTGGGCAGCGGGCGATCGCGGACCCACAGGTCGGTGTTTTCGCAGAGCTGTCCGCAGAGATTCAGGGGGACCCGTTCCTCGGCCTCCCGTCGATTCACGTAGATGTGGTGGTATGCGCCGTAGAGGGCGGGTCGCGCCAGCACATTCATGCCGATGTCGGTGCCGATGATCCGCTTGTAGGAGTCCTTCACCGTATGGACTCGCCCGATGATGTATCCGGCGTCGCCCACGAAGTACCGTGCGGGCTCCATCATGAGACGCGGGGGCTTCAGGCCGTATTCGGCGATCTTCTGCTGGAAGACCTCGGCCACGCGCTTTGCGGCCGCATCGATATCCAGGGGCGCATCCTCGTGCTTGTAGGGGATTCCCAGTCCGCCGCCCAAATCAATGAACTCGAAATTGATGCCGAGTTCCTTTCCGGCGCGTCCCACCAGGTCCATGAGGAGTCCGGTGACATAGCCGAAGTATTCCGGATCGCGGATGGAGGAGCCGGGCATCATGTGTGCGCCGAAGCGCTTGACGCCGGCCTCCTTTGCTGCGCGATAGGCCTCCAGGACCTGGTCGGGATGGAGGCCGAATTTCGCCTCGGGTCCCGCATTGCAGACGAAGGCGCCGATATCGCACTCGCCGTAGCCGGGATTCACGCGGAAGGAGAGGAGTTCGGGGACCCCGTGTTTCAGGACGCGCGGGAGCAGGGAGAGGTCGTCCAGATTGAAGATCACGCCGGATTCCACGCCCTGCCGGATATCCTCGTCGGAGAGGAAGTTTCCGGAGAACATGACGTCCTCGCCACCCAATCCCATCTCCTTTGCCAGGAGGATCTCGTTGACGCTGGCGGCGTCGATGCCGGCGCCCTCCTGGCGGAGGATATTGGCGAGGGCCAGGTTGTTATTGGCCTTGATGGCGTAGAAGAATCGGGTATCCGGGTAGTATTTCCGGAATGCGGAGAGTGCCCGCCGGTAGTTGTCCCGGATGCGGTTCTCCTCGTAGACATAGAGGGGCGTGCCGTAGGAAGCGGCCAGCTCCTCCACCGAAACCTCCTCCAGGAAGATTTCTCCGTTGTCGCGAATTTCCATGATGATCTCCTTCCGGAGGGAGTCCTCCGGGGGGCAGTCGGGGTTCTCTATCGAATGAGGTGCGTGAAGAGTCCGTCGCGCAGCTTAGGTTCGAACCAGGTGGACTTGGGGGGCATGATGCCATTGGCGTCGGCCACCCGCAGGAGCTGGTCCATGGAGGTGGGGAAGAGGGAGAATGCGACGGCCTCGCCGGCATCCACGCGCTTTTCCAGCTCACCGGTGCCGCGGATGCCCCCCACGAAATCGATGCGGGGATCGCGGCGGGGGTCCTGGATGCCCAGGATGGGGGAGAGCACCTGGTTCTGCAGGAGGCTCACATCCAGATTCTCGATGGGGTCCTCGGGATGGCAGTCGTGGAAGGCGAGGCCCATCCATTTGCCGCCCAGATAGAAGGAGACCTGTCCGGCCTGCTCGGGCACCGGCGAGACCTCGGGGAGGATGTCGCCCACCCGAGAGAGCTGCGCCAGGAATTCGTCGGTAGAGAGGCCATTGAGGTCCTTCACCACGCGGTTGTATGCCAGGATGCGCAGCTGGCTGGAGGGGAAGATGACGCCCATGGTGCTGCCGGACTCGCCGGCGCCCTCGAGCTGCTGGCAGCTGCGGGACGCGGCGGCGGCGCGGTGGTGTCCGTCTGCGATATAGAGCATGGGGACCATGTCCTGGAAGAGGGTCGCCAGGCGCTCGTTTTCGCCGGCAGGGATGCGCCAGCCGGTGTGTCCGATGCCGTCCTCTGCCACGAAATCGAAGAGGGGCTTCTCCTCGGCCATGACACGCTCCACGATGGAATCCACCTCCTCGCAGTCCCGATATGCCAGGAAGACGGGGCCCGTCTGGGCGCCGGTGGTGAGGATGTGCTTCGTGCGGTCGTCCTCCTTCTCCTTGCGGGTCAGCTCGTGGCGACGCACAATGCCCTCGTTGTACTCCTTCACGGAGACGCAGGCCACAATGCCGGTCTGCCGGCGGCCATCCATGACCAGGGAATAGAGATAGAAGGAGGGGTGGGCGTCCTGTTCCAGATCGCCGCGCTCCTGGAGTGCCGCCAGATTGGCGGCGGCGCGCTCATAGACCTGCTGGTCGTAGGAGGAAACGCTGTCCGGCAACTCCAGGTCCGCCAGGGTCACGCGCAAATACGACAGGGGATTGCCCTCCACCATGCGGCGGGCCTCCTGGCGGTTCATGACGTCGTAAGGCAAAGAAGCAATCTGCTTCGCCTCCCCAGAACGGGGAAGCAGCGCGGCAAAGGGAAAGAGGGTGGGCATGGTGATT
>CAVDSU010000129.1:0-5199 GCA_963611685.1 bacterium
GCGCCTGCGGCACCTTACAGACTAACCACTAGCCACTAAGTACTAGGTACTAAATCGGGGGGTGCGGGGGGCGCAAGCCCCTCCGTCCTTTGGAGATCTTCCTGCGAAACTCGCGCAGGGAAGGCACGCGCATTGGCTAGGCACGCGCCGCGGAGCGGCCCGAAAGCCGGCATCGTACCGCCGTACCAGCGGCGGAAGGGCGCCCTGCGGCACCTTGCAGACTAGCCATTAGCCGCTAATGGCTAAGTACGAAAGCGTGGCTGCCGCCCCTCCCGCTAAAACCAAACACTGGCGCAAAATGCCATCTTCCTTCCGTAGCAAAACCGGGTATATTAACTGCGGTTTTCGCTGCGGGAACTCCGCGGCGTTTTCGCAGTCTTTTTCTGCGGTCGTATTCTAGGGCGATTCAGGCGAATCGTCCTGCTCTCACATATTGCAACAATCTAAGGACAACATGGGAAACAATCTTGGAAAGGCCATAGGCGCAATCGTCGTCATCATTCTTGCGGTGCTCCTGATCATTTGGCAGATCGGTGGCGGCAAGAAGAGCGGCACCGTGGATGCGGAGGCCGTGAAGGCGGCGAATGCGGAGTCTGCGGCGGCCCTGGAGGTCCTGACCCCCGCCATGGAGGCGGCAGCAAAGTCCGGATGGAATGCCACCGGAAAATACTGGGCGCCGAATTCCCTGAATGGCTCCATGAAGAAGCGTCTGTCTTCCGTCTTTGGCGAGAAGCTGGAGGATGCCCAGATTGTCCTGAAGGGCAGTGTCAGCCGCGACAGCGAATCCGGCATGCAGAGCTGCGTCTTCAGCCATGGCGACAAGACTTATGCATTCTACCTCCTGAAGGACAAGAAGGGCAAGTACAAGCTGAAGGACTTTGGTCAGTGGTAGCCTTCGAATAGCCTTTCTTTTGCAGGCGGAGGAGCGCTACGCTCTTTCGCCTGCTTTGCTTTTTCCCGCGCCTCCCATGACCGACTCCGCTCCCGCCTTGCAGGGACTGCGCCATCGACGCGGCCTCCTCGCGTTCCACCAGGGAATGCCCCTCCTGATGGGCATCCTCAATGCCACTCCCGATTCCTTCTCCGACGGCGGCGAATTCCAGAAGCCCGGGGACGCCCTTCGGCACGCCGAGGAGATGATCCGCCAGGGAGCGGATATCCTCGATGTGGGCGGCGAATCCACGCGCCCCGGATTCCATGCCATCTCCGCCCAGGAGGAGATCGCCCGCGTGGTCCCCGTCATTCGGGGCATTCGGCAATTCTCCGACGTCCCCCTCTCCGTGGATACCTCCAAGGCCGAGGTGGCACGCGCCGCCCTGGAGGCCGGCGCAGACATCGTCAATGACGTGCGCGCCTGCCTAGATCCCGGGTTTCCCGGGGTCCTGCGGGAGTTCCAGCCCGGAGTGGTCCTCATGGACGACCGGATCCTCCCCGCTAACGCCGCCATTCCCGACGACATCCGCGAATATCTCCGAGCCCGCCGCAATGCCCTCATGGACGCCACCGGACTCCCCGAGGAGGCATTCCTGCTGGATCCCGGCGTGGGCTTCGGAAAATCCGATCCACAGAATCTCCAATGCATCCGATTCGCCGCAAAATTTTCCCACGGAAAGAGCGGCGTGCTCCTGGGAGTCTCCCGGAAGTCTTACATTGGACGATTGACCGGCGAAGAAGACCCCAAACGCCGTCTCCCTGGGACGCTGGCTAGCGCAATCCTCGCAAGAAGCGTACAGGTCCTCCGGGTACACGATGTCGCCGAACACCGCCAGGCACTCCGGATGGCACGCCTCCTCGATCCCGTAAATTCGTAGGTAGTAGGGAGAAGGGAGTAGGTTTATTGGGTCGCTGCGCGGCTCTTCCGCCGCTTTTTGAACGGCGGAACCAGTGCCGCCGAAACTTCGGCGGAAGAGCGCCTGCGGCACCGCTTCTACCTCCTCCCTCCTTCCTTCTACCTCCTTCCTCCTTTTTTAACGTTGTCTTCTTTCCTCGAAATCCTACAGGTCTTTCTCCAGGGACTCGTCCCCGTGGTCGAGCTGCTGGTGTTGACCATCCTGTACTGGCTGCTGCTGCGGGTGTTGCGGCATACCCGCGCCATCTTCCCCATGGCGGTGCTGGTTTTGGCGTCCATGGCCCTTGGCTTTGTCAACCTCTGGTTGAACATGCCGGTGCTCTCCAGCATTGCCAATAGCTTCCTGCGCTTCCTGCCCCTGGTCGTCCTGGTGCTCTTCCCGGAGGAGATCCGTCGACTGCTGGCCAGTCCCGCCGTCAATTTCCGTCGCTACACCATGAATATTCGGCGTCGTCGGACCTCGTTGCGCCTGAAGCGGACCCTGGAGGAATCCGCGGACGAATTGGTGAAGGGCGTCTGTTGCCTGACGCCTCTGCCGCAGTGGCGTGGATACCTCCGGGACCATTACCACCTGGATATGGAGGAGGAGCGGCTCTCCATGAAGAACACCGGCGCTCTCATCGCCATCGAGGGCGTCGCCGGATTGGACGACTTCCAGGAACTGGGCGTCCAATTGTACTGCCGCCTCAACTATCGACTCCTCCGCACCATCTTCTACTCCGGAACCGCACTCCACGACGGCGGAGTGATCCTCCGCGTCTCCCGCGGCGGCGAATTGACCATCACCGCCGCCGGATGCCGCTTCCCCATGGACGAAAATGCCGGAAATGGGCCCGTCCATACCCGACAGAATGCCGTGCGCGGCTTGGCGGAGCGCACCGATGCCTTTGTGCTCATGGTCTCTGAAGAGACCGGCAGCGTGCTGATTCCCGAGGCAGAGGAGCGCCAGCGCATTCGTCGACTGACGTCCCCCGCGGAACTCCGCGAGGAGCTCATGGCATTCCTGTTGCAGAGCTCCACAAACCGCGCTGCGCGAATCCTCCCGGAACAGCCGTCCACCGCAGAAGACACGCCCGCCGATACGGAGGCGGCACTCCCGCAGAAATGAGCTCCCAGAATACAAAACAGCGCGCCTCCGCAAAGAGCGCCCTCAAGCGACACTGGAAGAACCTGGGGAGCTGGCTGCAGGTGCTGGACTTCTGGCGCCTGGTGGTGGCCTTCGGCTTGGCCTGCGGGACCTTCTTTTTGCTCCGCCAGCAGTTCTCCAACAGCGGATACTCCGCCTGGCGCGAAATCCAGAATGTGACCGTGGAAATCCCCCGCTCCGGATTGGGAGTGGATGTCGCCTTGGACGAGCGGCCATTCACCGTCGATTTGATGATCACCGTGGATCTCCTCCACCTGGGACGGCCCATCTCCGCCGGCGATTTCAAGATCTCCGCCGATCCCCGACGACTGGGCGCACTGATTCGCAATCAGGCGAATGTCGAGGGGCTAGACGAGTGCGAGGTGGTCTACTGTGTGGAGCCCTCCGATGTGCTGGTGAAGCCCGATGGCGTGGAGATCCGCGAAATCAAGAGTGACGACCTCCATGTGGTCTACGAGCCCATGGTGACCCGCGAGGTGCCCGTGCGCCTCTCCCTGGACCGCCGCCACCAGGAGGAGGGCTGGAGCTACGATTGCCGGCTCATTCAGGAGATTGTGGTGGTCCATGGCCCCGCCTCCCAGGTGAAGCGCATTGACTCCGTGACCACCGAGCCCGTGGAATTGCAGGAGACGCAGGCGTATTCCGGCATGGTCGCCCTGCAGGTGCCGCCCGGTTTCACGGATGTGCACTTCTCCCGCTCCAAGGTGGAATACAAGGTGGTTCCCGAGAAGGAGACCATGGAGGACACCACTCGCGCGTTCAACAATGTGCAGGTGGTCTTCCTGACCCGCGGCGATTCCACGCTGCGTCCGCGGCTCTCCGATGGTATCGCGCCCCGTCGGAATGTGCATCTCCAGGGACCCTCGAAGGTCCTGAAGAGCCTGACGCCCGAACAGCTCCAGTTGGTCTGCGATCTGACTCCCTACACCATGGAGGGCGGCCATAAGGTCCGACTGCAGCCACTCTGGCTGCCGGAGGGCGTCCAGGTGGTGGAGATCTTCCCCGAGCCCGATCTGACAGTGGAGCTCACGGATCTGCGCGAGGGAGGCGCCCGATAGTCGGAGGCCTCGCTTGAGGGGGGGAGGGCACTCGCACCCGCCCGTCCGTCGCTTTTTATTGAATATGGAACAGGAAGGACTTTCGTGGGAGGAGGGCATGGCCCTCGCTCCCCAGGAAAAGGCTGCCTACGAGGCCGCCGCAAACGCTCCCGTGCTGGTGGTCACGGGTCCCACCGCCACCGGAAAGACGCGCTTGGCCGTGGAGTTGAGCCGGCGCTTCCAGGGGGAGATCATCAGCGTGGATTCCCGACAGGTCTATCGCGGAATGGACCTGGGCACCGGAAAGGACCTGGAGGAGTATCGCGAGGGCGGAGAAGCCGTCCCCACGCATCTTCTCGATGTGGTCGACCCCGGAGAACCCTACGATCTCTGCCGATTCCTCCGCGACGCCCGACGCGCATTGGGGAAAATCCATTCCCGCGGACGACTCCCCGTGCTCTCCGGAGGGACGCCACTCTATCTTGCCGGACTCCTGGAGGGATACGAAATGGGCAGCGCGCCCCCCGATCCCGAATTCCGACGCTCTCTGGAGGGACTCTCCTCCGAAGAATTGCGCGCACTCCTGGAAAAGGAGGCGACGCCGGAATTGCTGGCACGCACGGACATGACCCAGGATCGACGCGTCATCCGCGCCCTGGAAATCGCACGCGGCACCCCCGCAGAACCCGTCCTGCCCCTGAAAAAGACCCTCATCCTCGCTCCAAAATATTCTCGCGAGGAGGTCCGCGAACGCATTCGCCAGCGACTGGATGCACGCCTGGACGCTGGATTGGTGGAGGAAGTACAGTCCCTCCGCAACCAGGGACTCCCTCCCGAAAAGCTGGAGTGGTTCGGACTGGAATACCGCTATGTCGGTCGCTATCTGGAGGGACAACTCTCCCGCCAGGAAATGCACGACCAGCTCCTTACTCAAATCCGACGCTTCGCAAAACGCCAAGATATCTGGTTCCGCAAGCTGGAACGCGAAGGACACCCCATCCACTGGATCCCACAGGGAGACCTCGACGAGGCCACCAGACGCGTCGAGGAATTTTTGAAGGGCGGCAGCCCACTCTAAAAAAAGGAGGAAGGAGGAAGGAGGAAGGAGGAAGTGTGGCCACTCTGCAGTGGGCTTGCGCCGAGCGCGCCCAAATTGGCGCGCAAGT
>CAVDSU010000130.1:0-5142 GCA_963611685.1 bacterium
GTCCTTCCCCCATTCAACTTCGCCAGCGGCATCATAATCCTTAAATGTTTTTTCTGGCCATCTCCACCCATTAACTGGTTTGGGACAAGGCAAGCCTGTTGTTGGATGAATTATTTCATACATATAACCACCAGGATGAGGGTTTGAAGAATTACTAGAGCTACTATATACTCCTTTTTCATCAACATTATTGTAATGAGCAACTTGTGGAAGGATGTCTTTATGTTTCTTTATCCAATCGCGTAATTTTTCCTGAACTTGAGAAATATCGAAACAAGTATTTCTTAGTTGTTTGTACTGTTTAACGATAAGAGAAGCGGCTTCACTTTGTCTTTTCCAGTTAAACTGTATTATTTTATTCTTAGCATAACAGAGCATATACTCGTGTTCTGTATTAATTTGAGAAGGATTATTGTCTGTTGCGGTTTTTAGAATCAGCTGTCCCACGAAATTCTGTCCTCCGAACACCTCGTTGCAGATTTTCTTCAGATTTTCCTGTTCATTGTCATCGATAGAGACAAAGATCACGCCGTCGTCTGTGAGGAGTTCCTTAGCGAGGAGGAGTCGGGAGTAGATCATGGAGCACCAATCGGAGTGGAATCGTCCGTTGGAGTTGTTGTTTTGGAAGAGTCGGTTTCCCTCTTCATCGACGGCGCCGCTTTCGTGGTCGTATTTCTCGGCGGACTGTTTGAAGTCATCGCGGTAGATGAAATCGTTTCCGGTGTTATAGGGGGGATCGATATAGATCATCTTGACCTTTCCCAGATAGCTCTCCTTGAGGAGCTTCAGGACCTCCAGGTTGTCGCCCTCCAGATAGAGATTCTCGGTGGAGTCCCAATTGACGGACTCCTCCTTGCAGGGTCGGAGCGTCTTTCGGATGGGGCGGTTCGCCTCCACGATGGCGGCCTTCTTGCCCACCCAGGTGAATTCGTAGCTCTCGTCTCCGGGGACCACGTCGTCGGAGAGCATCTGCTTCAACAGCTCGAAGTTCACCGCATGGCGGGGATGCCCGGCGGCGTCCTTCGCCTCCGTGACGCAATTGGGGAAGAGCGCGCGGATCTTCTCCACATTCTCCGAGACGCCATCCACCGATTCCATTCGCATTTTGTCCATCATCGCAAAATTTTCTCCCTTCGTGTTGCAAGATTCCCCTAGAAAACCATGTGAGAGCCCCTCTTTCTCCCCGACGCCCCCCCTCGAACACCCATCCGCCGTCATTCCTCAAGCGGCAGAAGGCGCGCCTCCAGCGCCTTGAGGTCCCGGCGGAGCTCGAACTGCCGATTGGGCTGCACCTCCCGGCGCATCCGGGTCTTCAGCGACTCGATCTGCCGCAGGAGCACCTCCTGGCTGCGCTGCTGTTCCACGCACTGCCTTAATGTAGCCCCGGCGTGCCCCTTCAGGGTGAAACGCGCCAGCTGCCGCACAAAATTCTCGTAGACGGCGTCCAGGGTGAGTCCCGCAATTGCGAGAGGCAGTTCCTCCCACGCCGTCCATGGGGAAGAATAATACTGCGTCACCTGGAAGGCGCGCTTTTCCCTTTCCCCGCCGCTAGTCTTTCCCTTGTAGGCGATGGCGGCCTGGAAGCGCCCCTGGTGTTCCAGGAGGAAGAGGAAGTGGTATGGGATTCCCTCGTCGAGGGTTCTGAGGAATGCCCTGTCGAGTTCGGGTGCATTGAGGGTCACCTGGAAGACCTGGATCTCCTGGACCTGCCTTCCCGGCGAGAGATTCAGGAGGGGCGCCGTCAGCTTGTTGCGCCAATGGATGGCCTTCACCTGTTGGGAAAGCGCCTTGCGGAAGGCGGTGGGTACGCCCTTGAGATTGGTCTTCAGCATGGCCTCCAGGGTCTTCTTGGGGACCACCTTGTCGTATTCCGTGGACTTCGGCAACAACAGCATCTCTTTTCTCTCCCTCTCTCCTCCACTACCTCACCACCAGGAAGCAGACCAGCTCGAAGTCGCTCAATCCGGCAATGCGGTTTTCCAAAGCTGAGGTGCCGCCGGGGTGGAAGAGGCTCTCCAGATCGCTCTGGTCCTTGGAATCCAGGATGGACCGAATCGCGTCATCCAGCCGTTGGGAGGTCTCCCGCATATCCCGTCCATCGCGGGTTTCCTGGTTGAAGGGCCGGTAGAGTTCCGGGATCGGCTTGTCCTTTCCTTTGCAGAGCAGCCGGAGGTCATTCAGGAGCTGCTTGGGATTCAGGTAGTCGCAGACGGGAGTGCCATCGGCGCCGACATAGACCATGTAGAAGGGATGGATGCGGTTTCGCCGATCGGAGTTGACGCTGTCGTTGAGATTCTTCAGGACAAAGAGGACCCCCGGGGGGAGTTCCGCGGTGGCGCCGGCGACGGCATGGAGTCCCATGGGCTTCCGGAGGAGCTCCTCCTTGTGCGCCTTCTGGTATTCCAGCAGATCCTGCCGGAATTCATTGAGTCCCAAGTCCATGATGGAGACGCCCTCGGTCATCTCCTCCAAATCCACGACCTCCTTCTTCAGCCGCTCCAATTGCGCACGGCGGTATTCCAGATCCACGCGCTCCTCGGGATCCAGCACGTCCTCGCCCGCGGAGGTGGCGCTGGAGGCCTTCATGCGGGACTCCACCCTACCCTTCAGCTTGATGTATTCATCCAAGGAGAGATCCGGCCAGAAGTTCACCAGCTGAATCACGCGATTCCGGCTGCCAATGCGGTCAATGCGCCCAAAGCGCTGGATAATGCGCACGGGATTCCAGTGAATGTCGTAGTTGACCAAGAAATCGCAATCCTGGAGATTCTGCCCCTCGGAGATGCAGTCGGTGGCGATCAGGACCTCGATGTCCGGGAGCGGTTCGCCCAATGCCTCCCGGTCGCGGGAGACCGGCGAGAAGCAAGTCAGGATTTGGTTGAAATCCGCGTGGAAGCGCGGGATGGTGGTGCGGCAACCGCCGGAGCCGCTGCCGGTGACCAGCGCCACATGGTAGCCGAAGGACTCCTCCACGTGCGCGCTCACATGCTCATAGAGATACTCCGCGGTATCCGAGGAGGCGGAAAAAATCAGCAGCTTCCGGTTGCCGGGATTGATGGGATGGGCGAATTTGTCGTCAATCAGCCGAAGGAGCTTCTGGAGCTTCGCGTCGTGCTCGGGAGTGATGTCCGACACCATCTCCGACAACAACGCGAGCGCCTCGGCGTCCCGCCGCAAATCCCTCCCCCAACTCACGTAGTCCAAATCCGTTAGACGGATATCCACCTTTCGCGAAGCGCCGGACTCCGACTCCGCCTCCATTTCCTCGTCGCCCTCCTCCCAGTCGTCCTCCCCGACGCATTCGGTGATCACGAAATCGGAATGATTGGTCTCTTCTAGCTGCCGGATGGCCCCCAGAAAGCGGTCCATGCGCTCCTGGATGCGCTGGAGAGTCAGTCGGAAGGAGTCCACGGAGCTCTCCAGTCGCTTGAGGAGATTGATTCCCATGAGTCGCCGCAGGCCCTCTTCACGGCCACTCTGGCTCACACGGCCGCCCTTTCCAAAGCCCGGGAACGAGTATTGCTCCCGGCGGCTTTCCAGAAGATAGCTGGAGGGCGCATAGACGCACAGGGAGAGCTGGCAGAGCTGTTCGAAGATCTCCTGATATTGGATGACATCGGGGAGATCGGAGAGTCCGGGGCTCAAGGAGATGGGCGGCAGCCGCGTGGGGAAGCTCCCGATCTTCGCGGTATCGTAGTATTTCTCGATATGCTTCCGGGAGCGTGCGATGGTGACGCTGTCCAGGACTTCGAAGAAATCGAAGTTCAGGGAGCGCAGAAGGGCGTCGGTGGTCCGCGCTTCCTGTGGGAGCTCGCTCCAATGGTCGAAGGCGCGCTGCGCCTGCCGGAAGATCTTCCCAATGCCATCCTCGGTGTTCAGCGTCTCCTCCAGCCGCGCGGCGTCGCCCTCGCATGCCAGCAGGAGCTGGTTCTTCAGATCCGTGAAGCGGTTGTTCACGGGAGTGGCGGAGAGCATCAGGACCTTCGTCTTGACGCCGGCGCGCATGACGTCCTGCATCAACCGCTCATAGCGGCTCGCCTGGGTATTGCGGTGAGTGCCGGCGCCATTGCGGAAGTTGTGGGATTCGTCAATGACCACCAGGTCGTAGTTTCCCCAATTGATGAGACCGAGATTCATGCCATTGGAGGAACCCTCATGCCGCGAGAGATCCGTATGGAAGAGTACGTCATAGTTCAGGCGATCGGCGGCAATGGGATTGTTCTTGTAGCTGGATTTATTATAGGTATTCCAGTTCTCCGACAGCTTCTTGGGACAGAGCACCAGCACGGATTTGTTGCGGCTCTCGTAGTATTTGATGACTGCCAGGGCGGTGAAGGTCTTTCCGAGTCCCACGCTATCCGCCAGAATGCATCCGTTGTGCTTCTCCAGCTTGTGGATCACGCCCAATGCGGCGTCCCGCTGGAAATCATAGAGCATCTGCCAAATCCGGCTCTGCTTGAAGCCGGTGGCCTCATTGGGAAGGGTGTCCTCCGAAAGATCCGTCAAAAATTCGCTGAAGACATGGTAGAGAGTCAGGAAGTAGATGAGCTCCGGGGGGTTCTCGGCATAGGCGGCGCCAATGCTCTCCATGAGCTCCTCCGTCACATCCCGCATCTTGTCGCGATCCCGCCATAGCTCGTCAAAACGCTGCAGTACCCACCGCGTCGTCTCCGGCTCGTCAATGCAGGTAATGGGGCGAAAGAGGTTATTGCCCCGCTCACACCCCAAGTCCACCGTGGTAAAACCCGAAATCCCCTGATAGACCCGCTGACGGCCCTCTCCACCGTCCAAAAGCAGAAACTCCCCCATGCCATCCCCCGTCACATTAGACTTGAAATGCGCCTTCTTGCGAATCCAGTCGGCGCATTCCCGCGCGATGGCGCGCTGGGTCAGCTCGTTGCGCAAACGGACCTCGAATTCGGTGCCATAGAGCCCCCGTTCACGATTCGTCCGCGGAATGAAGAACTCCCGGCGCTCCTTCTCGTTCTTCTCTTTCAGAAAAGCGGGAGAGGTAAAGAGAAAGCGGAACTCCGACACGCCCTCCAGCTGCTTCTTCAATTCTCGGAAGGCATACATGGAAAAGCAGGAGGCCGCCACCGAAATGCGGTCGCCGGCTTGGATCGCCTCCCGGAGGTCCTCCCC
>CAVDSU010000131.1:0-5138 GCA_963611685.1 bacterium
AGCCGCGGAAGAGCGCCTGCGGCACCTTGCAGACTATCCACTAGCCACTAGTTGCCAGGCACTTGCGACGCAAATGCGCCGCCTGGCGCCTGCGGCGCCGCATGAACTATCCACTAGCCACGGGAGCTAATCACGGATTCGGCGTGGCAAGAAGTTTCTTCGGGAAGAGTTATAGCGGTATTCCTGGTGATCCAGGAGCATGATTCCGTTGAGCAGGACGGTGGGATCCAGAGTGCCCTTGCTCCAATTTGCGCGTCCGGTCTGCACTTCGGGGAGGGAGATGGCGAGATTCTCGTTTTCATCCAGGGGGTGGAGGACCTCCAGGATCTTTTCGGAAGTAGGGGTATCGCGCTTTACGATCATGAGTCCCAGGCACGGATAAAGCATCTCCGGGATTTCCCGCATCGTCTCGAGGGAGAGGAGGAGTTCCTCGCCAGCATCCCAGAGGTCATCCCCATTTCCGATGGTGGGGAGGAGTTCCCGGACCTGTTCGGTCACCTCCAGCACGGACTCATATCCGATATTCGCGCGCTCCGTCCAATCCCCCAAGGGAATCGTATTCTCCACGTAGTAAGAGATATCGCCCAGCGCGGTCAGATAGAGAAAAAAGCGCTCGTCCGAAGAGGGAGTGGTATCGTCATTTCGGGTGACAATCACAGTAAGATCCTTGTTATCCACCACGGAGGTCAACTCTTCCTTGTCGGCGGTGAACTTATCCACCAGGAGATTTCGATGGAGGTCCTGCACCGGGAGGACTCCGGTGCGGAATTCGCCCTCGAGTTGCACGAAAAATGGCTCGGAGCCGTCCTCCAGCTGTGGGAAAGTGACTTGTCCGTCAGAGAGGATATAGGAGGCGTCTTCCAGTTCCAGGCTCAATCCGCCCTGGGCGGCCACCTGCGCGTCGATGTAGAAGGTGCCGTCCTCGGCACGCACCAGAGTCCCGTTGACGCGTCCGACGAGTCGTCCGGTCTCGGTGGACACGAGCATGGACACCTTCGGGACGGGGGTGAACTTCAGGTCGCTGCAGTATTCCTCCCAGCCCTCCACCTCCACCGGCAGCTTGAGATCCACAACGCCGCCGGCCAGGGAATCGGCATCCTGGATGGCAGCGGTGCCTGTGCCGGTGAGGCGGATCTGCAGGGGGTTGCTCCAGGACTTCGGGACAGATGCGGCCTCCAGAGACTGTTCGGGATACACCGTGCGGATGCACCGGCGGTTCTTCCACGGATTCTTGTCGGAGTCCTGAGTGCCCTCGATGACGGAGGGTTCCCAATAGAGCATGACCCGATGGACCTTCCAGGGCTGAACTTTCAGCTTCTGCCACTCGTCGGGGGAGACGACCACGCGGCACTCGTGGGTTTCCGACGATTCGGCGGCAGTCCACGTGCAAGTCGCATAGATGGGCTGGCCGTTCGCATCCCGGAGATCGACCTGCAGAGTATACGTTCCGGGCTTTGTGGTAGTGACCGCTGTCTCCAGAATGAGATTCTTCTTGTACTCCGGGATTTCCTGGGCGCCGGCGGGGAGGTCCTCCCAAGACTCCTCCAAGGGGAGCTGGATTGCGCTTTCCCCAGGGAAGGTCATGAAACTGCTTCGGTCTGCGAACTCCATTCCAGCGTAGGAGGAATCCTCTGACACCTGTGCATTGGCCTTCGCGACCCAGAAATTCGGGGTATCGGGAACGAAGCGTCCGGAGAAAATGCCATCGCCGGCGACGGCATCGCCGCCTTGTCCGTCATCATGGAGATTCATCGTGATTGGGGTTTCCTGGGATTCGTAGGGTGCGACGGTGGTCACGACGCTCTGCAGCCCGGTGGTCAGGGGGGTGTCATCGAGGGGCGACGCAAGCCAGGCGGTGAAGAGCGCCTCCCTTCCGGGATTGCCGTCGGAACCGCCGGTCTCCGCCTGGAAGTGGAATTTCGGGATATCCACGGCGCCACGCAGCAAGAAGACCATGGCGGTCTCCTCCTTGTCCTCGGGAACACGAATCGTGAAGACGCCCGTGTCGGCCTGTTCGAGATCGATATCGCAGGCGCAGAGTCCCATGGACTTCAGGAAACTGTCGCCATCCTCGGGTTCCCGCTCCAGAACGAGGCTCCGGGGAGTGGCCTCGGAGGACAGTTTCAGCTCCACCGTGACGTCTTCGGGAGCGAAGCCCAGGCAGAAGAGATATCGTCCCGGCTTAAGGAAGGTCACGGAGGTCTTCCAGGGAGTGGAACCAGAGACCAGGACGGGCTCATCCTGGAGCGCATTTCCAGAGAGGGGCGTCTCTGCGGGTGTGGCAGGGGACTCCGCGGGGGTCTCTTCGGAGAACTCGGCGGCGGAGCGCGTCTTGATTTGCAGGGAGGTCCGGTTTCCACTCGTGGGATTAAGGGAGGCGAAGCGCGTAACAGAGGCCTTCGACAGCTCCTTTATGAGGGCGACCACGGGCTTTTTGCCCTCGCCGCGGACGATGGCGCAGTGGTCATAGAGAGAGGACTCTCCGGAATCCAGAGGAGACTGCGGCACCGCGGTGCCCAGGGCGTGGGCGCTGGCCACGGAGACGATGCCGTCGTTGGGCTGCGGCAAATCGCAGATTTTGACGATTGTCTTGTAGAGTCCCTCGAGATACTCCGGCAGCACAAATCCGATGATGGTGTGAATCGGGGCATTCGGGGCTTTATAGGTCTCATTGAACTTATGGCTGCCCTCCGTAGTCAAGGCAAGGAAGCCGGGATTCGCCACATCGATCTTCTCTTTCCATTTCGCGATTGTGGTGACAAGCCACTGTTTAAAGGTTTGGGGATTTGCGACAATATCGGCGACTTGGCTGCCGGCATTTGGCGTGCCGATCTGCAGGGCTCTTCTCACATACGGGGAATTCAGGCCCTTGGCATCGATCACGGGTCGGAGATCCAGGCCGCCCTTGCTGTGTCCCACGACCAGGAACTTCTCCACGCCCATCTTTTTCGCCTCGGTGACCAGGGCATTCTGCACGATTTCGGCGTTCTCCTCGGGCGAGGCATCCCGGACCACCTGCGCCTGTGCGGTGATGATTCCCGTCTCCTCGGTGATGGCGGTCGCCAGTTCGTTGAGAGTGGACTGTTCGTCCGTCCAGCCATGGACAAGCATCACGGGATCGGGCGCAGACAAGATGATTCCCTGCCACACCTGTCCGAGAATCCAGATCTCCTCGCCGCCATTGGCCGTATCCACACGGATCTCCAGGTGGTTTTCCGCCTTGTCACCGGGAGAGGAGGGGAATTTCAGCCAGTCCAGGGGCACCTCGAAGGAGTTGTTCCGCCAGCAATCATTGTCTCCCCACAAGTATCCCACGTAGTGTCCATTGAGATAGAGCCTATCCCGTTCTGGGGCCCATTTGTCTGAAGAGTAGTATTCCGAGTCGCAATCCAAACTAGGAACCACGAGAATGGCCTTCCGGGACATGAGGCCATTTGCGACCATGCGGTCCCGCTCTTCCTTGGAGCCGAAGTATCGGTCGATGATGATCTTGGCCTTGTAGGGGCTGGTCTTCACGGACTTCCAAATGACCTTCCCGTCCTTCTCCTCATGAAAGAAGACGGCGGGATCGCCGCCGCAACGGCCCACGCAATTCAGCACCTCCTCCTCTCCGCGGACGGCAAATTTTCGGGCAGTCGCATGGATAGAGGGCGGTTCGGGGATGGTGTCGGGGATTTTCTCCACTGCCAAGGCGGGCAGAACGATGGGCATCAGCAGTGCCGCCAGCGTCCAGAGAGTCAGATGTGGGTGGAAGTGGGTGTTTTTCATGGCGTTCCTCCTAGTTGTCGGTCGCATGGATGGGATAGAAGCATTCGGAGAAGGCGTCGTAGCCGTAGGCCAGGGCATCGCAGAGCTCCACGGCTCCCAGCAGGAATACGTGGGTGACCACGCTGTTTTGCCAGAGTGCGCGTCCCGCATCCAGCTCCGCCCTCGTGAGGCAGAGATCCTGGTTTGTGTCGAAGGGATGGCACTTCAGGGCGGCGATGTCCTCCAGGCGCTGGCTCAGGCAATGGTAGAAGAGCACCAGGAAGAATCCCTCGCTGGGCTCCATGGCGTCCTCGGACGGCAGGGGATTCCTTTCCACAGGGACGGAGACGGTCAGGGTCTCGCCAGGGGAGTAGTCGCCATTCTTGTCGCCGATTTCCCAAAGCTGTTCCAGGAGTGCCTGGGAGACATCCAGCCCCGTGTAGGCAGAAGTGGAGAAGAGCCCGGCGCTTCCCGTGGGGAAGTGAATGGCGTCCACGCGGCGATCCAGCGCCACGGCGAAGCCATCGAAGACGCAGTCCTCCTGGTAGAAGAAATCAGGAAGGACCTGGGAGTCCTGTGGACAGGTGAACTCCAGGGTGGCGGTGTTATCGTCCAGGGTGACCGCGAGGCCGTTCTGGACCGTCAGGAGCGTGGACTGGCACTGTGGGCGGAAGACCTCGGGCGAATAGCTTTTGGTGGAGACGGTGCCGGGGACGTCCTGGAAGCCCGAGGACGTCAGCAGCCGGAAGTCCCGCAGGAGATAGGCGCCCTCCTGGTCTTGTCCGCGAAGCACCCCGCCATCCAGGCGGAAAACCGCAGTGCCGGTTTCGGAGACCGGTGCACAATAGCGGCCGAGCGCGACGCCATCCGGACGACACGCCTCGCAATAGAGAAGGAGCGCATCTGACGGGGCGCCTGACAAGGCGACGGTCACCTGCAAATATTCATAGCACCCGGGGGGCCAGACCGCGGGGGATGCGGCCTCGTCCGACGACACACCGAGTTCCGCGGCGTGCGAGGCAAGGCAGGCGCACGCCGTCAACAAACAAACAAGAAAGGCGAGAGTTCTCTTCATGACCAATGGATTTCCTTCTATGTGAAAGGGGGAAACGGAACACTTCTTCTACAACGAGGGAGAAGATAATGCCCTGGTCCGGGAGAATGCTTCGTAACTTCTTGAAGTCATAGAGAATATAACTCTTGTGGATTTTCCGCCGCAAGCGTAAAAAAAAGGAGGAAGGAAGCGAAAAAAAGGAGGAAGGAGGAAGGAAGCGGAAAAAAGGAGGAAGGAGGAAGGAAGCGAAAAAAAGGAGGAAGGAGGAAGGAGGAAGAAAGCGGAAAAAAGGAGGAAGGAGGAAGGAGGAAGGAGGAAGTTTGGCCAGGGTTTCGCA
>CAVDSU010000132.1:0-5037 GCA_963611685.1 bacterium
GGCGGGGGCACGGGGGCGGCAGCCCTCCGTCCTTTGGTTGGTTTTCGACTAGGCAAGAGCTTCTTGTGGCTAGCAGCGCCGGCGGCGCCTTGCAGGCTAGCCTCTAACCTGCTAGGTACTAAAACAGGGGGCACGGGGGGCGGCAGCCCCCCCGTCCTTTGGGGGGGGGCGACTAGGCAAGAGCCTCTTGTGGCTAGCAGCGCCTGCGGTGCCTTGCAGCCTAGCCACTAGCCTGCTAAGTACTAGAGCGGGGGCACGGGGGCGGCAGCCCCTCCGTCCTTTGGTTGGCGCTGCCTAGCCAGGAACTGCCGTTTTCCTGGAGATGCGCATGGTGCCTGCTGGCGCGCTTATTCTCCCCAGACCACGCAGCGGTAGGTGGAGAAGAGTCCGAGGATGGAGTTCGCCTCCCAGTCCACGTGGTGGATTTTTCGGATGCCGCCGTTGGCGCAGGCGGCGGTGATGGAGGAGTCTCCGGTGGCGACCAGTCCCAGGACGGACTTTGAGACCGCGACGCCGACCTTCGGGGAGGCGGTGGCGTCGACGGCGTTTCCGGTGGTGATGGGGACTCGGATATCGGTATAGAGGATTCCGACGGGCTTTGTGGAAGCGCAGGATGCGGCGCCCAGGAGGACGGCGGCCAGCAGTGCGGTCATGGCGAGTTTCTTCATGGTGTCAAGTCTCCCTATTTTTCGGGGTTTCGGAGGAGCTCCTGCTTGCGTTGTGCATTCGCCTCGGCGGTTTCTAGGAGAGTGGAGACCAGATCGGCGTAGGCGATGCCGGAGAGTTCCATCATCTTCGGGTAGAGAGAGATGGAGGTAAATCCGGGGATGGTGTTCACCTCATTGAGCACCAGCGGATCTTTCGCGAAGGCCTTCTTGTCCTTGTGGAGGAAGAAGTCGACGCGGGCCATCCCCTGGCATCCCAGGGCGTGGAAGACCATCGCCGCTGCGGCCTTGACCATGCTGGCCTCGTCGTCGGAGAGGACCGCGGGGACCTGCAGGCGTGCGCCTTCGTCATCGAGGTACTTCGCCTTGTAGTCGTAGAAGCCCTTTCGGGGGATCACCTCGCCGGGCTCCGCCACATGGAGCTCTCCATCGGGCATTTCCAGGACGGCGCACTCGATTTCGCGGGCATTCTGGATGGCGGACTCCACCAGGACCTTGTTGTCGTATTTGAGGGCCTCTTCCACGGCGTGCACCAGGTCCTTGCCCTTCTTTACGCAGGTAATGCCCACAGAGGAGCCGGTGCCGGCGGGCTTGATGAAGAGGGGCAGCTTCAGTTCGTCAAGGATGTCCTCTACGGGCAGGTCGTCGCCGAGCTCGATGGTGAAGAAGGGCGCCACGGGGATGTCCAGGATTGCGGAGGCCAGGACCTTCGTGCGCTCCTTGTCCATGCAGTTGGCGCTGGCGGCGACGCCGCATCCCACATAGGGCACGCCGAGCATCTCCAGCATTCCCTGGATGCAGCCGTCTTCGCCGTAGGCGCCGTGGAGGACGGGGAATGCCAGCTGGAAGGGGCGGGGCTTCTTGCGGCTGTTGGGGAAGGCGAGGACGGCGCCATCGGGGGTGCTCATGGGGAAGCAGACGGGCGCGTCCTTCTTCAGGCAGACCTTCTTGGGATCGTCGGGAAAGTCCAGGAATTCCTGGTCGCCGTAGAAGAGCCAGTTTCCTTGTTCGTCCAGGCCCACCACCATGGGGATATACTTCTTGCGGTCCAGGGCGTCGTAGACGGAGTGGCAGGAGATGAGGGAGATCTGGTGTTCCGTGGATTTTCCGCCGCAGAGCAGCAGCACGGTCTTGCGGGATGTCTTGGTCATGAGTGAGATGGGGGTGAAAAGAGGCGACACAAGGAGGGAGAATTACATTAAATATACCGCCGGACGAGATGCCTTCGTCGCTCCTCCTGCGGGAATCGCGGCGTGGCCCCCCCCTAGATGCCGCGGGCGCGCGCGGGACGCGTGCCGGGGGGATTCGTATTCAAGACAGCGAACATGTCCAACCTCTCCAAAATATTGCCTGGGGTCTCGTGGGGGAACTCCTGGAAGCGCTCGCGCCAGACGCGGATTCTGGTGTTGGGGCTCTGTTTTCTCGTGGGATGCCTGGCGGGCGCGGCCGCCAGCCTCATGCACCTGCTGGCGGAAGTGCTCCATGGCCGCTGCGGCGAATTGCTGTCGCAGTGTGGCGAGAACGCCTTCTGGCTGGCGCCCGCACTGCCGACGTTGGGAATCCTCTTCTGCGTGGCGCTGGGACGCATCTTCTGGCGGCGGCATCCCATGGAGACCAATCTCTGGACTGCCATCCGCGAGGCGCGGCACCCCGGACCAGGCATGCGGGAATACCACGCATTCTCCCATATCCTCACCAGCGGCACCGCCGTGGGACTGGGCATCTCCGCGGGTATGGAGGCCCCCAGCGCCCTCACTGGCGCCGCCATCGGCGATAACCTGGGGCGCAAGCTGGGGCTGCCCCGCGAGACCCGCACGCTGCTTCTTTGCGCCGGCGCCGGCGGCGCCATCGGCGGCGTCTTCAATGCGCCGCTGGCGGGAGCGCTGTTCACCTGCGAGATCCTCCTGCCCGGCACCTCCGCCGTTACGCTCATACCCCTCCTCTGCGCGGCAGCCGGCGGCGCCATCGTCAGCCAGCTCTGCGGCGTGAATGTCCGTTTCCCGGAAATCGCCTACAGCTGGCGCATGGAGAATCTCTGGCTATACTTGCTGGCGGGACTGGTCTGCGGGTTGCTCTCCGCAGTCATTATCCGCCTCAATTGCCGGATGCTCCGCTTGCGGCAGTGGCTGGGAAATCCCTGGGTCATGGCGCTGGGCGGCTCCGTGGCGCTCTATCTGATTCTGCTGGCATTGCCCATGTTGGGGGGCTCCGGACTGGAATACGTGCTCGCCATGATGCATTCGGGGCAGGGCGCCCTCCACGATGGACTGCTCCCCATCTCCCAGGCAACCGGATGGGCACTGCTGGGCTCCATCGCGCTCTGCGTCCTCCTGAAGCCCCTGGCCTCCGTGATCTCCATCCAGTCCGGCGGCGACGGCGGAATGTTCGCGCCCTCTTTGGTCACTGGTGCATACATGGGGTTCTTCTTCCACTATCTCCTGGGAATGGCGCACTTCACCGGCTTCCCGCTGATCAACTGCATGGCGGCGGGAATGGCCGGCATTTTGGCGGGCGTCATGCAGGCGCCCTTGACGGGGCTCTTCCTGATTGCGGAGCTCCTGGGCGGATACCAGCTCTTCGTGCCCCTCATGCTGGTGGTGGCGATCTCCTCCTTCATCTGCCGCTGCCTTTCCAAGGGAAACATCTACTTTGCGGCGGCCGCCGCGGCCCAGAGGTCCGGAAAGGTCCCCCAGATCAACGAGACCATGGATGACTACCAGGATACGCCCGTGGGCGAGCTGGCTGACCGGAGCCTCTATACCCTCTCTCCCCATGACTCCTTCCGCACGTTGCTCAATATCCTCATGCACAGTCCACAGGAGCTCTTCCCCGTGCTGGACCGTCAGGGGCGCCTGGTGGGCGTGATCCAGGAAAAGAACCTCCGGCCGTTCCTCCTGGAACGGAAGCTCTACGATATCCTGGTGGTGGATGACTTCATGGCGCTGCCGCCACCAGATCTGCCCGCCGAGGCGCCCCTGGCGCAGGCGACACGACTCTTCGATACCACAAATGCCGAATTCATCCCCGTCACAAAGGACGGACGCTTCCTGGGCGTGCTTACGCGCGCCCATCTGCTGGAGAGCCACCGTAGCCTTCTGACACGCACCGATCTCTTCTGAATCCTCTTCGTATTCAAATACATAGCGAAATCCAATGGACATTTCCCAGGAACAAGGCAAGGCGGATGTGCTGATTGAGGCACTGCCCTATTTTCAGGAGTTCTACGGCAGCACGGTGCTGGTCAAATTCGGCGGCAGCGCCATGGAGGACATGGAGCGCGCCCACGACGTGCTGCGGGATGTCGCCTTCATGTCCGTGGCGGGCCTGAAGCCCATCGTGGTCCACGGCGGCGGAAAGGCCATCAATGCCGCGCTGGCGGCGGAGGGCGTGGAGCCCCGCTTCATCAACGGACTGCGCTACACCGACGAGCGGACGATCCGCGTGGTGGACCGCGTGCTCCACGAGGTGGTGAACCACGAGCTGGTCCGTTTCCTGAAGGACGACCTCCATGTGGATACCTTCGCCGTTTCCGGAAAGAATATCCTTCGCTGTCAGAAGCTGGGCACCGCCGATCCCAAGAGCGGCGAGGAGCTGGATTTGGGCTATGTGGGGAAGGTGGTGAATGTGGATACTCCCCAAATCCAGTGGGTGCTCAAGCGCCATCAGCTGCCGGTGGTCACTCCGCTGGCGTGCAACCAGAATGGCGAGGTCTTCAACATCAATGCCGACATGGCCGCCTGCGAAATCGCCTCGGAGCTCAAGGTCCGGAAGCTGGTCTTCCTCTCCGACGTCCCCGGCGTCCTCCGGGATCCCAAGGACCCCAATAGCCTCATTCCCACCATCCATTGCGACGAGGTGGAGCCCATGATCCAGGCCGGCATCATCGCCGGCGGAATGATCCCGAAGCTCCGCAGCGCCCGCGACGCCATCCGCGCCGGAGTGGGGCAGGTCCACATGATCGATGGACGACTCCGACACTCCCTCCTCCTGGAAATCTTCACCCGGAAGGGCGTCGGAACACAGATCCTGCCATAAATTCGAAAAAGGAGGAAGGAGGAAGAAGGAGGGAGGAAGTGTGGTCACTCTGCAGTGGGCTTGCGCCAAGTGCGCCCAAATTGGCGCGCAAGTGCGCCGCAGTTGCGCCGCAGTTGGCAGGGAGCAATTAGCAGTTAAACAATGCTGTATGGTCGCTGCGCGGCTCTTCCGCCGCATCGCGGCGGTGCCAGCGCTACACCCCAATTGGCGTGGAATTCCCGCGGAGCGTTCGAACAGACCTCCTTCCTATTCATTGCGCGCCAATTTGGGCGCGCCTGGCGAAATCGCCGGGGAATCCCGGCGATGGGTTTCGGCACGAAACCCTGGCCAAACTTCC
>CAVDSU010000133.1:0-5021 GCA_963611685.1 bacterium
GCCACTAATTACTAGGCACTTGCGGCGCATTCATGCGCCGCCTGGCGCCTGCGGCACCGCTTGAACCTACTATCTTCTCCCTACCACCTTCCTCCCAACTAGGGGGGGCGTGTTTTCTAGCTGTTTCGGGGTATATTTAGGCTCGTGCTTTTCTCCTAGTTGTTTTCTGCTTTTCGAAGTCCCACCATGCGCATTCTCTATTTTTCCGACATACACACCCATTTCAAGCCCCTGGACACCCTTCCCGACGCGGATTTGGTGCTGATTGGCGGTGACTTCACGAACTTCGGCACTCCGGAGGATTTCCGGGCGGCGGTAAAGACCATCGAGGACCGTTTCCCGCGCTTTTTTGCGGTGGCGGGCAATCTGGATCCCCGGGAGGCCGACGGCATCCTTCAGGAGACGGGCCATTGGCTGATGCCGCGTCCCTTCCCGATGCAGGGGCTGTCGTTGCTGGGGCTCTCTGGCAGCAACACCTGCCCCAAGCCCACGCCCTTCCAGTGGGACGACCAAGAGATGGACGCCACGCTGAAGGCGTTGTCCCCCGAGCCCCTGGACATCCTGGTGACCCACGCGCCCCCCATGGGCTCCGGAGCCGACGTGATTCCCAACGGCATGCACGTAGGCAGCCAGGCGGTGGCGAATCTCGTGCAGGCGGCCTCTCCCGCGCTGAATCTCTGCGGACACATCCACGAGGCCCGCGGCGTCTACACCGTGGGAAAGACCACGGTCGTCAACTGTGGCGAATTTGGAGAGGAAGGCCGGCACGCCATCATTAACTGGGCGGACCGCAAGACCGCCCCCGTTGTCACCCTCGCCTAGCCACCACAGACTATTCTCCGTCCATGAAGACTCCCTCCTCCTCCCGCTCCTCCCGCAAGAAGCCCGCGCTGCCCACCGTTGACGACCTCTCCCTCTTGGGGGCAGCCGGTCCCACCCGCTATCCCGCCACCTACGACCCCAGCGTCCTGGAGGCGGTGGCCAGTCCCGCAGAGCGCGACTACTGGGTGAAATTCAACTGTCCGGAATTCACCTCGCTTTGCCCCAAGACCGGCCAGCCCGACTACGCCACCATCACCATCTCCTACGTGCCTGACAAGCTCATCGTGGAGAGCAAGTCCCTGAAACTCTATCTCTTCAGCTTCCGCAACCACGGCGCCTTCCACGAATCGGTGGTGAACATGATCCTGGAGGACCTGCGGAAGAAGCTGTCTCCCCGCTACATCGAGGTATGGGGGAAATTCCTGCCGCGCGGCGGACTCTCCATTGATCCCTACGCCAACTGGGGCAAACCCGGCACCTCCTACGAGGAACTGGCCGCCTTCCGCTTCCGGATGCACGACTTGTCCCCCGAACGAGTGGACAACCGATAAATATCCGCATCCGCCGCCGCACCGTTTTTCCCCCTGCCTTGCCCCATGACGCAGACGTCACCGAAGCTATACCACTGCGGGAAGCTGACCTACACCCGCTCACAGATCTGCATGCTCTTCTTCTGGGTCATGCTGGCGATCGCCTGCCTGGGCCTGGCGAATAGCCTCCCTGGCTCCATTCTGCCCATCCAGCTCAAGGAGCTGGGCGTCAGCGACACCGCCAGCTGGCTCATCCTGGGGTGCATTGGCTCCGTCATGAACATGACGGTGTGCCCCTACATCAGCGTGGCCAGCGACCTGCACCGCGGCAAATGGGGTCGGCGCATCCCCTTCATGTTCCTCTCCACGCCGCCCATCGTGCTGGCGCTGGTGCTCTTCGCCTTCACGCAGCGCTTTGGAAACGCGCTCTCCTCCTGGGCGCAGCCCCTCTGGCACACCTCGCCGGCAACCATGACCGCCATCGTCATGGGGCTAGTCATGGTCTTCTACCAATTCTTCGCCATGTGGGCAAACTCGGTGATCTGGTACATCTTCGTCGACATCATCCCGCCGGAGTTCTTCGGGCGCATCATGGCGTGCGTGCGCCTGGCGCTGCAATTCGGCGCGGCGGTCTTCCACTACTTCCTCTTCCCCCATGCGCAAAAGCACTCGACCGCCATCTTCCTGGGAGTGGCGGCGGTCTATGCGGTGGGACTGCTGCTCTTCTGCCTGAACGTGAAGGAAGGCGAGTATCCGCCCCTCACCGAAGAGGAGCTCCAGCGCAAGAACGCGAAGGGGCTGGATCGCCTGAAGGCGAAGGTGCTGGGGTTGCGCGTATTCTTCCGGGACACCTTCTGCCACCGAGTCTACGTCTACCGCTATGCACTCCTGGTATCCCTCTCCATCAGCGGCGGCGCAGGCGTCTTCAACTACTACCTCCTCAGCAAGCAGCTGAAGCTCACCGACGCCGACATCGGGCACATCAACGGCATCGGCGCGATGGTCTTCGCCGTCGGAATCCTTCTGGCGGCGCTGCTGCCCGCACTGGTGAACCGCTGGCACCCCACGCGGGTCGCGACCTACTACTACATCTTCAACTGCCTCGCCACACTGCCACTCTTCTTCCAGTGGCTCTTCGGCACCATGCCGCCGCAGGTCCTGGTGACCCTGAGCATCGTCGCCTCCATCTGCAACCTCTTCATCACCGGACTTTATGCCATCTGCGACCAGCCCCTGGAAATGATGCTCTACCCGAAATCCAAATACGGCACCTTCTGCGCCATGCAGGCGATGCTGCGCTCCTGGATCGGACTCTTGGCGGGACTCCTGGTGGCGCGCTTCTACGACTACATCGCCACACACTTCGGCGATACCGCATTCGCCCTCCGGTATGGCGACGGCTGGCACTACCGCCTCAGCGAGCCCTGGATCATCCCGTGGTTCCTCCTGGCGGCGGCCTCGGCATATCTCTTCTATCGGGAATGGACGCGCCTGGGCGGCTACCACAGCTATGCCTCCCCAACCCCCTGGACGCCCGAGGGCACGGAACCCGTGGAACCCCTTCCCTGCCAGCCCGTGAATCCCCAAAAAACACAAAAATCCCTCAAGTTCATCGACGCGTTCTTCCTCCTCTTCGCCGCACTGCCACCACTCTTGGCACTCTGGATCTGCATCCTGAGAAACCACGCGCCACGGGTCAACGCAGACGATCCGACTACGCAGACCCTCCTGAACCAAATCCGAGACTTCTTCCTCGCCGGAGGAGAGCCAACCCTCCTCAAGGAATACCTGCTCCTGCCTACCCTCTTCGGCATCGCTGCACTCGCACTCTGGATTCCCCTGCGCGCAAATATCCTGAAAAGAATCCGAAATTCCCAAAACGGAGAGGGACTCCTCCACCCCACAGTGCTCCTCGTGTTCCTCGGAACCCACGCACTGGGACGAATCAACGACTGCTACGCCGTCTTGAATACCCCCGGACCCTTCGGCGCTAAATACCTCACACTCGCCTCCGCAACCACACTCTGCGCACTGGCTTCCATCGCACTCATCCACTCCATGGAACGCGGGGTCTCCGTCACAAAAAACACAGAATCCACCGCTTCCCAAACTCCCATGTCGTAATCCCCAGAAGGCGTGCTATCTTATCGTTTACAGACACTTTTTTGGTTTTTGTTACAATACCGCACGTCTCAGTCTCCCCAACCCCTTCCCTAGAAAGCACATGAAGAAACTTCTCGCACTCAGCTGCCTAGTTCTTTCCTCGGCGTATTTGCTAGCGTCTGGCTTTTCGATTTTGGAGCAGTCCGTAGGTGGTCTTGGTCGTGGTCTTGCTGGCATGACGGCGAGCACGGACGACCCCTCTGCGTTGTACTTCAACCCTGCTGGTGCGGCGTGGGTGGAGCGTCCCACCTTGAATGCGGGCACTCACCTTCTCACGGGCAAGGTGAAGTTCCACGATTCTGGCAGCACGCTTCGTGGTCACGAGAGTGGTGACATCATTCGCCAGACGTACATTCCGAATTTGGACTATTCCCTTCCGATTGGCGACGGCCTGAACCTGAACTTGGCGGCCAGCGCCACCAGCGGCACTGCCACCAACTACCACCGCAATTGGATGGGTCGTTACTTCGGCATTGACACCTCCATCGCGGTGGTGGAGGTCCTGCCCTCCGTCTCCTACCGTCTCAGCGACAACCTGGCAGTGGGTATTGGCCTGATGGTTGACTATGCGGAGATGAAGGCATACCAGAAGGTTCCCACCGCCCAGTATGGCCATGACACCAAGTTGCGCACGGAGGGTGACGACATTGGTCTGGGCTTCACCCTGGGTATTGTCTGGAAGCCCTGTGAGGGCACGACCCTGGGCCTCGGCTATCGTTCCCGCTCCACCTACGACCTGGAGCTGGACGCCAAGTTCTACGACATTCCTGCGCTTGCGGCCAGGGGTCTCGGCCTCAAGGGCACCAGCTACAAGGACCACGCCAAGCTGAAGCTGAAGATGCCACAGAACGTGAACTTCGGCATCCAGCAGGTGATCACCGACCGCCTGACCCTGATGATGGACATCGCCTGGACCCAGTGGAGCACCATGAAGGAGCTCACCACCACCTTCGAGCGCGGTCCCCTGGTGAAGAAGAACACGGTGGTCATGAATTGGCATGATGCCTGGCGCTTCTCCTTCGGCGGCGAGTATAAGCTGACCGACAAGTGGACCCTGCGTTGCGGCACCACCTTCGACCAGCGCGCCGTCACCAAGCACGAGAACAAGAGCGTGATGCTCCCCGACAGCAACCGCGTCTGGCTCTGCTTCGGCGCCTCCTACCAGTGGAACGAACACCTGCGCCTGGATGCCGGCTGGAACCACATCTTCTTCCACCGCAGCCACGCGCGGCAGTCCCTCAGCCAGCAACAGTACATCCGGGGCACCTACCGCGGCTACACCGACCTGCTCTCCCTGGGCGTGAAGTACGAGTTCTAAACTCCGGGAATCCCCCACGACTCTAAAAAAACCGGCGCCGCCTCTCCGCATCCTGCATGAGACGGCGCCGATTGCATTTTTGGCATTGCGGGCGGCGCCAGCGGCGCAATAATGCGCCGCAAGTCCCTAGCAATTAGTGGCTAGTGGCTAGTCTGCAAGGTGCCGCAGGCGCCAGCGGCGCAATAATG
>CAVDSU010000134.1:0-4986 GCA_963611685.1 bacterium
GCCCCGTTCCCCCAAGAACGCCAAGACCGCAGCGGATGCCGCCGAGGCGCCCGTCCGGGAAGCCCGGAAGCGCCCCGAGCGCCGCAAGAAGCCTGCCGCCCGGAAGGAATCGCCCCTGGCGCCGGAGAACTCCCCCGCACTCCATCTGGAGACCACCGAGGGACCCGATCCCGCATTCACCCCCGTCGTGGAGACGCCCCCGCCTCCGCCGTCGGAGTCCTTCTTCAAGGCGCCCGTGTTCCTCCCCGAGGAGCCCCCAAGGGGAAAGAAGAACGGAAAAAACCGCAAACTGCCTCCCTCCACGGATTCTATTACCTTCGGCAATGCGTAACAATAGCCTAGTCGTTATTCTTCTCTTCGTGGTCATCATGGCCCTCCAGGTGGCCATTCTCGTCGTTGCCGGAAAGGGCTGCGGACGCGACGCCGGAGCCCAGAAGGACGCCCCCGTACAGGACGCCGGACGCGTGGTCACCGCACCCCCCGCAACCGTCACGCCGCCACCTGCGGTTGTTCAGGCACCGCCCCCCGCTGCCCCCCGGACGCCCGCACCCCAGAAGCCGCAGGCCCCCGCGGCTGCGCAGGCGCCCGCCGCAACGCCTCCTCCCGCCGCTTCCCCGCAGAAGGCGGGCATGCCCCCGGCATACTACAATGGCTTCTTCAAGAATGCGGAGAAGCCCCTGCCGAATCGTCTGTCGACTCTCATGAAGGAGGTCCGCTCTGGCGTGGTGATTGACTTGGATGCCAATGCCATCCTCTGGCAGAAGGACGCCACGAAGAACTACCCCATCGCCTCTCTCACCAAGCTGATGACCTCCATGCTCCTCATGGAGTACATCGACAGCCATCCCGGGGTCTCCCTGAATACCCAGGTCACCATCACCGCCGCTGACCGGAAGTACTTCCGCGACAAGCGGATCAATGGCGTCTATCTGGATACCGGCGAGACCTACACCCTGGACGAGATGCTCATGTGCATGATGGTCTGCAGCGCCAACGACTGCGCCTACGTGGTCTCCCGGTACCTCTCCCAGGACCGCCCCGACGAATTCCCCGCCGCAATGAATCGCCGCGCCCGCGAACTGGGCCTCAATGGCATGAATTTCCTGAATCCCCACGGACTCCCCGTGGTCGCCCAGAAGACGCGCAGGGAGAATACCGGTAGCGCCCTGGAAGTGGCGTATCTCGCCATCCGAGACATGCACTACGCCGCCATCCGCAAGTGGGCCGCCACTACCCAGGAACGCATCCGCGCAGACAAAAAGAACCCCTTCGATGTGAATTCCACAAACAAGCTCCTCCGCGGAAAGGTCCCTGGCGTCAATGGCATGAAGACCGGCTTCACCGACGGCGCGGGATACTGCATCGTGGTCACCTGCACTCGCCAGGGCAAGAACCGCATGGTGGTGCTCATGGGAGTCCAGGGCAGCGACCGCGGCAAGCGTCGTGATGAAATCGCCAAGCAGATCCTGGAGTGGTCCTACCAAGAATGAAGCTCTCTGTCATCATCCCCGTCTACAACGAAGTGAACACCGTGGCCTCCGTCATTGAGGCGGTGCGCTCCTGCGGTGTGACCGATCTCGAGATCCTGGTGGTGGACGACTGCTCCACCGATGGCACCAAGGAGGTGCTCGAGGCGCTTCCGCCTTCCCGCGACTTGGTGCTCTGCCGCCATGAGAAGAACCAGGGGAAGGGCGCGGCAATCCGCACCGCCCAGGCGAAGCTCACCGGCGATGTGGTGATTATCCAGGACGCCGACCTGGAATACTCCCCCGCCGAATTCCCCGGAATGCTCCAGCATATCGAGAAGGGCGAGGCGGAGGCGGTCTTCGGCTCCCGATACTCCAATCCCACTCATCTGGTGGACTCCTTCTGGCACGTGAAGGGCAATCAGTGGCTCACCGGATTCTCCAATTTCTGCGCAAATCTCCATCTCACCGACATGGAGACTTGCTACAAGATGATCCGCGCCGAACTCTTCAAGAGCTTCACGCTGGAATGCAACCGCTTCGGCTTCGAGCCCGAAATCACCGCGAAGCTCTCCAAGGCAAAGGCGCGCATCGTGGAGACCCCCATCCACTACGTGCCTAGACCCTACGACCAGGGAAAGAAGATCGGCTGGCGCGATGGCGTGGCCGCACTCTGGTATATCCTCAAATACAATCTCTTTAAGTAGCACGAAGAAACGCTTCCGCTCCTTCCCAACACCCCATGAAGCCCTACCAGATCATCATTCTTCTTCTGCTGGTCATCCTGGTGATCCTTGCAGCGGTGTTCTGGGTGCCGCCAGTGGCCGAATACGGCAGCTTGAAAGAGGAGCTCCGGGAACTCCAGGCGCAGGTGGAACGGCTGGAAAAGGAGGTCCAGGAGCGCGACGCAAAGATCGAGCGACTGCGCTCCGGCGACCGCGCGACCATCGAGGAGGTGGCACGCGACAAGTTCAATCTGGCGAAGCCCGGCGAGGTGATCTACCAGATCCCCCGCCAGGAGACGACGGACGCTCCCAGGAAGCCCTGACAAGAGGAACCCCCGAAAATGTCCCTGAAGATTCTGAATCTTCCTCTTGCGGAGGCCGATGTGCGCTCGCTCTCTTTGGGCGACCAGGTGCTGCTCAACGGCACGCTCTACACCGCCCGCGATGCGGCACATAAATTCCTCGCCGGCGGCGAAAATCCCCCGGTGTTGCCCGAAGGACTGGATTTGCGCGGCAGCGCCATCTACCACTGCGGTCCCGTGGTGATCCCGCAGGACGGCTCCTGGCGCATCACCGCCGCCGGTCCCACGACCTCCGCGCGGGAAGAGCCCTACCAGGCCGAGGTCATTCGGCGCTTTGGCGTCCGCGCGATCATCGGCAAGGGCGGCATGGGCGCGGTGACCCGCGAGGCCCTCCGGACGCAGGGCGCGGTATATCTCTCTGCCGTGGGAGGCGCCGCACAGGTGCTGGCCGCCGCCATCCTCCGCGTGAAGAAGGTCTTTTTCCTGGAGGAATTCGGATACCCCGAGGCCATTTGGTGCCTGGAGGTAAAGGACTTCCCCGCCATCGTCACCATGGACGCCAACGGCGAGAGCCTCCATGAACAAATCCTGGAACACTCCCGCCCTAACCGGTAGACACTCGGCGAAAATCCCTTTTGTATCCATTCGTAGCAATCCATCCTAAAAACAACACACGCTCATGTCTTTTCAGGAACCCCTAGCATTTGTCGTCTACCTGCTGTTCATGCTGTCCATCGGCATATACTTCTTCGTCAAGGACCGGAACGGCGGGGAAAAGACCTACTTCCTCGGCGACCGAAAGATGGGCGCCTGGGTCTCCGCACTCTCCGCCGGCGCCTCTGACATGAGCGCATGGGTCCTCATGGGACTGCCTACCGCCATCTACTGCAAGGGCATGGGACAGGTCTGGATCCCCATCGGCCTGGCATTGGGATACAGCCTCAGCTGGATCTTCGAGGCGCCCCGACTGCGGAAATTCACCGTGGTCTTCGGGGACTCCATCACCATCCCCCAGTTCCTCTCCAACCGCTTCCTGGCGAAGTCCCATGCCCTCCAGGTGATCTGCGCAGTGGTCTTCTTGGTGGCATACACCATCTACTCCGCCTCCAGCGTCAAGGCCTGCGGAACCCTTTTCAACAAGATCACCGGAATGGATTCCAATCTGGCGATGTATCTGGCCGCCCTCGTGATCGTCGGATATACCTTCCTGGGCGGATTCTCCGCCGTCTGCTGGACCGACTTCTTCCAGGGACTCCTGGTCGTCGGCGCCATGTTCCTGGCACCACTCTTCGCCGTCTTCACCCTCGAGACCATCGCCCCCGAGGCACAGTGCCTCCCCGGCGGACTCTGGGATAACTTCACCGATGTGCCCACCATCGTCTCCGGTTTGGCCTGGGGACTGGGATACTTCGGCATGCCCCATATCATTATCCGATTCATCGCCATCAAGTCCCAGAAGGAACTCCGGAAGTCCTCGGTCATCGGCATTAGCTGGACCGCTCTCGTGGTGATCTTCGCCGCCCTCATCGGACTCATCGGACGAAACGTGATCCCCTACACCGCAGAAGTCGCGGGCAAGGAGCTGGTCTTCGTGGAGATGGTCCGCCGAATCTTCCCCGCACTGATGTCCGGCGTCCTGCTCTCCGCAGTCCTGGCCGCCGCCATGAGCACCGCCGACAGCCAGCTGCTGGCCGCCTCCTCCGCATTCTCCTGCGATGTCTACAAGCCCCTCATTCGACAGGGAAAGGCCAATGACGTGGAACTGCTCTGGATCGGACGACTCCTCGTCCTCATCATCGCACTGCTCGCACTCCTCATCGCCATGGATCCCCACGCAGGAACCATCATGGCGCTCGTGGAGAACGCCTGGGGAGTCTTCGGCGCCGCATTCGGCCCCTCGATCCTCCTCGCAATCTTCTGGAAACGCTTCAATCTCTCCGGCGCAATCGCCGGTATCGTCGTGGGAGCCGTGGTCGATGTGCTCTGGTTCATCTTCCTGAAGAACGCCACCGGAGTCTATGAGCTGCTCCCCGGATTCTTCGCCGGACTCGTCGCCGCCATCATCGTGGCACTCTGCACTAAGGCACCCACCGCCGAGGTCCAGGATATGTACCAGAAGGCAGTCAAAACCGAAGACTAAAAACGCAAAAAACAGGGCCCCCGCGCCACCAGGCACGGGGGCCCTTTTGCGTTTTTAGGGAGTAGGGCGAAAAGGAGTAGGTAGTAGGTTTGCAAGGCCGCTGCGCAGCGGTGGCTGATCGGGCAGATACCCATTTAGTACTTAGCCATTAGTGGCTAGTGGCTAGCTTATAAGGCCGCTGCGCGGCGGCTGATAGGGCAGATACCCAAAGGACGGGGGCTGCCGCCCCCGTACCCCCGCAGGCGGCTAGGGGGTAGGTAGTAGGGCGAAGGTTGTAGGTAGTAGGTAGTAGGTTTATAAGGCCGCTGCGCAGCGGTGGCTGATCGGGCAGATACCCATTTAGTACTTAGCCA
>CAVDSU010000135.1:0-4917 GCA_963611685.1 bacterium
GGGCGCAAGCCCCTCCGTCCTTTGGAGATCTTCCTGCGAAACTCGCGCTAGGAAGAAACTAGGCAGGGGGAGCGGGGGGCGCAAGCCCCTCCGTCCTTTGGAGATCTTCCTGCGAAACTCGCGCTAGAAAAGCCACGCGCCGGGGGAAGGAAGGCACGCGCCGCCCAGCGGCCAGAAAGCCGGCACCGAATTCCCTGCCAGCTCCCTGCTCCCTACTCCCTGCTTCCCAGGCGTAGCGCTAGTAGTCGTCGTCTTCGTCGTCAGCGGCCTCTTTTGCGACCTCCTCGATGGACTTTTGCTCCTCGATGGCGGCGCGGAGGCGTTCGAGTGCCTGGTTCTGGATCTGTCGGACGCGTTCGCGGGTGCGCCCGATGGCGTGGGAGACCTCCTCGAGGGTCTTGGGCTTTTCGCCATCGAGTCCGAAGCGGAGCTTCAGGATGACGCGTTCGCGTTCGGGGAGCTTGCTGACCATCTTCATCATGAGGGCGAGGGTCTCGTCGTCCTGAATGATGTCATTGGGGGCGATGGTCTTGTCGTCGGGGATGATGTCCTTGAACTCGCCCTCGGCGCCATTCTGGATGGGGTCGAAGAGGGAGATGGTGCTGGCCTTTCCCTGCCGCAGGCCGATGACGGTGCGCTCCGTGAGATTGATCTCGTTGGCGATCTCCTTGTCGGTGGGCTCCCGCCCCAGAGTCTGGGAGAGCTTCGCCTTGGCATTCTGGATCTTGCCGATCTTGCTGGCGGACTGCACGGGGATGCGGATGGTGCGGGCCTGGTTGGCCAGGGCCCGCCGCATGGACTGCTTGATCCACCAGGCGGCGTAGCTGGAGAGCTTTGCGCCCTTGGAGGGATCGAACTTCTCCACCGCGCGCATGAGGCCGATGTTCCCCTCGCTGATGAGGTCCAGCAGCGGCAGTCCCAGCCCCTTGAAATCGTGGGCGATCTTCACCACCAGGCGGAGATTCGCATTGATGAGCCTGGCGCGGGCCTCCTGGTCCCCCTTGGCAATGCGCTTGGCAAGCCGCGCCTCCTCCTTCTGGTCGACGAGTTCGAACTTGCCGATGCTCGCCATGTAGAGTTTCATTGTGTCATTGTCGGAAATCATTCGTGCGTTCCCTCTGCTTTCTTCTTTCTGTCCACCCCTCGTTCCGCGGGCGCGGGACCTTGTTGTCTTTTTCCTTTCTTGTTGTTGGCGCGGGCCACCATGTTTTCCAGCAGTTC
The DNA here is from genome assembly GCA_963611685.1 of bacterium. Taxonomy (GTDB): domain Bacteria; phylum Verrucomicrobiota; class Lentisphaeria; order Oligosphaerales; family Oligosphaeraceae; genus UBA1724. Next base: position 1,222 of record CAVDSU010000135.1, read on the forward strand.
CGCGATGCGGCGGTTGGAACTCCCGCCACGTGAAAATTCTTCTCCGGATTCCTCATTGATGAGGGTCCGCAGGGCCAGCAGCGCCTGGTTCTGCACCTGCCGCACCCGCTCCCGGGTGAGATGCACGGCCTGCGAGACCTTCTCCAGCGTCCAGGGCGTCCCCCGCGTCAGGCCGAAGCGCAAATCCAGGATCTCGCGCTCCTGGTCGTCCAGGGCGTCCAGGAGCCTCTGGAGGACCACCATCATCTCCGCGTCATCCAGCACGTGGTCGGGAGTGGGCGAGGACTCGTCGGCGAGCACATCGGTGAGCTCGCCGTCCATGCCGGGCTGCAGGGGCGCCTGCAGCGAGACGGTGGTGGAGCGCCCCACGCGGAGGCCATTCACCGTGCGCTCGGTCAGATTCGAGGCGGCGGCGATCTCCTTTGCGGTGGGCGGGCGCCCCAGCTGCTGGGAGAGCCGTGCCTCGGCGGCATGGATCTTCACCATCTTCATGGCAGACTGGGTGGGCACCCGGATGATGGGCGCCTGGTTGGAGAGCGCCCGCCGCATGGACTGCTTGATCCACCAGGCGGCGTAGCTGGAGAGCTTGGCGCCGCGGGTGGGATCGAACTTCTCCACCGCGCGCATGAGGCCGATGTTCCCCTCGCTGATGAGGTCCAAAAGGGGCAACCCCCGGCCCTTGAAATCGTGGGCAATCTTCACCACCAGACGCAAATTGGCCTTGATCAGCGTGCTCCGGGCCTCGTTGTCGCCCTGGGCAATCCGACGGGCCAACTTCGCCTCCTCGGCAGGCGTGACCCGCGGATACTGCATGATGCTCTCCATGTAGAGCTTGAGGGTATCGTTGTCAGCAATCACAGCGCGTACTCCCAAAGTGGGTGGTTCTCTGAAAAAGTGTCTTTCCTTAACGAATGGTCTTCGTCAATTATTGACAAAACCGGACGCAATTTCAATCCCGAATGCAAAAAAATCCTGTTTTTTCCCGGATTTTCCGTGACTTTCCGACGTTTTTTGCGGGGCTTTTTGGGGAGCGGGAAAGGCGTGCATGGGGATTGTAAAACGCGGGAGGCGGCATATAGTACGCCTTCCGACGCAACGATCATTCTTTTCATACCATAATCCCCTATCCTATCCAGGAAGCAATTTAGGAGCGAAACATGTCCGTTCATCCCAGTCTGAAGACCAAGGGTTCCGTCACCGAGAAGCGCAACGTCCTGAAGCGTTACGAGCGGGTGGACAAGCTGAAGAAGGAAGGCCGCCTGAAGGACGGCGACAAGGTCTGGGGCCTGCCCAAGACCAAGCCCGAGGCATAAAATCGCCTCCGCCTCCCCATCTCGGCCGGGCACAGTCCGGCGAGCCGCGGCGCCTCCCTCGCCTTTCCTTGTTCTATAAGGCGGGTCCCGCCGCTGTCTTCTCGACCGCATCCCCCAGAGAATCCAATCGTGGGAGGGTGCGGTTTTGTTTTTTCTCTGATTTTCCCTTTGGACCCAGGAGGCATTTCCCATGTGGAACTACACCGACAAAGTCAAGGACCATTTCCAGAATCCCCGCAACGTGGGCGTCTTGCCTGACGCCGATGGCATTGGCGAGGTAGGCAACATCATCTGCGGCGACGCCATGAAGCTCTCCGTGAAGCTGACCGAGGACAAGAAGCGCATTGCGGACGCACGCTTCCAGACCTTCGGCTGCGCCAGCGCCATCGCCAGCGCCAGCGCGCTGACCGAGCTCTTGAAGGGCAAGACGGTGGAGGACGCCTCGAAGCTGACCAACCAGGACATCGCGGACTACCTGGGCTCCCTTCCCGAGGCGAAGATGCACTGTTCCGTCATGGGCATGGAGGCCTTCCAGGCGGCGTTGGCCGACATCCGGAAGAAGCACCCCGACTACCCGCTGCCCGGCGCTCCCAAGCTGGAGGGCGAGGACCGCATCGTGTGCGAGTGCTTCCAGGTGACCGAAAAGACCATCCGCGAGGTCATCCGCCTGAACCACCTGACCACCGTGGAGCAAGTGACCTTCTACACCAAGGCCGGCGGCGGCTGCCGCGGCTGCATCGGCGAGATCCAGGCCATTTTGGACGACGAGCTGGGCAAGGGCGCCCAGGCCTCCGAGAAGGCCCAGGCGGCGCCCACGCCCTCCCCCATCGCCGAGACCGTGAAGGAGAACCTAGGCCCCCTGACGCCCTTCCAGAAGATGCGCATGATCCAGCAGACCTTCGACACAATCATCCGCCCCGGCCTGCAGGCCGACGGCGGCGACGTGGAGCTGGTGGACGTGAGTGACGACAAGGTGACCATCCGCCTGCAGGGTCATTGCGCCACCTGCGCCTTGGCCGACCAGACCATCGAGCACTGGATCGAGGCGAAGCTGCGGGAACGCGTCTCCGCCGCCATCTCCGTGGTGGCCACGAAGTAGCCGCAACCGCTCTCCGAAAGAACTCCCGCCTTCCCCCCGTTTCCGTCTTCCGCATTTTGTCCTGCCATGTCTGAGCCAATCATCTATCTGGACAACAACGCCACCACCTGTGTGGCACCGGAGGTCTTCCAGGCCATGGCGCCCTTCCTCCAGCAGGAGTACGCCAATCCCTCCAGCGTCTATCCCTTCGCCGGCCCCGCCGCCGAGGCCATCGCACAGGGCCGCCGACAGCTCGCCTCTCTCCTGGGATGCACTCCGGAAGAGCTGATCTTCACCAGCTGCGGCAGCGAGTCCGACAACGCGGCTTTGCGCAGTGCGGTGAAGACGCAGAGCGGCCGCCGGAATCTCGTGACCACCTGCGTGGAACACCCCGCCATCCTGAACACCTGCCGCGACCTGGCAAAGTATGCCGGCGTGCATGTGGACTACCTGAGCGTGGACAGCCACGGCCGCATTGACCTGGAGGAGGCGAAGGCGCTGATCACCGAGGAGACCGCCATGGTCTCCGTGATGTTCGCCAACAACGAAATCGGAAATGTCTACCCCATCCGGGAACTCTCCCGCCTCGCCCACGAAAAGGGCGCGCTCTTCCACACCGACGCCGTCCAGGCCATCGGAAAGATCCCCGTGGACCTGACCAACGACCTGAAGGACGTGGACTTCCTCTCCCTCTCCGGACACAAGCTCCACGCCCCCAAGGGCATCGGCGTCCTCTTCCGCCGGCACTTCGCGCCCTTCGCGCCCTATCTCACCGGCGGACACCAGGAGGGCGGACAGCGCGCGGGCACCGAGAACGTGGCCTCCATCGCGGGACTCGGCGTGGCCGCGGAACTCTCCCGGAAGCACATCGACGAGGAGAATACCCGCGTGAAGGCGCTGCGGGACCGCCTGCAGGAGGGCCTGCTGGCCACCTGCCCCGACGCCATGGTCAACGGCGACCAGGAGCACCGCCTCCCCAACACCCTGAACATCTGCTTCAAGTATATCGAGGGCGAGTCCATCCTACTGCGCCTCTGGGACCGCGCGCGCGTCTGCGCCTCCTCCGGCAGCGCCTGCACCACCGGCTCCCTGGAGCCCTCCCATGTCCTGCGCGCCATGGGACTGGACTACAAGGCGCTCCACGGCACCGTGCGCATCAGCCTGTCGCGCTACACCACCGACAAGGAGATCGACACCGTGCTGGAGGTCCTGCCGCCCATCATCCGGAATCTCCGCGACCTCTCCCCCTTCGGACGGGAGGCATAGCACCCCATGGCGCTGGATACCCGCACCCCGCCCCCGCCC
>CAVDSU010000136.1:0-4770 GCA_963611685.1 bacterium
GCAATGTGCAATGTGCAATGTGCAATGGGCAATGGGCAATGGGCAATGGGCAATGCATGGCTAACCCCAACCACTGAAGACACAGAAACGGCTGGTGCCGACACAGAAAATTTTTTCTGTGTATTCCGTGTCCGCGCGAGCGGCTTTTGTGCCTTCGGTGGTTAAACCCCAATCACTGAAGACACAGAAACGGCTGGTGCCGAAACAGAAAAATTTTTTCTGTGTATTCCGTGTCCGCGCGAGCGGCTTTTGTGCCTTCGGTGGTTAAACCCCAATCACTGAAGACACAGAAACGGCTGGTGCCGAAACAGAAAAATTTTTTCTGTGTATTCCGTGTCCGCGCGAGCGGCTTTTGTGCCTTCGGTGGTTAACCCCCAATCACTGAAGACACAGAAACGGCTGGTGCCGGCACAGAAAGGATAAAAGAACACCCTTCGGTGTGCTTCCGTGTCCGCGCGAGCGGCTTCCGTGTTCTTCAGTGGTTCCCTCCCCAACCACAGAATGCCCCGAATTCTGCGGCTAGATTAGGAGACCGTCGGGGGGGGGTGTTTGCGAGAATTTTTTTGTTAGGAGTCCAAGAGGATGTCGGAGATTGTCTTGCGGGAAGAGGAGTTTCGGTTGCAGGAGTTGTTGCGGGGGGCTCGTCGGATTGCGGTTTTGACGGGCGCGGGGATGTCCACGGAGAGTGGCATCCCGGACTTTCGGTCGCCGGGCGGCCTATACGAGACGGTTGGCGAGGACATTTTCGAGCTAGAGACCTTCTTGGCGCGTCCGGAGCACTTCTGGCGTGCGATAGGTCCCTTCTACCAGGAGGTGTTGTCGGCGAAGCCCAACGGCGGGCATTTGGCGTTGGCGGCATTGGAGCGCGTGCCCTGGGAGAAGGAGGTGTGTGTGGCCACCCAGAATATCGATGTTCTCCACCAGCGGGCGGGCTCCCGCAGGGTCTGCACGCTTCACGGGACCATGGAGACCCTCTCTTGCCCCCAATGCGGATTCTCTTGCCGCAGCGAGGAATTCCTCGCCGTCATGAAGACCGGCGATATGCCGCGATGCCCGCACTGCAGCCATCCCCTCCGACCCGATATCGTCTTCTTCGGAGAGGATCTCCCACAACGCGATTTCACGAGCGCCATGGAGGCATTCTCACACTGTGACCTGGCGGTGGTACTGGGCACCTCGCTGCAGGTCATGCCCGCATCCTATCTCCCCTCCCAACGACCCGCAAACGCGCCCCTCGTCATCCTGAACCGCGACGAGACCTGGATGGACGACCAGGCGACGCTCGTCCTCCACCAAAACACCGCAGGGCTCCTCGCGCGATGCCTCGGCATCGAACAAGGAGCCCTGTAGGGTTGTTGGGGGGATTGGGTGCGCGGCGGTTATCGTGCGTCGAGGTCGACCAGCTTATAGTTTCGGTGGTAGATCTTGAGGGAGTCGGTGTAGTCGAGGATATGTCGTCCGTCCTGTCGGTCGACGCGTGCCTTTAGGCTTGCGGAGTCTTCTGCCTTCCAGACGAGGTCCATGCATGCCTGGTCGAGCGCGAGGGGGTCGGTGGAGGAAAGCACTCCGATGTCGTGCATATCGGGTTCGGCGGGATTTCCGTTGCAATCGCAGTCCACGCTGAGTCGGTTCATGACATTGACGAAGGCGATGTTCTTGCCGTCATTCATTGCCATGCAGACGGCGAGTGCGGCCTCGCCCATTGCCTCCAGGAAATCGGTCTGGTCGCCGCCGCGCCAGGAGGTGGCGCTTTTGCCGCCGGAGTGTATCCAGGCCTTTCCGGACTTTTCCACGGCGGTGCCGCTGGCGAAGCCGATGGAGAGATTTTTTAGTGCGCCGCCGAATCCGGCCATGGCGTGTCCCTTGAAATGTGAGAGGACGAGGTATGAGGTGTAGTTGGGGAAGTGCGATCCCACGTAGTCCTCGTGGATGACCTTTCCGAAGGGGATGGGGAGGGTGGTGTAGTTCTCCTCGTCGAGGAGATCGAAGGGTGCGATGTCGAGGTATCCGCGTTCCTTGACCACATTGTGGTGGTGTTCCGGGGTGGAGCGGTTTCCGCCGTAGGCGGTGTTGCACTCCACCAGCGTGCCGTGGATGGACTTCACCAGGGGTCCGATGAGCTCGGGGCGCAGGTGGTTGGACTTGGCGGATTCGCCGGTACTGATCTTCACGCCCACCTTCTCCGTGGGAGTCCAGTTCAATGCCCGGAAGGCGCGGAGGAGCCCGTCGGCGGAGATCTCGCGGGTGAAGTAGACGACGGGGCCCTGTGCGTCATTGGGGAGCTGGTGTGGGAGCAGCTCCGCGGGTGCGTTTTGTTGTGCGGGGGTGTCTTCCTGTGCGCAGGCGGGCGTCAGGACGAGCAGTGCCAGGAGGAGGCAGAGGAATAGGGAGAGGGATTTCATGGGGGGATTCTCCTTTTTTCTACGGGTGGATCTTATACTTTTCCAGGAGGTGTTCTGCGATGCCGGGATCCTCGGGATTGCGGTAGCCCTTTCCGGTGTCCAGGGCGCGAATGCGCTGCATTTCCTCTTCAGACAGGGTGAAATCCAAATCCAGGTTTTCGCGGATGTGTGCGGGGTTGGTGGACTTCGGGAGGGCGACGAAGCCCTCCTGCAGATGCCAGCGGAGGATGACCTGTGAGACGCTTCGGTGGTGAGTCTGTGCAATCTGGGCAAGCACGGGGTTTTGCAGGAGTTCGGGGTCTCCGTGCCCCAGGGGATACCAGCTTTCCAGTCGGATGCCGAGTTCGTCCATGCGGGCGCGCAGGGGTTTCTGTTGCTGGAAGGGATTGCACTCCACCTGGTTCACCACGGGGACGCTGGAGACTCTAGGCAGGAATTCGTCGAGGAAGCGGACGGTGAAGTTGCTGACGCCCAGGGAGCGCAGGAGTCCCTTCGACTGGTATTCCTCCATGGCGCGCCAGGCGCCGGGGGTGTCCAGGTATGGCTGGTGGAGCAGATAGAGATCGAGGTATTCCAGATCGAGGAGCCGCAGGGCGGTCTCGATGCCCTTTTTCGCGGGTTCGTAGCCGAAGTCCTGGAGCCAGAGCTTCGAGGTGATGAAGAGCTCTTCGCGGGGGATGCCGGAAGCGCGGACTGCGCGTCCCACGGAGGCCTCGTTCTGGTAGGCGGCGGCGGTATCGATGTGCCGATAGCCGGCCTCGAGCGCCTGCAGGACGGCGCGTTCGGTGTCTTCGCCGGGCGGGATTTGGAAGACGCCGAAGCCCAGTGCGGGGATTTTGGCGCCGTTGCGGAGGGTGAGGGCTTGTGGGGTCATTTTGCGAATTGGGTCTGTCGGAGTCCTTCGTAGAGTGCGATGGAGGCGGCGTTTGCCAGATTGTGGCAGCGGGCGTGTTCGCCGGGCATGGGGATGGTGAAGAGCTGTGCTTTGTATCGCTCGTAGAAATCCGTCGGGAGGCCGTGCTGTTCATTTCCGAAGACGAAGAAGTCTCCGGGCTGGATCTGGAGATCGTAGAGGCTCTGCTTTGTCTTGGAGGAGAGGAAGACCAGCCGCGTGGGCTTGGCGCCCTCCAGGAAGGCGTCCCAGTCCTTCCAGAGATTCCATTTCAGGTAGGGCCAGTAGTCCAATCCCGCGCGGCGAAGGTGTGTGTCGTCGATGAGGAAGCCCAGTGGCTCGATGAGATGGAGGTGTGCGTCGGTGTTGACGCAGAGTCTGCCGATGGTGCCGGTGTTCTGGGGGATTTCCGGCGCCACGAGGACGACATGGAAGGGTATTGTGCTGTTCATTGCAGGAATTCGGATTGTCTGCCGCTGGCGGAGTCGGACAGGGCCTTTTGGAGGAACGCCCGGAATTCGGGGGAGTCCTTTTGGAGGAGATTGGCGGCCATTTGCAGGAGGAATCCCAGCGGGGTGCCGTGTTCCCGAAAGTCCTGGAGCAACGCCAGTCGGTCGTTGAGATCCAGGGCGGGGGGCTCCTCGCCGCGGAGGAACGCCTCCGCATCCCGGAGCAGCCGCGGATTTCGCAGGAGCCCGCGGGCGGGCGCAACGGCGTCCACTTGGCATTCTTCCGCCATGCGGCGGATGTCCTGGACGGTCCAGAGATCGCCGGAGCCGATCATGGGGAGATCCGGCAGAAGGCGACGGGCCTCCTTGAGGCGCGACCATCCGCCGGCGATCTCCCGGTAGCCCTCCTTTACCGTACGATAATGGAGCGTGAAAAAGTCGACTGTGCCCTCCTGGAGGATCGGCGCCAGCGTCTGCGAAAATTCCTGTGGCGAGTCGAAGCCGCTGCGGAGCTTCACGCCCAGCGGGCAGTCCAGGGATTCCCGCAGGGCGCGGAGGGTCTCGCGGATCCATTCGGGCTCCCGGAGACGCCCGCCGCCGGCGCCATTGCCCACCACGATGTCGCTGGGACAGGCGCAATTCAGGTCGATGGCAGCGGCCCCCAGCGCCCGGAGGCGCCTCGCTGATTCCACCAGGCGACCCGTGTGTACGCCCATGATCTGCGCAATCACCGGCAGCCCCGTGGAGAGGTACGGCTCCAGCCACGCCTTCAGCCGCGCGACCCGCGGCACGCCCTCCGAAATCCGCAAGAAGGGCGTCCACCAGACCCGCACCCACCCGCGCTCCGTGAGCAATTTCAAGAATGCCCCCGTGGTCACGCCCTCCATGGGACCCGGAAGGATCCTCCCCGGCAAAAAGGCCGGAAAGCGCGGCAAATCAAAGGGAGAGAGAAGGCGCATCTTTAAAAAAAGGAGGAAGGAGGAAGGAGGAAGGAGGAAGTTAGGCCAGGGTTTCGCAGGCGAAACCC
>CAVDSU010000137.1:0-4766 GCA_963611685.1 bacterium
GGGCACGGGGGGCGCAAGCCCCTCCGTCCTTTGGTTGGTTTTCGGCTAGGGAAGAGCCGTCTTTGGCTAATAGCGCTTTCGAAGGCGGTACCGTACCGCCCCAACCGGGGCGGAAGAGCGCCTGCGGCGCCTTGCAGACTAGCCACTAGCCGCTAATGGCTAAGTACTAATTCGGGGGGGTGCGGGGGGCGGCAGCCCCTCCGTCCTTTGGAGATCTTCCTGCGAAACTACGACTAGGAAGACACGCGCTGTGCAAAAGACAAAAGCGCAAACCTAGTGTCTATTGGGGACAATTCCGGATTCTTCCGACAGTGGCGGTACGAAAAAGACGACCGCAGTATACACCGTGGCCGTCTTTGCCGGAAGCGAATCAGGGTTCGAGGGCCCTATTGATTGTCGCTAGAAAAGGATTTCAGGAATCAGGGCTTCTCCACCTTTCCGGAGCGGATGCAGGCGGTGCAGACCGTGATGCGCTTCACCTCGCCGTCCACGATGGCGCGGACGTTCTTCAGGTTCGGCTTGAACTCGCGCTTGGTGTTCTTCACCACGTGCATACCGATACCGCCCTTCTTCTTTGCCAGACCACGACGGGTGATGTGACCGCCGCTGACCTTGTGCTTGCCGCAAATCTCGCAGACTGCTCCCATGATTGCTACCTCGCTGAACTAAATGGTTGGATTTATTTTTTTTACAGATCAAAAAATGGTGGGATGGACGGGATTCGAACCCGTGACCACTGCATTAAAAGTGCAATGCTCTACCGACTGAGCTACCATCCCAGTGGAAAGGAACGCCTCTGCCCCGACGGCATACGACCGCGCCGCGGGGGTCGCGGGAAGCGAAGGAGGCCCAGGTCACCGGCCGGTGAAGCGGAAATCCCGTTAATATATCCCCCTCACCCGACTTTTCCACCCGGAGAAACCCCCGATTCGAAAACGGTCCCTCCTCCCACGACACGCATACACCGCCCTCCTCGGCAGCCACCGCCGCCCTCCTTGCCTAGCTCCTTCCCCCGGCAGAGGTCTTTGCCTGTCCCCCTCCCTCCCGGCGAAGCCCCCTCCCCTCTCTCCCTTTTTCCGGGGGGGTGCCGGCCTTGTGCTCCTCACCGTGCTCGCTTCTACCCCTCGTAGGGAGCGCCGGGGCGGAGTGAGTCCCCCTCTGGGGTAGTGGGCAGACACACCCGGAAAGCGAGATTGTGCATGCGATCCTCATACTCCCTTTGGGCAAAGACGCCATGGAAGTACCCGAACACTCGATTGTAGTTGTTCCAGTTCCCGCAGTTCCCGACATGGTAATCATCTGCAGACGGATCATGGGCGATCGTCTTGTTGAAAAGCTTGTCTATGAGATTTGACAAGAACAAGAAGGGGGGGATCTTCATTACCGGGCGGGTCTTCGGCGCGTCGACGGGGAGGCACCACTCCCAGCGGTCATTCCCCCGCATGTCCAACAGCCCCAGTCCCGTCCGCGGATCCTCGGGATCGTCCCCGGAGGGGGCCCGTTGTTCCACCGTTTCCACGGTGACGCCATCCGCCTGCAGGCGGCAGGCGTACTCCACCTGTGCATCGGTGGGCAATTCGAAGGGCAGTCCCGTCTTTGCGCGGAGGCGTCCCAAGAAAGACGTCGGCGACACGGGATCCCAGATAGTGCAATCGTTTCCGCGGATGAAGGCATTTGTGACGCCCCGCCCCCTTATCAACTCATACCCTTTCTCCCAGTTCAATCCCATCACCTGGTCGCATTGCTCCCAAGTGCACTGCAGGATTCCGAGATAGTAGTCCTGCAGCGTGACGCACTGGGGCTGTCGCCATCCGTACTGCAGGGGCCCCATGTGGACTACGCCGCCGGGGATCCGCCGCAGCCACAGCTCCGTCGTCCGGCAGACCTGCTTGCGCTCCCAGGGATCCGCATTGGTCCCGCGGACGGGGTACATCTCCGCCTTTTCCCCACCCGACAAATCCACCACCAGGTACTTCGCGGAATACTTGGTCTTCTCCTGCGACGTCTGCGTCTCTTTCAACTCTTCCATTGTCTTCTCCTCTGTTTCCTTTAACACGAACACTCCCGGCAGCGCCCCTTTCGGCACCTTGCGCCATAAACGCTGAATCTTCCCCGTCCCGAATGCAGACGGATTCCCGAAAGCCCTTCTCTTTAAAAATAACGCGAGCCCCTCAAAATTTCACTAACAACCGGAATTTTCATCAAAAAAACCGGACTCCTAGAAGGGAGCCCGGCTCGTTCTGGAAACCACGCGCTGTTGTTGTTTTCGCGTCGTAGTCCGCCTTGCGCTGTCGTCACTTTTGGAATGGCAGGAGGAAGACCTCGCTGATCAGGAGGATTGCGACGAGGCAGAGTGCGAGGGTGGTATACCAGCAGGCGTTTCGTTTTTCCTTAAGGAAGAGGCTAGAGAGGAGTGCGGCGGTGACCATGGAGGTGGAGCTCGTGAGGGCGAAGGTGACGGTTGCGGGGGCGTCGCCGACGATGACCAGCTTCAGTCCGAAGAAGGCGACCGTAGGGACGGCGGCCAGGACGCATCCGAAGCCGCCCAGTCGGGTCATGTTCCAGGCCTTTTCGGCAGTGATGTGGATGGCGCAGGTGATTACCATCACCAGGTAGACCAGCGCCATGAAGACATTCTGCCCGGCCTCCATGATGGAGCCGGCGCCCTCGCCGGTGGCGGCGATCTGGCATCCCCACTTCATGCAGGTGTCCAGCATTCCGAAGAAGACCGGCATGGCGACGAGCACCGCCATGAAGACATAGACGGGCGGCCTTTTGGGCTGTGCGCCGTCCTCCGCGCGGTCATTCTCGTCCGCCTCTCCGAAGAAGGAGGTGACCACGATGGCCCCCAGCAGCGCGGCCAGTCCGAGCCAGCGCCAGACGGACATCTCTTCTCCGAAGAAGAGCCAGGATGCCAGGATGACGGGCATGAACTCCATGCCGTTTGCGCACCATACCAGGGAGAGCGGCAGGCGTTTCAGGGACCATGCGAAGAGCACCAGCGCCAGATACTGTCCCAATCCGGAGGCCAGTCCCATGGCGACGATGCGCCAGTCGGTCTGACTCCACTCGCCGAGTGCGAATGCGCGATATGTGAAGAAAGCGAGTCCGAAGATGGAGATGGTGGCGGCTGCCTGGAGAGTGGAGATTCTTCCGCGGTTTGCCACCTTGTAGCCGACGCCCCCCACGCCGCTCATAAAACCGCTCAGGAGGGCAATCAGCAAGGCTATCAGGACAGGGCTCATGGCTTCTTGGACTCAGGGAAGTGGGTGTGGGGAAGAGGGAGGATCGGCAGGACGGCAAATATATCTTTCGCCTGCCGCGCCATTCCTCGGGGCGGGCGGGCTACTCCTCCTTTCCCTCCAGGGAGTGGATGAACTGCTGTGCGGTTCGCCCAGAGAATCCGCCGTGCTGGATCTCCCATTGGGTGGCCAGCGACAGCCGTTCGGGGGTCAGCTCGATGCCGGCGCGCTCGGCCAGAGACTGCAGGATCGCCTCGTATTCCTTCTTGGAGGGATTGCCGTAGAGGATCGCCAGCCCGAAGCGCTCGGCCAGAGAGAGCTTCTCCTCCATGGTGTCGGAGCGGTGGATGTCGCCGTCGTGCTGCATGTCGTCCCGGTCGGACCACTTTTCGCGGACCAGATGGCGGCGGTTGCTGGTGGCGTAGACCAGGAGATTCTCGGGCTTGCTCTCCACGCCGCCCTCGATGACGGCCTTGAGATACTTGTATTCCACCTCGTTTTCCTCAAAGGAGAGGTCGTCCAGCACCAGGATGAAGCGATAGCGGCGGTTCTTGACGCGTGAGACCAGCTCCGGGAGCATCTGGAATTGGTGCTTGTAGATCTCGATCATGCGGAGGCCCATGTCGCCGTAGTCATGGACCAGCGCCTTGACGCTGGTGGACTTTCCGGTGCCGCTGTCGCCGTAGAGAAGGACATTGTTGGCGTGCTTGCCCGCCAGGAACGCCAGCGTGTTCTCCTTCAGCAGCGCCTTCTGGCACTCGTAGCCCACCAGTGCGTCCAGCCCCGTGTTGTCCAGATTGCTGACCGGCAGCAGTTCCAGGGGCTTCTCTTGCTCTTTGCGGACGCGGAATGCCTGGTTGAGGGCGAATTGTCCCACGCCGTGCACCCGGTAGAAATCGGTGACCACCTGGAAGAATGCGGCGGGTGTGGCGCACTTTTCCAGTGCGAGGCTCAATGCCTGTACCCGCTGGCTGATGCCGCGGTTGTAGGCGCCCGCGCGCTTGGGGATGGCGTGGTAGTCCCCCAGGATGGAGAAGCAGTCCACGCCCAGGGTCTCTTCCAGGGAGCGGAAGTCGAAGAAGAAGAGCTTCTGGATGACCTCGAAGTCCTGGATGGCGAAGAGGTTGACACTGGCATTGGGAGTGGCGCCCACCCGTTCGCAAGTGAGGGTGAAGGAGTTCTCGTCGGTGGCCAGGAGGTAGGCGATGTAGTTGTGCCAGAGGTTCTTGTCGAAGCCGCAGAGAGTGGCCAGATCCAAAAGCCGCTTCACCTGCCGAAACAGCCGCTGCACCAATACCTCGCGGGGAGTCTCGCCCTGGAGCGCCTCACGGTGAATGGACGCAATCCGCGCTAGGATCGTGTTCTCCCGCGCGAGGTTGCTGTAGAGAAGCAAATGAGAGGTGAGCTGGTGCATCGGAAATGCAAAAAAGGAGGAAGGAGGAAGGAGGAAGGAGCCAGGGCTCCAAAAAGGAGGAAGGAGGAAGGAGCCAGGGCTCCAAAAAGGAGGAAGGAGGAAGGAGGAAG
>CAVDSU010000138.1:0-4664 GCA_963611685.1 bacterium
TCCTTTGACTGCAACTGCTCCAGCGCATACATCACCCGAATCGTCTTCTCTATGTCATAAGCCCCACCATCCCGCAAGGCACGCTGAATGGGCGCATAACTCTCACGAAATTCCTCCGTGGGACAAAAGGCGCCTTCACCACGAGCACCCACCCCCTCATCTCCACGATGGCAACCACACAAAAACAGCCAAAGACACAACAAAAATGCTATGCTTGCCCTGGAATACGAACGAATCTCCGCTCTTTGCATGATTTTAGCCACCCTGCAGAAGCGAGTTACACAATCACTTGAGAATGCCTTGCATCCTCAAATACCACGTAACCCCCTTCGCATTTTCCGGATAGCCGGCTTTCTCCAAAGCCTTTGCCAGACCTTTCCAGGAGTAGCTATTCGAGGGATCCTGTCGCAAAGACTGCATATAGGCGATGACGGCATCCTGATATTTTCCGGATGCATTTAGAACGCCACCTAGGTATTGCCACTTCTCTGTGCCAATGGGGGAAGCGGAAATGGACTTCGCAAGCAAGCCAATAATGCGGGGGATATCCTTGCCCTTTTTATAGAGTCTCACGGCATCGTCAAACGCACCACCGTCGTCGCCCTTCCAACGCGGGAAGAAAACCCCACTGCCACCCTTTTGCTGACTTCCCCAAGTCAACTTGGGATGCTCCTCAAAGACCGAGCCCTTTGACGGAGTCCAGTCCAGCAATTGCAGAAGCTCCGAAGAGGCCTTGTCTCCGCGCTTCACGAGATCGTCCCTCCCCACCGAGATCTCCGGATCAAGCCAAGACACAATCGGACAGCCGAGATTGAACAGGAATAGTCTCTTGTCCTCGGACATTGGAAAGTGCTTTTCATAGACCTCCGCCAACGCCTTCCCCCACTCGGCATCCGTGCGAGTCTTCAAAGCCTCAATCTTCGCGTTGTACTCCGCAGCAATCCGAGACTTCTCCCTGTGCAAGGGCTCTGCATCATATGCAACAACAATAGTGTGCTCGTTCTGTTTTTCCTCATCTTTTACAATACAAGATTCAATCTTTGAGAAACTATAATTCAGAACCTTATTTGATGGAATAAACCACGAATTCAAGGCTGAGCAAAACGGAAGTTCCCATGGTATAGCTACCTTCGGTAACAAATATTTTTCCAGCCCCTCCTGTTGCGCCTGTAATTCCCGCATTTCGCGGTCTTCAGACAAATCGTCTCCTTCGTCACTCCATTTTACTACCTGAAAAATATACCCGCCATTTTCAAAAAAAGAATTTTTACTGGAGCAAACACTTTGCTTAAAAACATTCCGTGCCTCGTCTGGAGTGAACGCATAAAAGACTGTCTGCTGAAACAAAAAACAGACAAGCAAATATGACAAGATTTTTTCTTTCATGCGTTCACTCCATCACTCACTAACGACTATTCCTCATCGTCATCTATGAACATCATGCTTCCGGCCTGGAGCTGACCACTCGTCTTATATCCACCATCAGAGGGGGATGAAGATTTCTGGAAGGAATTCTGGGCAGCCTTTTTCTGGGCAGCACGCTCCGCGGCAAGCTTGGCGCGTTCCGCTTGCACCTCACTTTTCGCCTGCCGAGCCCCTTCTGCACGAGCAGCCGCATTATTCTTGGAGGCCTCGAAATCAGCTCTAAACTGCGCCTGACGACCACGCTCACGCTCTTGAGCAGTATTCACCTCAATTCCGAGTGCCACTGCACGGGCCTGAATGGCTTTCAAGGATTTCACGCTACCGCTGTTAACACCATAAACAACAACATGCATGTCAAGTCCAGAAGGCACATGGCGCACTTCACCACTCCACAGCTCAGTATTGCCTGCAATCTGAATATTCTTAAAAGATTCAGACTGGGTCTTGGAGTAATCCTTGAAAACTTTCGTATCCGCTTCACCATCTGCGCCACGACGCGTCTGCGCCAGCTTTTCAAGAGTCTTCGAAGATGAAGCATCCGAATAAAGTGCAAACATGACCTCCGCGGCAGCTTCCAACCCTGCCATTTCCTCATTCGCAACATTCTGGTCCGCGTCATCTTCATCCACGGGAGAGCACGCAATACCAAGGAACCACATATTGCCCTTGTCGTCAATAAACTGACGAGGACCAATCCACTGACTCAGAACACCTTTTTTGGCCTTGTCGCTAATCCACTTCTTGACGGATTTCTTGCCAGGATTAAACCGGATGCTTTCACCTTGCAGAATCTGACCCGCTGCCTTCTGCATTTCACCGCTCCAAGAGTACAGAATCGCTATTTGATACTTGAATTTTCCATTCTTTTCCCGAATGCTCTCCGCCTGCTGAAGCACAGTGCATCCGTAAATTGGCATCTGAGAGAGGCGAGAAAGAGAAGTCTTCATTTCTTTTGAAATGGTTCCCTTAATCTCCTCTGCCTTTTCCGAAAGTTCAGCATATTGCTGCTCTGCATCACGCACCTGTTGCTTCAAATTTTCATAACGTTCCTTCTTGTCTGCGTCGTATGACGCCGCAATGTTTTCCCCATCTGATCTTGTGAACCAAGAAGAGACAGTAGCCAAAAGTTCACTTGCGCTAACGGTTCCCTTTTCTTTCGCAGCTTCGGCAAAATCCGCATCAAGAATTGCAATCTGCTCCAGAGCATCCGCCAACGCTTTATTCACTTCCTTATACTCTTTTTCAACCTGTTTGGCAATGGGATTTCCAGGGACATTAAGAATCCGTTCACCAGACATTTGACTCATAATCGTTTCAATAATCTTCGATTTTGCCATCAAAAGCAACTCTGACATTTTTTCCTTTCGAAGATCCAGAAAATCAGCTGAAACCTTTGGATTCTTCACATCAAATTCAATAGTTGATGTGACAATAATTTGATCCGTTTCTTCATTGTAACCTTTTGTCCAATTCTCCTTGCTATTGAAATAATCTTCAATCATTTCCTTTGCCGTAGGAGCAGGAGCCGGCTCTTCCTCCATGACCTTTTGCACTTCCTGCACAGCCTCGCCGGAGCCGACGGGTGCGGCCTCCTCCGCGGTTGCCTCGCTTCCGAACTCCTGTGCATTCAAACCAACTGCCATAGCGGCAGCCAGGAACAATGAAAACCACTTTTTCATGTTGTTTTTCCCTTGTTGTTTTGTGTTAACGGATGCTCTAATCCTCGGCAGCGGCACCCGCCGCGGCCTCTTCCATTTTTCGACCAACCAGTTTCTCGACCATCTTCTGGATTCGTTCATGCAGGGGCTTCTTCATTTGCTTGAAGGCCTTTGCTGCGCAGATCTCCATCTGGCGTTCGGGATTATTGCCAACGAAGCACGCCGATTTTCTCGGGTCATTGGTCATATCGATCAGTGCCTCTCCGCCGGTGGCCTCCATGACCTGGAAGCGCAGAGAGAGCTGTACGCCCTGCTTGTCGCGTTCAATGGGGTGCGACACACTGCGGAAGACGCCCGTGCAGCAGATGATATACTGCGCCTCTTCCGGGGTCATTGCGATCCGGATCCCCAGATCCATGAAGAAGTCGGAGAAATGGGAAGCGAGATCGGGGGAGTCGCACTGGACGTAGAAGGCGGGGTCTCCCAAAAACTTCATGTAGTTCGTGTAGCTGTCGAGAAGATTCTTCTTGGAGACCTTCGCCACAATCTCCACACGGGTTCCCATGCTGCAATCAGCCTCCAGAAGAATGCGGTATTGGTCCACGACGCCATTCGTGCCGGCAAAGACCTTGCTTGCAAAATCCTCGTTACTCCCCGCCTTGTCGTAGCCAATCACAACCGTCCCCAGGACCTGCTCCACCGCGCCGCGGATCGCCTTCTGGACCGCGAGCTCGCGGCTCGAGGCCTCGCCGACAGAAGAGACCACACCCTCCTCGCCATATTGCGCCTGGGCCGCCTCCAATTTCGCCGTCATGTCCTCGAATTTCTCGCAGGTCAGGCACACGACGAAGGTCTTGTCATTCGCCGAGACCTGCCCAACAATCTTGATGCACTTCACCAGGGAATTGACCTTGCTCTGAATCTTCTTCTCAAGGCTTTTGACATTCGTCTTCTGCACTTCGCCATTCACCGTCTGAGTCACAGACCGCATGTCCAGCTTGGACGACGCAGACATGGTCTCGCCCTTCACGTAGGCAGTCATGTTCCGCTTCGCCTCCAAGATCGTCTCGCTGAGAACGACTTCCGCAGACTTATTGGGGAGGTCCGGGATCTCCGTGAGCATGAGGCAGTAGACGCCATCCTCTGTCGACTCGTCGGCGTCCGTCATGAAGCCATTGACGGCATTCTCCCGCGCCAACGCCAGCCAGGCGGCGTCATCCCGCGCCTGGAGAGGACTTAAAATCAAGAAAAAAAGCAGACACAATATCAAAGATTTCTTCATAGACACATTCATTGAGTTTTTCATACACATTATTGAACAACAGCAGCAGATCTCTGCAGGAAGACCTGCTGCTGTCACAGAGGGACTAATCTTCAAAACGAGTTCCCTGCGAGGCATCTTGGGCAGGAACCGCACGAACACCGAAAAGTTCATTCCCGGTTTCGTTCATCCACTTCTTGGGTTCACCTTTGATCTCACCAAGAATCAGCTTTGCGTACTTGTCATTCGCGAAACGCCAGACCTCGAGCTGACTCCTATCCATGGCCGGAGAGGCAGTGGCATTCGCCAGGGGGATATCC
>CAVDSU010000139.1:0-4287 GCA_963611685.1 bacterium
CCCTGGCCACACTTCTCGCAGACCCGCCGTAGCCTTGGCGAAGGCGGGCTCCATCCTCCTTCCTCCTTTTTTCATAAAAAGATGCGTTCCCTCTTCCTTTCCCTCTTCCTCCTCCCCGTGGTCCTCTTTGCGCAGACGTGGTTTCCGGATGTGCGGACGCCGCTGGACTGTTCGGAGGAGCAGCTAGTGCAATTCACGGGGTATCTCCGAGGAGCGCTGAAGAAGGGCACTCCGACCAAGGAGATCCTGAAGAGGGTCCCCTCCTCCTCCAAGGCCCCCCGTGCGCTCTTCCTGACTCTGTGCGATGGCGAATTTCCCTCCCGGACCTACTATGCGGTGGGAGACGGCTTTGGCCCCACGCTGGAAATGCTGCTTTCCATCCTGGAGAAGCGTCGTCCCGAATACGAGGCGGCGATTCGTGCGGACTTGGAGGCGCAGGTCTCCCTAGCGCAGCAGGAGAAGCGACAGCTCCCCGCCAATGTAAAGCAGAAGCTCTCCCATCCTGGGCAATGGGATGCCTTGCGTCTGGATGTGGTGCAGAGCACCGTGGCGATTCCGAAATTCCAGGTGAATTCCACGCGGCTGCTCTTCTCCAGCCTCGTGGGCCTCGCCTTCGACCCCACCTCCGCCTTCGCCTTCACCCCCGAGCAGCTCACGGGACGCTATCTCATGACGCCGCAGCGACAGCTCTCCGTGGCGCGGGTGGGCAATCTGATCTCCGAGGCGAATCTCTGGAGCTCCCTGGGACTCTGGCAGAAGATGGGCGCCACCGACATCCCCTTCAAGGCCACGCTCTTCGAATCCGATAGCTACTACGCCGACGCACAGGGCTGCCGACGGCTCTTCCGCGCACACACCGCACGGCTCCTCCCACAACCCGATCTCAACGAGACCCTCCAGGCCGCCCTGAAAACCGCCACACTGCTGAAAGAGGACGGCACGCTCGCCGTCCCCTTCCCCGAATGGATCTCCGGCTTGGCCGGCGGCGCGGTCTCTCTCTCCGACCAGGCGGCGCTGGCATACGCCTTCCTGGAACTCCGGGAGGCCGTCGCCGACAAGAATGCCAAGGCGTCCCTTCTGGAAGCGGCGCGAAAGGCGACGTTGCCGTTATTGAAGGCGGTGAAGCACCTGGATCCCGGCGAAAAGCTGGAAAATGGCATGATTGTCTCGGAGAAGCGCCGGAAGTCCTCCCTGCGTCTCTACGCCATGCTGGTGGAGGACGATCCCCAGGAGGACTCCCCGGAATTCCAGATTCCGCCCCGTGTGAGCGCCCTCCGTGCGAATGCGCTGGGATACCTGGTCTTCCAGCGGCTCTCCGAGGCGCTCCCGCCACAGGATCCCACGGGGCGAAAATGCGCTTCGGAACTCCAGCAGCTCTACCGCCATCTCTCCCAGCAGGTGACTCCCGCCGGCAGCGTGATCCCCGCCGTGGAGTATCCCACCCGAAAGCCCATCGTGGACGACCTGGAGGATGCCGCAGAGAATATCCCGCTGGAAGAGGCCGCACTCGCCGCCCTGGCACTCCAAAAACACCTCCCGCTTCTCTCGGAACAAGAGGCCGGAAATCTGCGCAAAAACCTGGATGTCCTCCGAAATTCCCTGGGCGAAGACGCCGTCAAGCATCTGGACGTCGCCGCCTCCGCGCCCTGGCTGGTCCGCTTCCTCTCCCAGGACGCCACGAAGGAGAATCCGGAGCGACTGGCACAGCTCACGCGGATCTCGTTGGCCGCCACCGAGGATGCGGAGATGGCGCCCCCCATCCCCGACATGTTCGGCTGCAATCCCGATCTGCCCAGCATGACCTACTCCGCCGAACGCACCATGGTGGCTTCCCTGGCCGCCCTGGCACTCCAGAAGGCCGGCGCCCCCCAGGAGGCACTGCCGCTCCTCCAGGAGGCCTGGCCTGCCTGGATCTTCCAGGCGCAGGCCGGAATCACCCCCGAGACCGCCAGCATCCTCCCACAACCCTACAAATACCTGCACTTCTTCCGCGATAACCTGGCCGACTTCGGATTCACCCCCGACGGACAGTCCACGCAGCTTCTCAGCCGACTGGCACTCCACCAGGCCCTCCAGGCCCTGCAACTGGACGCCTTCAAGCCCACTCCCGAACAGGAGAATGCCTGGCAGGCCAACTGGCAGAAGATCGACCAACACCCCGTGGCGGTGGCCCCCGAACTGGCACTGCCCGGCACCGTGCCTCCCGAAAACCAGCGTTCCCAGGGCGGATCCCTCGGGAAACCCACCGTGGAAACCACCCAGATCAAGGACGCAAGCATCACCATCACCCCCGGCAAAACCGTCACCGACCACGTGGAAACCCGCGTCATCGACCGCACCAAGAAAACCAAGAAACGCTAAGACCCTCGCGTGGGGCATGCGCCGCGCAGTTCGCCATTAGCGGCTAGCACGGAGCCATTTGGCAGGGTGCCGCAGGCGCCCTTCCGCCGGAAGACTACCAAATACCGCGGCGTCCAGCCGTGGCGAATGCGAGATCCTTCCTCCTTTTTCTTCCCACATTCCTAACTCCTCATTCCTCATTTCACTATGGACTTCCTCTTCGGTTGCCTCGTCATCTTCCTCGCCTTCCTGGCTTTTGTTGTGCTGGGCGTCATCTTCAGCTACTTCGGCACCTGGCTGCAGGCGCAGGCCTCCGGCGCACATATCTCCTTCTGGCGCCTTCTGATCATGAGCCTTCGCCATGTGCCCTCCGGCCTCATCGTGCGATGCTACATCCAAATCCGGAAGGCGGGCATCGACACGGTGACCACCGACGATCTGGAGAGCCACTACATGGCGCACGGCAATGTAGAGCGCGTGGTCAATGCACTGGTGGCGGCAGACAAGGCGTCCATCCACCTGACCTTCCGGCAGGCCGCCGCCATTGACCTGGCGGGACGCGATGTGCTGGACGCCGTGCGCACCAGCGTGAATCCCCGCGTGATTGACTGTCCCAAGCAGGGCGGCGAGCGCGATACCCTAGACGCCGTTGCCAAGGATGGCATCCAGGTGAAGGTCCGCGCCCGCGTCACCGTGCGCACCAACTTGGAGCGGCTGGTGGGCGGCGCCACCGAAGACACCATCATCGCCCGCGTGGGCGAGGGAATCGTCACCACCATCGGCTCCAGCGCCTCCTACAGCGCCGTCCTCGAAAATCCCGACAATATCTCCCAGCGACTGCTGGAGAAGGGACTGGACTCCGGCACCGCCTTCGAAATCCTCTCCATCGACATCGCGGATGTGGATGTGGGCGACAACATCGGCGCTCGTTTGCAGGCCGACCAGGCGGAGGCGGACCGTCGTGTTGCGCAGGCCACGGCGGAGGTCCGTCGTGCGGCGGCGGTCGCCTACGAGCAGGAGATGAAAGCGAAGGTGCAGGAGATGCAGGCGCAGGTGGTGGCGGCCCAGGCGGAGATCCCGCTGGCGATGGCCACCGCCCTCAAGAGCGGGAAACTGGGCGTCATGGACTACTACAAGCTGGAAAATCTGCGCTCCGACACCGACATGCGGCGTTCCATCGCCGGCGAAGAGCCCCAGCAAATCTAGCGGAAAAGCCCGCCCGCCCCTAGAAAAATGCCCCCAATCGTCATTTTCATCGCATTTTTCCTGGTCGTGGTCTTGAGCTCCGACCTCAGGAAGAAAAGACGGAAAGCCGGAAAATCCCCCGACGAATACGGGTATTCCCGACTGCATCCCTACGGACGCCCCCACACGCCCTCGAACAACCACGGGGTCTCCCGCAACCAGCGGGCGGTCCCGGGACAAAACCGCATCGTGGTAACCCATCGCGACGAGAAAACGCCAAACGGCGGCATCATGCGGACGTCCTCCATCACGGTGGTGCGGGATCCCGTGGGCGAATCCCACGCAGCGCCCATTCCGGAGCCCCACGGCTCTCCGCTCGTGGGCGCCGTCACTCCCGCCATAGAACACGCGCAAGAACACCTGGAGCCCACTCTGCCCCCCGCGGACTTCCCCCAACACCCCTCGGAGGCCGCCCTCCACGCAGACGCACATATCGCCACCACACCCGCACACCCTACCCCAAAGACCACAACCGCACAACGGCTGGCCTTCGAACTCCCCAAAAACCAGGACTCCCTCAAAAAAGCACTCCTGTACTCCGAAATCTTCGGAAAACCCAAGGCGCTAAAGCGCTAGGGAAGAGAGGAGGGAGCAGGGAGAATATCCAAAGGACGGAGGGGCTGCCGCCCCACCGCTAAAAAAGGAGGAAGGAGGAAGGAGGAAGGAGGAAGGAGGAAGGAGGAAGTTAGGCCAGGGTTTCGC
>CAVDSU010000140.1:0-4276 GCA_963611685.1 bacterium
CAGGGGATTTCACCCCTTAATGGAGGGTGAAGGCGGGCGCTTCGCCCGTCGACCAAGAGATGACACGACACAAAATTCGGAAAGAGAACATGGACTTCAATTTTTTCGACCAAGAGATGACACGACACGAAATTCGGAAAGAGAACATGGACTTCAATTTTTTTGCACAGGATTCTAGGATTGCAGGGGAGGACGTCGTTGGCCAGGAGATGTCAGGGAGCAACTCCAGAGTAGAGGACGTGGCTGATTCCACGCCTGCCGGCGACATGCAGGCATCCGATGCGGACCAGGGGGAGATCGTGGCGGAGGAGCCCGTGCGCGAGGCGCATGCGGGCTCCACGGCGCTGGCTGCCCTGGTCCCCCATTGCGCGGTCATGCTGGTGCTGGACACCTCCCACAGCATGTGGGGGAGGGGGCTGCAGGACATGAAGCAGGCCCTGGCGGAGTTCTATGGAAGAATGCGTGAGGCGCAGTTCCCCGGGGCATTCCTCGACGTCGCTGCGGTCAGCATGGGGGAGAACTTCGGAATGCTGGAGGACTTCGTGCCGGTTTCCGAGTCCGCGCTGCTGAAGGTCAACATCCGCCCGAAGGGCGACACGCCGATCGGCGCCGCATTGTCCCTCGCCCTGTCGCGGATCCATGCCCGGGAGCAGGAGTATAGGAGCAGGGGACTGCGCGTGGCCACTCCGCAGCTGATTGTGCTGACGGACGGCTGCAACTCCTCGGACGAATATGCCCCGGTGGCTTCCCAAATTCGCCGCGAATGCGAGGCGGGGGCCCTGGAGTGCCGCGCAATCGCCATGGGGAGCGCCCCCGACCTGGCCGCCCTGCGGGCGTTTGCCGGGGACAAGGTCGTGGTTCCCGCATTCGGCGGGCTGTGCAAGAGCCTGGAAGCCGCGGCGGAGGACGTGTCGACACGCTACGAGGACGAAGTCGTCCGCCGCCTTGCGGAAGACGGCGTCCCCGAGGTGGACAAGGTCCTCCGGGCGGACGGCCTCGCCTGGCATGGGACAGCGCAGGCCCCCCTCGGGACGCGCGTGCACGACTCCTCCCGCGGCGAGGCGCCCCGGCAGCCCAAGTCCGGCGGCTCCCCCCTCGGGACGCGCGTGCACGACTCCTCCCGCGGCGAGGCGCCCCGGCAGCCCAAGTCCGGCGGCTCCCCCTCTTCCGAGGAATGCATCTACCTGCTCGACGGATCCAACATCATGCATTGGAATACGGACCGCGGACCCTGCCTGGAGCCCGTCCTGGCGATTACGGACGAGTTCGACCGCCAGGGGATTTCCTACATCGCCATCTTCGATGCCAGCGCACGGCACGTCCTGGAGAAGAAGGCGGGCGCCGGCGCGCAGCTCCAGAGGCTGTACAAGCGGAAGGAGCAGTTCAAGGAGGCCCCCGCGGGAGTCCAGGCGGACGCCTTCCTGCTCAGCGTGGCGGACCGCCGGCCCGGTAGCGTCATTGTCAGCAATGACCTGTACCGGGACTACCAGAAGAACTATCCCTGGCTCAAGCAGGCGGCAGACCGCCGGATGACCGGCATGGTCATCAATGGCGAAGTGGTGACCGTCAATGGCGGGAAGGGAAGGAATCTGCATTTTCCCATGGCCTCTGCGGAAAAATAGTCGACCGGCCCCTTAATGAAGGCGGGCATCCCCCTCCCGGGGCCAACAGGCTCCGCGGAGGGGCCAAATTGAAATACACATTGAAACATCGGAGTACCTAATGCATCCTTTGCTTTTGAGTTTGATTTTTGGGGGTATCGGATTGGCCGCTGGGGCAGGCATCAAGTCCCTTATGGACGACGATGGCGGCAGCGGCAGCGGCTCCTCCTCCAGCTTCTCCACGCCTCCCTCTTCCTATGCGAAGAGGTCGAGCACGGTCAGGCGGAGCCGGAAAGGCTCTGTCTGCAGCAGGGCCAAGAGTGCCTCCTCCGCGCAGGCGGATTCCGCCGCCGGACAGCAAGGCGGCAGCCCCGCCGCCGGACGCGGCTGGCTTGACGCCGTGGTCAAGGACAGCGACTGCGAAGCGCGTGGCGGATCCTTCTGCGCATATGATCCCATGGGTTGCGCGGTGACCCTCGGCGGCAAGGAGGAGGTCGGCGCCGGCGGCGAGGGCACGGTCTACTCTGTTCCGGGGAAGCGGGGCTATCTGGCGAAGATCTACAAGGGGGAGATCCTGCGGGACGGCGCCAAGCGCAAGGCCCTGGAGGAGCGGATCCAGGACATGTGCGCCATCTACGAGAAGGACAAGGCGGCAATGAAGTTCTGCGCCTGGCCCGTCCTGCCCATCTACGACGGCGCCGACGCGTCCAGCCGGCAGTTCATCGGATTCGTCATGCGCCGCTGCGGGGGAAAGTCCCTGCGCGAGCTCTTCGGCGGACCCGTCGACGTGAGCAGGAGATACCCCGGCATGGGGCGCAGCGGCCTGGCGGCCATCGCCATGGACCTGGTCGAGAAGGTCAAGGCCCTTGCGGACATGGGGATCTACGTCAACGACTTCAATCCCGCCAACTTCCTGCTGTCCCAGGAGAAGGGCCAGTTCGCCGTGTCCTTCATCGACTGCGACAGCTACCAGGTGCCGAGCCAAAAGGGCGGACAGCCCCACATTGCGTCGACCTACTATGCCTCCCACGTGGCGCCGGAACTCCTGAAGAACAAGGCGCTGCTCCGCAGCCCCCGGGAAGCCCACCAGGTGGAATTCGGCACGGCGATCCTTGCCTACCAGATCCTCATGTGCGGACTGCACCCCTACGACAACCGCGACATGAGGGCAAGGGGCGAATGCGCGTCTCCCGAGGAGAACTTGCGGCGGGGGCGCTGTCCGCTGGGAGGGGGCAACAACGTGAACTTCCCCAACAGCAACTGGTACAGGCTCTGGAGCTGGGTGACGTACTCCCTCAAGAGCGTCTTCATCCGGACGTTCCGGGATGGCCATGGCGACCCGTCGGCACGCCCCACGCTGGAGGAACTGAAGGTCGGGCTGTTCAAGTTCATGCAGCAGATCGGCGCAGACAAGGCGAAGGACAAGACGCCCCTCCGCGATTCGCTGACGCCCGCGGAAAAGAACCAGACCACGCCCAAGCAGGCGTCGTCCACGGGGGCGCCATGAGCCGGAACGGCGCCATGAGCCGGCGCCCCGGGGGGACCCGGCGGGATGCCGAGGAAGGAGGAGGAGGGATTTCTTCGGAACCGCCGGAAAAGCCGGCGACAAGGGGAGTGAATGCCATTGGGGGCATGGGACCGGTCCCGGGAGCGACTACTACCGCGAGCATGGCACAGGCCCTGGACGTGTAGATTTTTTGGGATAAAAATTCGGAACCGCCGGAAAAGCCGGCGACAAGGACACTTAATGATGGTGGCGGGCGGAGAAAATCTCCGCTCCGCCTCTTGAAAAACAGACAAACATGGAAAGAACAATGAGAAATTTTGATTTTAATGACAATTCCCTTGATGTGAACAATCCCGCTCCCCGCTGCCCGGTCATCCTGATGCTGGACAAGTCCGGAAGCATGTGCGGACAGCCGATCCAGGAGCTTAACGCAGGGCTGAACCAATTCGTCCGCGAGACTTCCGCCGACGAGGCGGCCAGCATGAGCGTGGAATTGGAGGTCATTGCCTTCGATAGCAGTGCGCAGGTCCTGGTGCCCTTCAAGCCGATTTGCGACGTGGTGGAGAATGTTCCTACGCTGACAGCCGACGGCTCGACCTGCATGGGCGCCGCTCTGCAGATGGCAACGCGCCATTTGAGAGAACGCCGCCAACTTTATCGGCAGAATGGCATCAGTTGCTACAAGCCCTGGGTAATCCTCATGACGGATGGCTGTCCCAATGACGACTGGCAGACCGCAGCGGAGCAGATGCGCCGAAAGGGCGAGGCGGGAAAGATTCAGTACATCGGAATCGAGGTCGGAGGTGGGGTGAATCACGCCGTCATGTGCCAGATTCTTCCTCCCCCGGGACCCGTGAAGCTGCGCGGACTGCGGTTCAAGCAGTTCTTCAAGTGGCTCACCGATTCGCTGCGGAGCGTCTCTGCCAGCGCGGTCTCCGAGGAGGAAAACGTCAAGTTCGGGTCCATTCGGACTTGGGCTGACCTTCCCGATATGGACTAGACGGGATGGCGAGAGATATGCCCCCCCTCTCTCTGATGTCAGGCGGTTTCAAAGTGGGGGGAGAGCCTTTTCATAAAATCAAGGAGGAAAAACATGTTCGAAATCATGGATCTTCTTGGCATGTAGTGCGAAAGAAAAGTCTAGAGTCGTAGCAGCCACAGGGGCGAC
>CAVDSU010000141.1:0-4185 GCA_963611685.1 bacterium
GCAACTAGTGGCTAGTGGATAGTCTGCAAGGTGCCGCAGGCGCTCTTCCGCGGCTGAGGCCGCGGCACTGGTACCGCCGCTCTTAAAAGCGGCGGAAGAGCCGTGCAGCGACCAAAAAAACCTCCTACCTACTCCCTTCCTTCTTCCTTCTTCCTCCTTCCTCCTTTTTTTCCATGGAAGGCGGGCTTTATGAATTTCCGGTAGAGATTTTGTCGGAGGAAGCGTCCTGTGCGCAGGAACCAGGAGGGCCGGATGTTCTTTTGCTCCTCGGGGGTGAGGATGGATTCGTCGGCGTCCTGGAGAATCTTCGCCAGGGAGAATTGATCGGAGCCCAGGAAGGCGTGGAAGAGGAGGCTCTTTGCGCCGTGGTTGACCATGCAGGTGGCCCAGTCGATGATCCGGGGCGTCTTGCCGTCCTCCGACACCAGGATGTTCGCACGCCGGAAGTCGCCGTGGGCGAAGCCCTTCTGGTGGAGGGCCGCCAGGGTCTCCTTCAGGGAAAGATAGAATTCCCGGGGAGGCGGCGCCTCGCCCGTCCTGCGGTAGTATTTGCTGCTCTCCAGCTCCCGGCCGTGGAGATACTCCATGACAATGGTGTCCTTTCCCAAAAACGCCAGCGGCTCGGGGGCCGCGGTCACGCCATTGTCCCGCAATGTGGTCAAAATCCGCCACTCGTTCCGCATGCAGAACATTCCCGGAAGATGCCGGGAGAGCCATCCGTTGTGGGCGAAGGTCTTCACCAGCCAGTCACGCCCTTGGTAATTCCAGCGGTAGATCTCCCCCGTGGCGAAGGAGGTGGACCCACGCAGAAGAGTCGCCTCCCGGAGAATGGTCTCCAGGGACGGAAGAGCGAGGGGCTCGCCATGAAACTCTATTGTTCCCTCGCAGGGAATATTTGACATAAAAAAACGCACCAATCCTCAGAAATACGGCCCGCTGGAAAAGGGGTTGCGCCGGGCAGGACATTCCGGATAATATGAATTTTCATTACCATTTCGCAATGTTTCCGTTGGAATTCCGCAAGGGGAAAGGCGAGGCTGTCGCCACGCAGTCTCTCCTGCCTGCGTTCCTGCGGTGCGCTATATTCCTCCCTGCCGTCCCGCCGCTACGCAGAGGGAGGGCGTTTCCCCGATTTTCTGTGCGCGAACCAATTTTGAAGCGAGGAGCCATTTTTTTATGATTCAGCTGTTGACGGGCCGTGGAGGCCTTCCCGAGATCCATGTGCAGAACCGTGGTGGGCGGTGTGAGATCTGCCTGATGGGCGCCCACGTGCTCAGCTTCATCCCCGCGGGGCATCGCGAGGTCTTCTTCCTCTCCGAAAAGTCGGAATACACCCCTGTCGGCAAGGCCATCCGTGGCGGCGTGCCGATCTGCTGGCCCTGGTTCGGTCCCGCGGATCCCGCGAAGATCCCGGGTGCCACTACCTCCCATGGCTTCATCCGGCAGGTCTTCTGGAATGTCGCTTCCTGGAAGGAGCTAGGCGATGAGCAGACGGAGGTGGAGCTCCAGGCGGAGGACACCCCCGAGACCCGCGCCATCTGGCCCCATGCATTCCGCATTGCCATGAAGATTCGCGTGGGGAAGGCGCTGGAGATGACCCTGACCACCACCAATACCGGCGACCAGGAATTCTCCTACCAGCAGGCGCTGCACTCCTACTACGCCGTGGGCGATTGCCGCGATCTCTCCATCACCGGATTCCAGGGCTGCGCCTTCAAGGACAAGGCGCCCGCAGAGCCCCCCGCACCCAATCCCCAGCCCGGCGACGTCACCATCACCGCCGAGACCGACCGCGTATACTTCCATTGCCCCGGAGAGGCCGATATCCTGGATCCCGTCATGGGACGACGCATCCGCATCGAGAAGGAGAATAGCGATACCGGCGTGGTCTGGAATCCCTGGATCGCGAAGTCCCAGCGCATGCCCGATTTCGGCAACGAGGAATACCGCAATATGGTCTGCGTGGAGAACTGCAATGTGGACTACGACGGAAAGACTCTCAAGCCCGGCGAGAGCCACGCCCTGACCGTCCGCATCTCCGTGGAGGCACTCTAGCCATAACCCACCACGCGCCCTCTCTCTCGCGCACCGCCAGCCATGGAATTCCGTGCGGGGCGGGGGAGGGCGCAGGAATGCCCTTTCGCAGATATGGACTTTTCCGGCATCGTAGAGAGCCTCTTTGCCCACGCCAGCATGTGGGGCTATCCGCTGGTCTTCCTGCTGATGGCAGTGGAGAGCTCTTTCATTCCCTTTCCCAGCGAAGTGGTGATGATCCCTGCTGGCTTTCTGGCGGCGCGCGGCGCACTCTCCCTGGGAATCCCCGAGGCGGATCTGGCGCTCGCTCTGATTGCCGGGCTCCTGGGGGCGCTGGCCGGCGCATACGTGAACTATTTTCTGGCGGCGCGCCTGGGCGAGCCGCTGCTGCGCCGTTACGGAAAGTATCTCTTCTTGAAGCCGGAGGTCCTGGAACGCTCCCAGGAGATCTTCCGTGAATACGGCGGACCGGCGACTTTCGTCTGTCGGCTGCTCCCCGTGGTCCGGCAGTATATCTCCCTGCCTGCGGGACTCTCCCGCATGCCCTTCGCCTCCTTCACATTCTATACCGCACTGGGCG
Organism: bacterium; assembly: GCA_963611685.1. Classification (GTDB taxonomy): domain Bacteria; phylum Verrucomicrobiota; class Lentisphaeria; order Oligosphaerales; family Oligosphaeraceae; genus UBA1724. The sequence goes on from CAVDSU010000141.1 coordinate 2,615, forward strand.
CCGGAATCTGGAACGCCATCCTCGCCGGCGCTGGATATTGGATCGGACACTCCACCGCAGACCTGACGCCCCCGCAGCTGGTGACGCAGGGAAAGGCGATGGTGACGAGCCACTTCGGATGGATCCTCCTGGGAATCGCCCTCTTCCTGGCCGCATATGTCGGCCTCTCGCGGTGGGTCCTCAAGGACCGCAAGGCGAAGACCGCAGAATCGGAGGACGCGCCGTGAACGATTCCTGGGTCATGCTGATTCTCGGAACCGCCTTGGGATTGGCCGTGGGCTTTCTCCTGGGACGCCTGGGGTATGTCTCCCGCCGCCACGCCCACGACGAGCTCCAGGAGGAACGGCAACGCCGCGACCAGGAGTCGCAACAGCTCCGCGAGGCCTTCGCTTCCTTGTCAAGCGAACAACTCCGCCAACAGGGCGAAGAATTGCGCAGCCGGCAGGAACAGGGACTCAATGCCCTCCTGGCACCCTATCGCGGCGCCTTGGATGCCCTGACGAAGGAACTCCGCCAGAGCCACGTCAATGACGCCGCCGAACGCGCACGGCTCCAGGGAAAGCTGACGGAGCTCATGCGCGGCGCCCAGAGCATCGGCGAAAGCGCCCAGAAGCTCACCAGCACCCTCTGCGCGGGCTCCAAGTCACAGGGACTCTTCGGCGAACAGGTCCTGACGAGTCTCCTCCGAAAATCCGAACTCCAGGAAAACACGCAGTTCTTCCTTCAGCAGGCAATCCGCGATGCCCGCGGCTCCCTCGCGACCGCCCCCGAAGGCGGCTCCCGACGAATCCCCGATTGCGTGGTGGCCCTCCCCGAAAGTGGCACCCGGCTCGTCGTGGACAGCAAATGCAGCTTCACTGCCTATTGCCGCTGGCATGACGCACAGGACGACGCGGAACGCGCGCAGGCCTGGAAGGCGCACCTCCAGGCAATGCGGCAGCATATAGACGATTTGGTCAAGAAGGACTACGTCGCGCTCCTCCGGGAGGACCAGGGCGCTCCCGTGGTGGGGGATGTGGTGATGTTCGTTCCCTCCGAGGCGGTCCTGCAGTCCACCCTGTCGGCCTGCCCCGAACTGCTGGAGTATGCGGCAAAGAAGCACATTCTGCTGGTGGGGCCCATGAATTTCATGATGTTCCTGAAGGTGGTCAGCCTGGCGTGGGGAAATGTCCGCTGCAGTCGGAATCTCCGCGCAATCCAGAAGGCCGCCGCACGACTCGTGCAGTCCCTGGAGAAATTCCAGGACTCCTTCGAAAAGACCGAAAAGACTCTCCTGGATTCCCAAAAGGCATTGGAGGAGGCACGACGGCGACTCTGGGGAACCCCCGGACGACGCTCCTCCACCAGCGTCCTCGATGCCGCCGAGGAAATCCAACGCCTCCAAGAAGAGGAGGGGGAGGAGTAAAAAAAGGAGGAAGGAGGAAGGAGGAAGGAGGAAGTGTGGCCACTCTGCAGTGGGCTTGCGCCGAGCGCGCCCAAATTGGCGCGCAAGTACCGCCGTACCAGCGGCGGAAGGGCGCCTGCGGCACCTTACAGACTAACCACTAGCCACTAAGTACTAGGTACTAAAT
>CAVDSU010000142.1:0-4147 GCA_963611685.1 bacterium
CGGGGGGCGCAGAATGCAAAGAGTATCCAAAGGACGGGGGGCAGCCCCCCCCCGCACCCCCTATTAGCAGCTAGCAGGCAGTGCCTAGCCACCAATTCGGGGGGTCCGGGGGGCGCAAGCCCCTCCGTCCTTTGGAGATCTTCCTGCGGAACTCGCGCTCGGAAAGCACGCGCGACACCGCTTTAACCTACTCCCTACGGGCGCCTGCAGGCGCTGGCGCCTGCGCGCCCAGCGCCTTTTCCAGCTGGGGGTCTTCTTGGATGCCGAGAGCGACCGCTCTTTGGTACCACTGTAGACCATCCTTTCGAAGTTGGTCGGCCAATCGCTCCAAAGCCTGTCGATTAGGGAGATCTTTTCGCGCCTCCAGCTGGAGTTCGGAAGCGCGGGTGAGCTGCAGCATCGCCAGATTGAAAGCGGCCTCGCCGTCCTTTTCCTCCAGCGCGAAGGCCTTCTTCAGCTGGATGGCGGCGGCCTCCCGCCAGCCCATGGAGGCCAGCGCCTCGCCGAAGAGCCGCGCGGTCCGGCCCTCCTGGGGAACCAGCGCGGCGGCGCGTGCGAGCGTGGCCAGGGACCACTCGGGCTGCTTGAGCTGCAGCTGCGCGAATCCCAGCGCCAGGAGCGCCTCGGCGTCATCGGGGTCCTTTCGGAGCGCGGCGGAGAGGAATCCGGCGGCCTCGGCGTCATTGCCATCCGCAGACGCCATGAGACCCAATCGTTTCAGCGCCAGGAAATTATCGGGCTGGAGCCGCAGCGCCTGCTGGTAGTTCCAGCGGGCGCCCTCACGCTTGCCCTGCTGCTCCGCCTCCAATGCCTGGCGCAAAAAGCCCCGAATCAATACCTGGTCCGACGCGGAAATCCCGCCCTCGCCGACACCCGACTCGGGACGCACACCCGCAGACGCCCCCGCAGGAACCCCGGAAGCAGAAGACGACGCAGCCGCGCTGCCCTCCGAGGAGGCATCCGCTTTCGCACCGGCACCCGCGCCGACATTCTTCTGGGCGTCGGCGAGCTGTTTCCGGAGCTCCTCCAGCTCGCGCTCCCAACTGCGCTGCTCCTGGCTGCGACGCACCAACGCCGCCTCCAAATCCGCCTGACGGCTCTGGGAGGACTCCAGCGACTTCTGGAGCTCCTGGACGCGCTCCTGCCAGACAGCGGCATCCTGCGCACGCCCCTCGTCGCTCAGGCGCGTCAGCTGCTCTTCCAGACGCGCACGCGCATTCTCGCACTGATCCAGCTTCTCCCGCAGCCCCGACAGCTCCGCCTCCTGCTCCCGCTGACGGCGATGGAGCTCCTCGGACTCCTGCTGGGTCTCCCGCGCATTCGCCAGAATGCCCGCCGCGGCAGAGGACGCCTCCTGGATCTGCCGCAACGACTCCTTCGCCTGCGCACACTCCTCGCGCGACCCCAAAAGCGCCTTCTCCAATTCCGCCACGCGCCCCTGTGCCGCCGCGAGCTCCTCCTCCCGCTGACGGCTGGAGGCCTCCAAGCCCGACAGCAACTCCTGGCTGGCCGCCAACGCGCTCTTCTGACGCGCCACCTGGTCCGACAACTCCGCGTGCTCCGCCTGGAGACGCCCCACCGACTGCAATTGCTCGGAGACGGCGTCGGCACTGGTGCGGGAACGGATGCGCTCCTGCGAGAGCTCCTCCCCCAGACGCGTCGCGGAGTCCTCCGCCTGGCGCAACCGCCGCTGCGCAGAAAGCAACTCCATCTGCGCGGACTGCAATTGGTCCTCGCGGGCGCGAAGCTGGCTCTTGGTCTCCTCCAACTCCTTCTGCACGCCCTGGGCACTCGACTGGCGAGCCTTCGAGAGCTCGCGGTTCGCATTCTCCAAGGACTCCAGCCCCGCCTGCGCCTTCCGCAACTCCAGCTCCGCACTCTCCTGCTGACGACGCGCACTCTCCGCCACACGACGCAACTCGCGCTCGCGCTCCTCCGCCTCCCGACGCCACTGCGCATCGCGCTGCGCCTGCGACAGCAATTCGTCCCGCGCGGCGGCGGTCTGCTCCAGGAGCCGCCCCACGCGCGTCAGCTCCTCCTGGGAGCGCCGCTGCTGTTCGGAGAGCTCCTCCAGGCGCGACAGGCGGGGATCGGGGGTAGCGGACTGCTGGAGGCGGGCCTTGGCGTCCTCCAGTTGTGCGGAGAGGGTGCGCACCTGTGCCAGGAGGGTCTCGCGGTCCTTCTTGAGGATCTTCAGATTTTCCTCGGCGGTGGCCATCTGCGCGGCCTCGCCACGGGCGCGCTCCAGGGACTGCCGCTCCTTCTCCAAGGTCTTCTCCAGGGCCTGGATCCGCTCCTTCCCCACGCGGCTCTCGCTCTCGGCATCCCGCACGCGCTGGAAGAGCTCCTCGCGGGTCAAATACTCCAAATTCTGACGGTTCGCCTCCTTGATCTCCTCAATCCGCTTCCGGCAGTAGTCCACACGGTAGCGCAACAAGGACACATTCCAGTCGGGATAGCGGTTCTGCACCTCCAAAAAGACCCCCAGCGCCTTCTCGTATCCCCGCAAGGCCGTCAATTCCGCCTTGTTCCCGTAGGACTGGTCGGCCTGCGTCATCGACTCGTAGCCACGCATCCACAACCGACGCGCCGGATCGCCCTCCGTCGCACCACGCAGCCCGACAGGCAACGCCAAGAACGCCGACAACGCCAGCGCAAATAGCCAAGAATGGACTCGATTCACCGTCATCGTATCCCTCAAATTCATGAAAAAAAGGAAAATGCGCCGCTGGACTATTCGGAGCGCTTCAGGAAGGCCTTCAGGGGCGAAGAGCGCGTGGCGCTGCGGCGGATGCTCTCCCGCAGCAGCTCGTCGGCGTCCGCCTCGGGGAGGACATTCTCGCCGTAGCCATCCGCGGCGTCCGCCATCTCGCGGATCGCCTTCCGCAATCCCTGCCGCAACGCCTTCGCACAGAATTTCCCGGTCTCCAAGAGGTCCTCGCGAGTGAAGCGTGTGCGGCGCCCCGGAAGCAGCTGCACGCCCGCCAACACCAGCGAGGAGACCCTGCATCCCAGCGCATGGGAGAGCGCCACATGCAGCACCAAATCGTGGCAGAGGAAGTCGCCGCCGTCCGCGCGGATGCGCTGCGCCTCCGCCTCCGTGGGCAACTGGAAGCCCGGCACGCCGTGCACGACGCAGAAGCGCGGGGGCTCCCCGAACTCCGCCAGCGCATTCACCAACTCGGAGTTCTGCACCTGGTCCAGCGCCTCGGAGAGATCTGGCCAGGGATGCGCCAGGAGCCCCTGGAGGCCCTCCAGCGGCGAAAAGGCAAAATGGCTCGCAAAGTCCGCCAGGATCCCCCACTTTCCCGCCTTGAACTCCGGCGAAAGACTCGCCGCACTGTCCAAAAAGAGATGATTCCGCACCCCCCACCGCGCCGCCAACGCCGTGGGAAAAAGCGCCGGCAAGTGCCCACGGCCCTCCGCCACACGACGGACGCCCACCGACACCATCACCGGGACACCCTGCACCGACCCCAACAACAGCCGCGGCTCCTCACCATCCAAGTTCAAGCCGCCTTCCTCACCCGAAAGACCCGAAATCGAATACTCCCGCGGCAAATCATCAAACAACCCCACCATCCCGTAGTCCGCCCCACAGTGCACATAAAACATCGGCACCGCCTCGCCTTCAAGACGACGCAACGCGCCGTCTAAGCAAGCCCGGAATTGTTCCACGGAAAAAGACATGGGAGGCACACGAAAAAAAAGGAGGAAGGAGGAAGGAGGAAGGAGGAAGTTCGGCCAGGGTTTCGGCTGCGCCCGAAACCCCGCGCCGGAATTCCCCGGCGCGTGCGCCAAGCGGCGCCAAAGTGCGCCGCAAAAAAAATGGGAAGGGCAAAACGTACCGCCGCCTAGGCGGAAGAAATTCGGCGGGGGTACGGGGGGCTATGCGCCGCAATGCGGCCCAAAGGCCGGTACCGTACCGCCGGTAGGCGGAAGAAATTCGGCAGGGGTACGGGGGGCGCAAGCCCCTCCGTCCTTTGGAGATCTTCCTGCAAAACTCGCGCTCGGAAAGCACGTACCGCCGGTAGGCGGAACAGCGCCTGCGGCACCTTGTAACTAGCCACTAGCCACTAATTACTAAGTACTTACACCCCGCCTAGGGAAGAGCCGCCTTAGGCTAACCGCGCTTTCGAAGGCGGTA
>CAVDSU010000143.1:0-4067 GCA_963611685.1 bacterium
GATTCTCGAATACCTGAAGCAAGAACCCGCTATCAGCTGATTTGGTACCTAGTACTTAGTGGCTGGTGGGTAGTTGTAAGTACCTAGTACTTAGTGGCTAGTGGTTAGTTGTAAGGTGCCGCAGGCGCCCTTCCGCCGCTCTTGCGGCGGTACGGTGCCGGCTTTTGGGCCGCAATGCGGCGCGTACCTAGCCAATGCGCGTGCTTGCCAAGCGCGGGGTTTCGCAGGAAGATCTCCAAAGGACGGAGGGGCTGCCGCCCCCCGGACCCCCCGCTACTTTTCATTCCGCCGCAAGGAAACTGCGGCGGTACTGCCCGCCTTCTCGAATAGCGCGCTTTGCAGGCGCCCTTCCGCCGCTCTTGCGGCGGTACGGTGCCGGCTTTTGGGCCGCAATGCGGCGCGTACCTAGCCAATGCGCGTGCTTGCCAAGCGCGGGGTTTCGCAGGAAGATCTCCAAAGGACGGAGGGGCTGCCGCCCCCCGGACCCCCCGCTACTTTTCATTCCGCCGCAAGGAAACTGCGGCGGTACTGCCCGCCTTCTCGAATAGCGCGCTTTGCAGGCGCCCTTCCGCCGCTCTTGCGGCGGTACGGTGCCGGCTTTTGGGCCGCAATGCGGCGCGTACCTAGCCAATGCGCGTGCTTGCCAAGCGCGGGGTTTCGCAGGAAGATCTCCAAAGGACGGAGGGGCTGCCGCCCCCCGGACCCCCCGCTACTTTTCATTCCGCCGCAAGGAAACTGCGGCGGTACTGCCCGCCTTCTCGAATAGCGCGCTTTGCAGGCGCTCTTCCGCCTACCGGCGGTGCCATTTGGCATCTCCCCCTTTGCGGCGCACTTTGGCGCCGCTCGGCGCAATCGCCGGGTCTTCCCGGCGATGGGTTCCAAGGGAACCCTGGCCGAACTTCCTCCTTCCTCCTTCCTCCTTCCTCCTTTTTTCATATCCATGCTTCCCCTCCTCCTCTCTCCTGCCGGAAACCACGAGTGCCTCGCCGCGGCGTTGCAGAATGGCGCGGACGCCGTCTATTTCGGGGTAGGGAAGTGGAATATGCGCTGTCGCGCCAACAGCAATTTTGCGGTGGAAGAGCTCCCGGGGGTGGTGTCGCGTTGTCATGAGGCGGGCGTGCAGGCGTGGCTGACGGCCAACATCATCGCGTACGACCAGGAACTCCCGGAATTCCAGGGTCTTTTGGAATCCGCCAAGGAGGCGGGCGTGGACGCCGTCATCGGCGCGGATCCCGCGGTCTTGCGGCGTGCCCGCGCGCTGGGGCTCGCCTGCCATCTCTCCGTCCAGGCGAACCTCTCCAATTGGGAGACCGCCGCCTTCTATGCGCCCTATGTGGACACCGTGGTGGCGGCGCGGGAGCTCTCCCTGGAACAGCTCCGGGAGCTCCACGAGAATCTCGTCTCCCACCAAGTCCGGGGACCCAGCGGCGAGATTCTGCGCCTGGAGGCATTTGTCCATGGCGCGCTCTGCATCGGTCTTTCCGGGCGCTGCGGCATGAGCCTCTGCGAATACGGCGCCAGCAGCAACCGCGGCAGCTGCTATCAGCCCTGTCGACGGGAATACCTGGTGCGTGACGCGGAGACCGGCATGGAATTCCGGTTGCAGAACCGCTACATCATGTCCCCAAAGGACTTGTGCACCATCGCGGGACTGCCCCGCCTGCTGAATGCGGGGGTCTCGGTGCTGAAGATCGAGGGGCGGGGCCGCAGCGCGGACTACGTCGCCGTGGTCACGCGCTGCTACCGCCAGGCATTGGACGCCTGGCTGGCGGGGCGCACGCCCAGTGCGCAGGAGCTTGTCGCCTGGCGCGAGGCGCTGGAGGGCGTCTTCAACCGGAAGTTCTGGGAGGGCGGATACTACTACGGCGAGCAGGGCGACGTCTGGGCGGGCGACCGGGACAGCCAGGCGACCATCCAAAAGACCTTCCTGGGCGTCATCACACACTACTACGCACACCCACGCATCGCGGAGGTGCTCCTGCAAAGCGGCAATCTCCAGAAGGGACAGCGGATCCTGGTGACGGGTCCCACCACCGGCGCCGTGGAGACCGTGGTGGAGGAGCTCCAGAGCCAGGGAAATCCCATCGAGTTCGCCGGCGTCGGAGGACAGCCCACCTTCCCGTGCCAGGAGAAGCTCCGCCCGGGAGACAAGGTCTTCTCCTTGACCCCCAGAAATGCCTAGGGGACCTACCGACGCGGCGACTTTTCGAAAAAGTCGACGGCGCCAATTGGCAATGCAAAGAAGGCGCGTTATTTTAGGCGCCGTTTCCAAAATCCTTTCCTTTTACCGAATGAAGTATCTCTCTTCCCAACTTGTGAACCTCAGCTGGTGGTGGTGGCGTAGCTCCGTCACGACCGGTCTCTGATGTTGTACAGGAATCACGGAAGAAAAAGCAAATCGTGAGTGTCGTGGCGGGTGCAATCGGATGAAATCCGATTCCCCGCCTTTCGCATTTCAGAGAGCAAGCCGGAGTGACGGAGCAAGCGCAAGCAGGCCGCCGTCGCACCGGCTTTTTTGTTTTCCCGAAAGTCCCACAGTTTTTTCCCCAGTTTTCCTTTTTGTTCCCCACAATCCCCACAAATCCCCACAGCGGGAAGGAGTCCACAGCCATGTCTCAGGAAATCCCCTACAAGACCTTTCTTCAGGAAGACGAAATGCCCCGCGCCTGGTACAACCTGCGCGCCCTCATGCCCGGAAAGTGCGCGCCGTTGCTGAATCCCGCCACTCGTCAGCCCATGACCCTGGAGGAACTCTCGCAGGTCTTCTGCGAGGAGCTGGCAAAGCAGGAGCTGGACGAAGAGCACGAATTCATCCCCATCCCCCAGCCCGTCCAGGACTTCTACCGGATGTTCCGTCCCTCGCCGCTGGTGCGCGCATACTGCCTGGAGAAGGCGCTGGATACCCCCGCGCACATCTACTACAAGTTCGAGGGAAACAACACCTCCGGCAGCCATAAGCTGAACTCCGCCGTGCCCCAGGCATACTACGCAAAGCAGCAGGGTCTCAAGGGCGTCACCACCGAGACCGGCGCCGGACAGTGGGGCACCGCACTGGCCATGGCGTGCGCATTCTTCAAATTGGACTGCCATGTCTTCATGGTGAAGTGCTCCTACGAGCAGAAGCCCCACCGCCGCGAGGTCATGCGCACCTACGGCGCCGACGTGACGGCGTCGCCCTCCAACACCACCGAGGTGGGCCGGCGGATCCTTGCGGAGAATCCCACCACCACCGGCAGCCTGGGCTGCGCCATCTCCGAGGCAGTGGAGCGCGCGGTGACCACTCCCGGATACCGATACGTTCTGGGCTCCGTGCTCAACCAGGTGCTCCTCCACCAGACCATCATCGGACAGGAGGCAAAGACCGCCCTGGAAAAGTACGACGTGACCCCCGATGTGATCGTGGGCTGCGCCGGCGGCGGCTCGAATCTGGGCGGACTGATCTCGCCCTTCGTGGCGGACCGCCTCCGCGGAAAGACCCACACGCGCTTCGTGGCGGTGGAACCCGTGGCATGCCCCTCGCTTACCCGCGGAAAATACGCCTACGACTTCTGCGATACCGGACGCGTCTGCCCGCTGGCCAAGATGTATACCCTGGGATCCTCCTATATGCCCGCCGCCATCCATGCCGGCGGTCTGCGCTACCACGGCATGAGCACGCTGCTCTCCGAACTCCATGAACAGGGAATCCTGGAGGCGCGCTCCGTGAAGCAGACCACCGTCTTCGAGGCGGCACGGCTCTTCGCACGCACCGAGGGAATCCTCCCCGCTCCCGAAAGCGGACACGCCATCTACGGCGCCATCCAGGAGGCCCTCCGCTGCAAGCAGGAGGGAAAGGCCGAGGATATCCTCTTCGGCCTCAGCGGCACCGGATACTTCGATATGGTCGCCTACGGAAAGTCCAACGACGGCACCCTCGAAGACTACATCCCCTCCGAGGCGGAAATCCAAAAGGCACTGGCAAAACTGCCGTGATTCGAACGCGGCATATACCCAAAGGAGGGGGGCATTCTAAAAAAAGGAGGAAGGAGGAAGGAGGAAGGAGGAAGTTAGGCCAGGGTTCCCTTGGA
>CAVDSU010000144.1:0-3882 GCA_963611685.1 bacterium
CGGCACGGAAAGGCACAGAACACCCTTCGGGGGATTCCGTGTCCGCGCAAGCGGCATCCGTGCCTTCCGTGGTTGAACCAACTACAGAAGCCCCCGAAACGGCTGGCGCCGGCACAGAAAGGCACAGAACACCCTTCGGTGTGCTTCCGTGTTCGCGCAAGCGGCTTCCGTGCCTTCCGTGGTTAAAGCCAACCGCAGAACACACAGTTCCGTGCCTTCCGTGGTTAAAGCCAACCACCCGTGTATGCGCGTACGCGCGCGCAGGCATGCGCACGGGCCCTGCCCCCCTCCCTTACCGCTCCCCATGAGCGTAGCCCCCAAAACGAGTTCTGTCTTGCCATTCAACGAGTTGTCATAAAGATTGTAACTCTTGTGGTTTTTCGCAGGATTGTGGCTTTTACCGATGGAGAGGCTACTGGTGGGGGCGGGCGTCTTCCATGGCATGTCACTCCACAAAGGGGCACCTGCGAGCGCGTTTCCGCATGAGGCACACGATAGAATGGGGGAGAATATCCAAAGGACGGAGGGGCTTGTGCCCCCCGCACCCCCCGAATAGCTAGAGCAGCGGCGGGCCTCCCACTGAATAGCTAGAGCAGTGGCGAATGCGCCCGCCCCCCCGAAATGGCTAGAGAAGCGGCGAAGCCGCACCCCCCGAATAGCGAGAACAGCGGCGTGCCTCTCCCACTGAATGGCTAGAGAGGTGGCGAAGCCGCACCCCCCGAATAGCTAGAGTAGTGGCGCCCCCGCATCTTCCCCGAAATGGCTAGAGCAGTGGCGGGCCTCTCCCCGAAATGGCTAGAGAAGCGGCGGGCCTCTCCCCGAAATGGCTAGAGAAGCGGCGGGCCCGCACCTCCACGAATAGCTAGAACAGTGGCGGGCCTCTCCCCGAAATGGCTAGAGAAGCGGCGGGCCCGCACCTCCACGAATAGCTAGGACAGTGGCGGGCCTTCCCCCGAAATGGCTAGAGAAGCGGCGGGCCTCTCCCCGAAATAGCTAGAACAGTGGCGGGCCTCTCCCCGAAATGGCTAGAGCAGTGGCGAACCCGCACCCCCCGAATAGCTAGAGCAGTGGCGGGCCTTTCCCCCGAAATAGCTAGAGAAGCGGCGAATGCGCCCGCACCCACTCCGAAATAGCTAGAGAGTCGGCGAAGTCGCATCACCGCTTAGTTTCTTTCGCCTACTGGCGGTATAGGTTCCTTCTTATTCGTTAGCGCGCCAATATGGGTGCGTTTGGCGCACGCTGTTTGGCGCACGCGGCGGGGGATTCCGGCGCGGGGTTTCGCGGACGAAACCCTGGCCGAATTTGCTTTTTTCTCCCTCCTCCTTTCCTTTTTTTGATCAGGCGGGCAGTGCGGCCATTTTGCCCATGGCGTCGATGATGCGGTCGAGGTCTTCGTCGGGGGTGATGAAGGGTGGCATGGTATAGATGAAGTGGCTTTCGGGTCGCAGCCAGACGCCGGTTTCGAGGACGATCTTCCGGACGGCCTCTTCGTCGGGGATTTTCTTGACGTCGAGGACGCCGACGGCTCCGAGGGCTCGGACATCCTGGACATTGGGGAGGTCCTTGAATTGCGGGAGTTTTTCCTGGAGTCGTTTTTCGATGCGTTTTGCGTGTGCCTTCCAGTCGTAGGAGTTGAAGAGGTCCATGGAGGCGCAGGCGACGGCGCACGCCAGGGGGTTTCCCATGTATGTGGGGCCGTGGAGGAGGACGGGGATGGGGTCTGCGATGCGTTGTGTGGTGATGGCGCATGCCATGGTGATGGCTCCGGCGGTGAGTGCCTTTCCGATGCACATGACATCGGGGGTGACTCCGGCGTGGTAGCACGCGAAGCGTTCGCCGGTGCGTCCGAAACCGGTGGCGATTTCGTCGAAGATGAGGACGATGTCGTGTTTGTCGCAGAGGGCGCGGAGTTTCCGGAGGTATTCCGGGTGGTAGAACCACATTGCGTTTGCGCCCTGGAAGATGGGTTCCAGGATGACGGCGGCGATGTCGTCGTGGGTATTGAGGAGGGTCTCCATGGGCTCGAATGCCTCGGGCTTCCAGGGCTGGTGGAAGGGGCATTGTGGGCTGGGGACGAAATACTGCTGCGGGAGAATTCCCTTGAAGATGCTGTGCATTTCCTCGGGATCGCTGACGGACATGGCGCCGATGGTGTCGCCGTGGTATCCTCCCAGCAGTGCGGCGACCTTGATGCGCTTGGTGCGCCCCAGCGCCTGCTGGTATTGGATGGCGATCTTGAGGGCGACCTCCACCGCGATGGACCCGGAGTCGGCATAGAAGATCTTCTCCAGTCCGGGGGGCAGGATCTTGAGGAGTCGGTCCGCCAGGTCGATGGCGGGCTGGTGGGTGAGTCCGCCGAACATGATGTGCGGCATCTTCGCCGCCTGCTTCTGGATGGCCTCCACGATCTCGGGGCGGCAATAGCCGTGCGCGGCGCACCACCAGGAGGAGATGCCGTCAATCAGTGGCGTGCCGTCCTCCAGGTAGATCCGGTTGCCCTGGGTGCCCGCCACGGGGTCCACGGGGCGTGGATGGGAGAGGGAGGTATAGGGGTGCCAGAGGTTGTCGCGATCGAGGGAGGAGTTCATGGATGCGAAAAAGGAGGGAAGGAGGAATTTCTGAAAAAAGGAGGAAGGAGGAGGGAGGAAGGAGGAAGTTCGGCCAGGGTTTCGCGGGGCGAAACCCCGCGCCGGAATCTACTGGCGATTGCGCTGATGGCGCGCCCGAATTGGCGCGTGGGGAATAGGGAGAAGGGGGTAGGTTTATTGGGGCGCTGTGTGGTTTTCCCTCGGCTAGGGCGGCGGTGTCTGTTCCGGCCGGAGGTGTGGCGGAAGGGCGTCGGCGGCATTGAGCAAGCTAGCCGCTAGCCACTCTTCTGCTAGTCACTGTTTTTTGTGGCTAGTGGAAGATTTCCCCGAAATTAGGCAGAGGAGTTTTTTCGGGGGCATTGGGATCGACCTTGGCGAGGCGGACGACGCGGGATCCGGGGAAGTGTTTATCGAGGTGCTTCTGGATCATGGCGGGGGTATCGTTGTCGATGAGGGGATCGGCGTCGTGGTAGTAGTTGTAGACCACTCCGGCGAGGGGGATCTGTCGGTTTTCGAGTGCCTCCAGGGAGAGCAGCGCGTGATTGAGGCTGCCGAGTTTTCCGTTGCAGACGAGGATGCATGGCCAGTGGTTCTGGGTGGCCAGGTCGACGGTAAGGAGGTCCTCGGTGAGGGGGACCATGAGTCCGCCGGCGCCCTCGGCGAGGGTGATTTCGTAGTTGGCGGCGACGGCATTGACGGCGTCCGTGATCTTTTGGGGATCGACGGCGCGGTGTTCCAGGGTCGCGGCCAGGAGGGGCGAGGAGGGGAAATCGAAGGTCTGCGGGAAGGTGAGCTTTTGGGCGTCCTCGGGGAGGGCGGGGACTCCCATGAGCTGTCGGTGCATATCCAGGTCCTCGGAGAAGTCGTGACAGCCCGTCTGCACCATCTTTATGGTGGCGACACGGACGCCCTTCTGGTGGAGATACCGCGCCATCATGCCGGTGGCGATGGTCTTGCCGACACTGGTGTCAATGCCGCTGACAAAATAGATTTTTGCCATAGAAAGTTATAAAAAAAGGAGGAAGGAGGAATCCCTGAAAAAAGGAGGAAGGAGGAATTCCTGAAAAAGGGGGAGGGAGGAATTCCTGAAAAAGGAGGAGGGAGGAATTCCTGAAAAAGGAGGAGGGAGGAATTCCTGAAAAAGGAGGAGGGAGGAATTCCTGAAAAAGGAGGAGGGAGGAATTCCTGAAAAAGGAGGAGGGAGGAATTCCTGAAAAAGGAGGAGGGAGGAATTCCTGAAAAAGGAGGAAGGAGGAAGGAGGAAGGAGGAAGGAGGAAGGAGGAAGGAGGAAGT
>CAVDSU010000145.1:0-3740 GCA_963611685.1 bacterium
CGCTCGGCGCAATCGCCGGGTCTTCCCGGCGATGGGTTCCAAGGGAACCCTGGCCGAACTTCCTCCTTCCTCCTTCCTCCTTCCTCCTTTTTTTTCATCTCCTCGTTTCCAATTCTAAATTCCAAGTTCCAAAGATGTCTACCCTTCTGATTCAGAACGCCACCATCGTCACTCCCGGCCTGCGCATGGAGAATGCGGCCATTTTTGTGGAGGGCGAGCGCATCCGCCAGATTCTTCCCCAGGGAGCCGAATTGCCCCAGGCGGACGAGACCTTCGACGCCGCCGGAAACATGGTCGTGCCCGGCTTCATCGACATGCACTTCCACGGCGCCATGGGCTTCGAGACCACCACCGACAACCCGAAGGCCATGCCCGCCATCGGCGACGCAAAGATCCTGGAGGGCGTCACCGACTGCTGCCCCACCACCCTGACCCTCTCCGAGGAGCAGCTCACCAAGGCGCTGGGATACATCGAGAACTACAAGAAGAATCCCTCCGGCGCCGAGGTCATCGGCGTCCACCTGGAGGGCCCCTACGTGAATCCCGAGTGCCTGGGCGCCCAGAACCCCGCCTACCAGCGCAATCCCGACATCGAGGAAATCCAGCGACTGGACAAGGTCAGCCACGTCAGCGTCATCACCTACGCCATCGAGCTGCCCAATGCCCTGCCCTTCACCGAGGGACTCCTCCGCATGGGAATCGTCCCCTCCTGCGGACACACCAACGCCACCGCAAAGCAGTTCGCCGAGGGCGAAAAGCGCGGCCTGCGCCGACTGACGCACTTCTGCAACCAGATGACCAAGCTCCATCACCGCGAAATCGGCATGGTGGGCACCGGCCTGCGCAAGAAGGAGGTCTATATCGAGATGATCTGCGACAAGATCCACCTCTGCCCCGACATGATCGACCTCATCTTCCACGTGAAGAACCTCGACCACATCCTCCTCATCACCGACGCCATGGAGGCCTCACACCTCCAGGACGGAAAATACCAGCTCGGCGGACTCGATGTCCTCGTCAGCGACGGCGCCGCACGACTGGCCTCCAATGGCGCACTGGCCGGAAGCATCCTCCGCATGAACGACGCCCTCAAGAATGTCTACGAGGTCACCGGACTCCCCCTGGAAGACCTCATCCGAGTCACCTCCCTCAACCAGGCACAGGAACTCGGCATCAACGACCTCGGACGCGTCGAGGCCGGATTCCGCGCAAACCTCACCGTCCTCGACAAGGACTTCCAGGTCAAACAGGTCTTCCTCCGCGGCAAAAAGAAGATCTAAGACACTGACTGCCCTGGATAAAAAAAACAAGGGCCTTTCGCACGAATCCCGTGCGGAAGGCCCTTTTTGCGTCATGGATGGGGGGAGTTCGGATCTACATCACGCGTTGCGAGAAGGAATCCGGGTCGATCGCCCTCTCCTTGGCCTCTTTTGCGGCGTCCGGGGCTTCTGACGCGCGCAGCCGGAGGGACTTTCCGTCCACCTCGATATCCATAAGGACCGCGCGGGATTTCCGGACGCGGTAGACCGCGACGGCGTTCTCGTGGGCCTGTGCGAGGAGTTCTTCTGCGCGGAAGGCGACTTGTTCGTTGAGGAAGAGCTGCTGCTGGGGGAGATTCAGGTTCGTGTAGGACTTCTTGTCTTCCTCTTCCGCTGCCGCAGCCCCCGCCGGATCGCCGGGGTCCGCCAAGAGCGACGGGTCATCCCAGAATACGCTGCTCCAGAACTCCAGTGTCGCCGGCATCCAGATGCCCTCGGGACCGGGCTGTTCGGAGAGCTCCACGCCCTGGAAGAGCCCCGGCGTCGCGGGATTCTCCGCCACGCGCACAAAGAGCGCCTTTCCCGCATGGTCCTTGGCGAATTCGCGCTCCGCGTCGTCCTTCAGGGAGTATTTGAGGGTGGTGCGGATGCGTACATATCGTCCGCGGAAGGGATCGTAGGGATCCACGCCCGTGCAGGGGAGCCGCACCTCCGCGCCCTGGTGGACAATCCGTTCGTATTGTCCGATGAATGCCGCCAGCGCCAGCAACTGGATCAGCAGGGCAACGCCTAGCCAAAGGAGGGCTCTCCGTTTGCTATTCATGGTCGATCCTCCCTTGCTTGCGATAGTGGTAGAAGAAGACATTCGCGCCAATGAGGGCGGCGCCGGCCGCCAGCAGGACCAGTCCCTTGATGGTGAAGTCCACCTGGCTGGCCAGGAATTTTCCGCAGATGATCCAGACCGCCAAGACCAACCCCAGATTCAGCAGCCGCGCGGACTTTCGGCGCACGGACACCAGGAGCATCGCCAGTGCCCCCAAGAAGGCGGGGACGACCAGGAGCATGGGGTCCTCAAAAACAACCGCCGGCATCGAAAAGAGGGAAAATTGGACCAGCGCCACGCCGGTCCAGAAATGGAAGCGGCACTTCCAGCCCACCAATCCCACAATCAGCGCGGCAATCCAGAAGCACAGCACGACCACATCGACAAAGCAGCTGTGCCATCCGGAATCCATCAGGATCACGAAGGCGAATCCCATCGTGACGGCGTATCCGACGCCCGTGAAGAAGAAGCCCGCCTTTTCCTCCAGGGAGCACTTTTCTCTGCGGAGGAACAGGAAGAATGCGGGGAGGGAGCACGCCAGCATCCCCAGGATTGCCAGTCCCCGAAGGCAATTCGTCCAGCCGTCTGGCGACATGGCGCCCCATACGATGGGATAGAGCATCCACAGCGCCTGCGAGAGCACCGAGCGGGTGTACCAGACGATGGGAAGGCTCAGGAAGGCAAGCAGCAGCACCACCGTGTGGACCTCGCCGCCGATATTGTAAGTCTGGAGGATCAAGGAGACCGCCGCCACCAGCGCAATCATCCAGCCGCAGCCGAGGCCCTCCCAAAAGCCCCGATGACGCCATCCCCGACAGACCGCCACCACCGCCAATATCCCACAACATGCCAACGGAAATACCGCCGCCACTGCACGAAATTCCCGGCACATCTTCAGCCAATTGGCCGCAAAAAGCGCCACTATGCCCAAGCCAATCATGAGACTCCCCAGGGCACTGAAGACCACTGCCCCCCAGGAAGAATGCTCCAATGACCCCTTTTCCGGATATCGGGACAACAAGGCATCCCGCAACCCCTCGTCTATCACCCCGGCACTCTGCCAGGAACAAATCTCCTGCCGCATCCAATCGTTTCGTTCCATCGTAGACTCCTCGTGGGACCGCTCGGTTGCACTACACGGCGCCATCTAGCGCCAGGGAATAACATAACATAAAAAAAAAGGAGGAAGGAAGAAGGACGAAGGAGGAAGTTCGGCCAGGGTTTCGCAGGCGAAACCCATCGCCGGGAAGACCCGGCGATGGGTTCCAAGGGAACCCTGGCCGAACTTCTCGCAGACCCGCCGTAGCCTTGGCGAAGGCAGGCTCCTTCCTCCTTCTTCCACCGCTCTGGCGGCGGTGCCATTTTGCATTTCCCCCTTTGCGGCGCACTTTGGCGCCGCTCGGCGCAATCGCCGGGTCTTCCCGGCGATGGGTTCCAAGGGAACCCTGGCCGAACTTCTCGCAGACCCGCCGTAGCCTTGGCGAAGGCAGGCTCCTTCCTCCTTCTTCCACCGCTCTGGCGGCGGTGCCATTTTGCATTTCCCCCTTTGCGGCGCACTTTGGCGCCGCTCGGCGCAATCGCCGGGTCTTCCCGGCGATGGGTTCCAAGGGAACCCTGGCCGAACTTCCTCCTTCCTCCTTCCTCCTTCCTCCTTTTTT
>CAVDSU010000146.1:0-3689 GCA_963611685.1 bacterium
AGGAACAGCAGCAACAGGAACAGCAGCAACAGGAACAGCAGCAACAGGAACAGCAATCCCAGGAACAGCAATCCCAGGAACAGCAATCCCAGGAACAGCAATCCCAGGAACAGCAATCCCAGGAACAGCAATCCCAGGAACAGCAATCCCAGGAACAGCAGCAACAGGAACAGCAGTCCAAGGAAGAACAGCAGTCCAAGGAAGAACAGCAGTCCGAGGAGGAGCAGCAGTCCCAGGAAGAGCAGCAGTCCCAGGAAGAGCAGCAGTCCAAGGAAGAACAGCAGTCCCAGGAACAGCAATCCCAGGAGCAGCAGTCCGAGGAGGAGCAGCAGTCCCAGGAAGAGCAGAAGCAGGAGAAGCTGGGTCGTGAGGAGCCCGTGAAGCGTGATGAAGCGCAGTCGGAGGGGGAGAAGAATGCTGTTGCCTCATCCGAGCAATCCGAGGCGGAGGACTCCCCGGAGCCGGAGTCCCGAGAGATCCGTTTTCAGGAAATGAAGGAGCCTCTTCCTGCGGATCTGCAGAAACTCCTGGACCAGGAGCGTGTCCGAAGACTCCGCAAGCATCAAATGACAACGCCCCATACCTCTCCTGTGGACAAAGACTGGTAACCCCTGTTTCCCCTTTCCGGCGCCCGCCATACGGCGTCCGAGCCATTCCGCAACGAATTTCGTCATGAAATACCCTCGTTCTTACTCTTATCTCGCCCTCCAGGGACTCCTTTTGGGGGTGCTGTTCTGGGGGCTCTCCCTCCCGGGGAAAGTCACCCTGGAGATAGCCTTCCAGAAATCCCCCCTCGCCCACGGCGAACTCGCCTACCTGACCATGGCGCTCATCTCTGACGACGGGCAGAAGGCCACCTTCACCAAGCCGGTGGACTTTCCGAAGGGGATGCCCTTCCAGGTCTTGCGGCGGCAGGGCCCCAGCGTCCAGCAGCAGAGCTCCGTGCAGATCATCAACGGAAAGACGACGCAGTCGCGCACCATCACCTCCGTCTACCAGTTCCTGTTGAATCCCCTGCAGGAGGGCACCCTGACCATTCCCGCATTCTCGGTGGAGTGCAACGGCAAGCAGATGCAGACCACGCCGGTCACCGTGAATGTGCTGGCAAAGGGCGCCTCTCCCGAAGACGCCCTCCTGGGCGCCGTCTCCCTAAAGCAGGAGGTCTCCCCCAGCCACCTGCTTCCCGGCGGAAAGACGGTCTACTCCATCACCCTCCGATACCCCCTCGCCCTGAAAACCACGGGATCCTTCCAGTTCCTCCACAGCGGCGACTACCAGCTCACCAACGACTTCGAGGTCGAGGCGGTCCCCAATCCCCAGACCGGCGAAGACTACTGGGAGAAGACCGAGACTGTGGACGGCATCCCCTGCCATGTGATCTCCTTCAAGCGGCGGCTCACCCCAAAGCGACAGGGCGCCATCCATATCCCACCGCTGTGCACCGATTTCACCTACGCCTCCAGCACGCCACAACCAAACGGCACACGGAGCAGCCGACGCGGCGGATTCTTCAGCGACATCTTCGACGACCCCTTCTTCACCCGCCAATCCTATCTCACGGAGCCCCTCTATGCCGACGAGATCACCCTGGACATCCAGGATTTCCCCGAGGAGGGCAAACCCCAGGACTTCTCCGGATTGCTGGGACCTCTCCAGGCGGATCTCTCCCTGGAGATGACCGACTGCTTTGTGGGGGATCCCATCCCCCTGACCCTCATCCTCACCGGAGAGTCCCTCTCCGACGAGACCACCCTTCCCCAATGGGAGGAGGCACTGGAGGCCGATGGCGCCTTCCGCCTCTCCGGCGATACCCCGCCCGCACTCGATCCCGAAACCCCGAATGCCCTGAGGGTCAGCCGCACGCTACGCCCCCTGAAACCCGGCGTCTTCACTCTGCCTTCCCTGACCTTCTCCTACTACGATCCCGATGACCAGGCATACGAAACCACCGCCACAAAGCCCCTGACAGTCACCGTCCAAAGCGCAGAAAAGGCGGTCCTCGGAAATGCCGCCGCCACCACCCACCAAAATTCCGCCAGCCCCGCGAAGACCGCCCAGCCAACGCCCCCCAACGAGGGCCCCGCCTCCGTCAACTGCGGGGACGATGCATTCCTCTCCCGACCCTGGTCAACTCTCCCCGGCGCACCGCGCGCCCCCTGGCTCCTCCTGATCCTGCTGCCAGTCGTCCTCCTTCTCGCGGATTTTCTCCAACCCGCCATCCGCCAGCGGATCCTCCAAGCACGGCAGCGTAGATTCCCCTGGCAGGCCGCTCGCCGAAAGCTGGAGAACTCGCTAAATCACATCGATGGCGCTGACGCACAGGCATCCCGGAAGCTCTCCGTTGCCCTGGAGGAATTCCTCAAGACCCGCCTCGCCCTCAACACGCCCTTCTCTCTTGCGGAACTCAAGGACGCCCTGACGAAGAACGGCGTTGCAGCGGAGCGCGCCGACGCCCTCCTCGCCTTGCAGGCACGATGCCAGGCCATCCTCTACGGCAACCAACCCGCGGATCCCCATGCCCTCGCTGATGAAATCCGCCAGGACACACAGTGCCTCTGATCCCCCAAGCCCTTTCCCGATACCATGTCGAAACTCCTTACCACTCTCCTTCTTCTCCTGGCGCTGCTCTTGCCCGCAGCCCAGACGCCCTCCCCCGAATCCCTCCGACGGGAGGCCGCACAGGCGGAGGCCCGCGCCATGGAGTCCCGGGATCCCCAGACTGCCTCCGATGCCCGAAAAGAGGCCATTGGGAAGTACGAGTCGCTCCTGGAACAAGGCTATGTCAACGGGGCCGTACTGGAAAAGCTCGGCGAGCTCCATCTGCTCCAGGGGGAATTCCCCCAGGCCATCCTCGCCCTGAAAAAAGCGCAGCTCTTCACCCCCCGAAGCCCCTCTCTCCGGGATAATCTGGCTTACGCACGGAGAGCCTGCAATATCACCGACATCCCCGGCCCCTCCCCCAATCCCCTCAAGCGCTTCTTGGGATTCTCCCAACGCGCGGTGACGGCCATCGTCCTGGCGTGGGCGACACTCCTCCTGGGACTCATTGCACGACACTCAAAATTCGCCCAAAAGCCCGCACGGAATCTCGCGGTCGCCGCCTTCGCCCTGGCGGCCATCCTCACCACCACTCTCCTCTATGACTACCACCAGGGACAGACTCACACCCCCGCGGTGGTCGCCACCCAAGATGCACTCCCCCGAAAGGGCCCCGGAGAGGCCTATCAGCTCCTCCAGGCAAACCCCCTCCCCATCGGCACCGAATTGGCCGCTGTCCGCTCCCACGGGAAATGGACCATGGTCACGCTCCACGACGGACAAACCGCCTGGATCCCCCAAGACGCACTGATCCAATAACGCCCCGCGGACAGGGGGAAAAACGAAACGCATAGCGCACTTCCATATTCCCATAGGGGGCACGGGGGGCGTAGCCCCTCCGTCCTTTGGTTGGATATTCGCCTACCCAATATTAGCGGGGATATGCCCCTGCAGATTCGGCGGTGGTTGATAGGGCGGCAACCCAAAGGACGGGGGCTGCCGCCCCCGTACCCCCGCCGGCCAAGTATGGGCTAGCATAGGCTAACAGTTGCCGGCGGCTAGGTAGTAGGGAGAAGGTAGTAGGGGGTAGGTTTGCAAGGTCGCTGCGCGGCTCTTCCGCGGCAATAACCGCGGTACCATACCGCCCCAGG
>CAVDSU010000147.1:0-3675 GCA_963611685.1 bacterium
CAAACGCCGGCGCACGGGCGCCTGCGGCACCTTGCAGACTAGCCACTAGCCACTAATTGCTAGGTACTTACAGCGCCGGCGCAAACGCCGGCGCACGGGCGCCTGCGTCGCCGCTTTCCCCTACTCCCTACCACCTAATTGCGGGCGCCTGTGGTGGAGCGGGGGTATCGTCTTTTTTTTACTTATGGGTTTGGAAGCCCTGTTTTTCGAACCACTGTGTGGCGCGTTGGATTTGGTCGCCCTGGAGTTCCAGGGTTCCCTCCAGGAAATGTGCGCCGATGCCCAGTGCCTCCTTGATGCGGGAGCATAGCTCCATCTGCTCGGGGAGTTCCAGGGTGGCGAGTCCCTGTACGCAGGTGACCGTCTTGCCGCCACGGCCCTTTCGGCGCAGCTGGAAGGAGACCCTCCCGCGGCTCTTCTGGCGCTTTTCGGAGTCGTCGTGTCCGACGGCGAGGTCGCCGCCGAAGGCCTTGAGGAGTTCCAGGTCCTCCTTGGAGAGAGCGGCCTGCTTCTTCTCTTCCTCGGTGGGCGGGGGCGGCGGCGCGGGCTTGGGTGGCTCGGGGAGATCGATTTTCAGTCCCACGAAGGGGTTGTTCCAATTCTGGTCGTTGAGGACCGGGCCGTTGTTCTGCGATTCCTTCTTGCGCTGTTTCATGGGATTTCCTCCCCCTTCCTTTATTTCGTCTCGCGGGAGAGTGCCTGGAAGACCTGGTCCACATCCACGCGGCAACCCGGGAAGCAGTTGTCCAGCTCTTTCTGGATGGCGGGGTTGATGGCGATCTCCTCGGCGAGGGCGTCGTATTCCGTCCGGGGGACCTGCAGCATCCGGATAGGCTTGCCGCTGACGCGGTCGTAGACCAGGAAGACCATCCGCTCGGCGTCGCTCTGGCTGTAGTCGAAGAGCAGTCGATGGCGGTGGGGATTCAGGGCACCGTCCTGGGTGCCGCCATGAAAGAGTTGGTATTTGGCGAATTCCACCACGCGGTCATCCAGGGACTTCTGGTGCAGATAGAGCTTCTCCAGGAAGTCGGGACGCGTGAAGACCATGCGCACCACCGGACGCTGGATGCCCTTCTCTAGGGCGGCACGCGTCGCCGCCTCGTCCAGCTGCAACGCGCGCTTGGCGGCCTCGGGCTCCGGAAGCGGACGGGGCTCCTGCACCAGGAGGAAGGAACCCTCCGCATCCCGGAAGGAGAGCCGCACGGGGACATTGAGGGTCTTGCCGCACTCGGGGCACTGGACGCAGTTCAGGGTGCCGCGGTTCAACTCCTCCTCGTGGGAGTCCTCGGGGGTGAGGAGGGTGACGGGCTGGAAGGAGAACTGCGTTTGGCAGTGTGGGCACTGGATGGTCAGGGGCTCGGCCATGGCGTCGGGGGTGGGAAAAGGGTGGGAGTGTGGCTACTTCAGGGCGTCCAGGAGGTCGGCCAGCTGGTGGACCCCCACCATCTCCTTGACCTTCTGCCCGTCCTTGAAGACGATGAGCGTCGGGATGGAGAGGACATTGAAGCGCATCGCCAGGCCCGCCTGCTCATCCACGTTGATCTTGCCGACCTTCGCGCCGGCAGCAGACAGCTGCTCCAGCGAGTCGTCGATGATGCGACCCTGCATCCGGCAGGGACCACACCAGGTCGCCCAAAAGTCCACCAGCCAAGTCCCCTGGGAGATGGTCTCGTGGAAATTCTCAGATGTCAATTGCGTAATCTCTGACATTGTCTAGTACCTAGCAGGTTAGGGGTGAGTGGGGAGTTTCAACCACCGAATACACGGAGGCCGCTTGCGCGGACACGGAATCCACCGAAGATTGTTTTTTATCCTTTCCGTGTGCGGCGCCAGCCGTTTCTGTGTGCTTCTGTGGTTGGATTTAACCACGGAATACGCAGAAAAATCCTTTCCGTGTGCGGCGCCAGCCGTTTCTGTGTGCTTCTGTGGTTGGATTTAACCACGGAATGCACGGAGGCCGCTTGCGCGGACACGGAATCCACCGAAGATTGTTTTTTATCCTTTCCGTGTGCGGCGCCAGCCGTTTCTGTGTGCTTCTGTGGTTGGATTTAACCACGGAATGCACGGAGGCCGCTTGCGCGGACACGGAATCCACCGAAGATTGTTTTTTATCCTTTCCGTGTGCGGCGTCAGCCGTTTCTGTGTGCTTCTGTTGTTGGATTTAACCCCGGGAGGCACGTGGGGCGTTTGCGCGCATGAGAAAGTCCGCCGCGTCCATGGCGGCCTTTGCGCCGGCGCCGGCGGCGATGACCGCCTGTTTGTAGCGAGGGTCGGTGCAGTCTCCTGCGGCGAAGACGCCGGGGAGATTGGTGAGGCTGGTTTCGGGGTCGGGCCGCTTAATATACCCTGCGTCGTCCAGGGTGATTCCGGTGCCTTTGAGCAGCGCGGTATCCGGATCGAAGCCCAGCGCCAGGAAGAGCCCCTGCACCTCCAGGAGGGCCTCTTCGCCGGTGGACTGGTCGCGCAGCACCACAGACTCCACGTCGTCCTGCGCGTCGTTGCGCGTCTCCACCAGCCGGCATTGCGGGTGCACCACAAGATTGGCGCACTGCTCCAGGCGTTGACGGAGGACAGCGGGGCCCCTCATGGACTCGCTGGGAAGAATCAGATGGAGGGTCTCCGCTAGCGAGCAGAGATACAGCGCTTCGTTCAAGGCGGCGCTGCCATTGCCCACCAGCGCCACCGTCTTTCCCCGGTAGAAGGGGCCATCGCAGGTGGCGCAGGTGGAGACATTCCGACCGTGGATCTTCCCGCGATTTTCCACCTGGCGGTGCTTCGCCCCGGTGGCCAAAATCACCGCTTTCGACTGCAGTGCGGTGCCGTCGTCCAGAATGAGCGTCTTGGGATCGCCGTTCAGCTGGAGTTCCCGGACACGGTGGAATTGCACCCGTGCGCCCAGTCGTTCCGCCTGTCGCATCATGGCGTCGGTGAGATCGAAGCCGCTGACGGGTTCCGGAAAGCCGGGGTAGTTCTCGATCTTCGGCGTCTGGGTGAGCAACCCGCCCGGCAACGGCCCCGCTAACAACAGTGGCTCCAGCCCCGCGCGCGCGGCGTAGATCGCGGCGGTGCATCCGGCGGGACCAGTTCCGAGAATGACCAGGTTTTCCATAGGTGGCAAGGACGGTGGTGAAGGGTCGGCAAGTATATTATTCCTCTTCGTCAAAAACACCCCGGCGCGCTCCGTACACACGATACGCACGCCCCGGCGTCGACGACGCGAAAAATGTAGCCCAACACGGGGGCTTTTCAGAGAGGGCGGTAGCGCGGCACCTGTTGAATCCGCCGACACCCCCACAGCCGCGGGGGACAAGCGCCCCCCTCCCCACAAGACCATGAGACACTCCGGCGCAAAAATCCTATTCTGGGGACTCTTCCCCCTCCTGGCGCTGGGAATCCTCCTGACTCTCTCCTATCCCACCGGAGACCCGCAAAGTCCCACCGTGACCTCCGAGACCCCCACCCCCGTGGAAATCGCCGTCACGACCCCACAGCCCATAGAGGAAATCACCCCGCCACCGCCCACACCAGCGCAGGAAAAAGAACAGACTGCTTCCGCCACCGCGACCATTAGATCCCCGCAAAATCCGCCGCCGCCCGAGTCCCCAAGGACCCTCCTTCCCAGACAGAACGCCCCCGCGCTCCCACCCATCCCACTGCTCCCCCCACCAACCCCTC
>CAVDSU010000148.1:0-3659 GCA_963611685.1 bacterium
TGCAAGGCGCCGCAGGCGCTCTTCCGCCCCGGTTGGGGCGGTACGGGAAGCTTCCGCCTCCGAAACGGCGCCTTCCACCGGAGCGCTTCTGCCTAGCCGAAAACCAACCAAAGGACGGAGGGGCTGCGCCCCCCGTGCCCCCCGAATTAGTACTTAGCAGATTAGTGGCTAGTGGCTAGTTTGCAAGGTGCCGCAGGCGCTCTTCCGCCTACCGGCGGTGTTGCGCGCCAATATGGGCGCGCTTGGCGCAATCGCCGGGTTTTCCCGGCGATGGGTTTCGCGTGCGAAACCCTGGCCTAACTTCCTCCTTCCTCCTTCCTCCTTTTTTTTAAAAAAAGGGGGCCCCGCGCCGATGTTGCAATCGTCAAGGGGCCCCTTTTTTTGCGTTGTGTTTTACTCTGCGTCTCCGAGGGAGGCGGTATAGGGAGTGCCGGGCCGCAGCTCGGTCTGGGACTCCTCGAAGAGCTGCTGCTGGAACTTCTGCAGCTCGCTGTTCTGCTTGCCCTGGAGGAGATTTTCGCGGACGGTATCCCACTCGGCCTTGTCGGCCTCGGTGAGCTGGGGCACCACGCGGTCCTTCACGTAGAGCACCACGTATCCCAGGGGCAGTTCCAGCGCCTGGTAGCCCTGTCCGAAGCCCAGGCTCTGGTTCATGGCACGGGGGGCCATCACCACGCCGGCATTGCGGACATTCTGGAGTTCCAGCAGGAAGGCATTGGCGTCGATCTTGTTGAGCAGGGAGATGGACTTCACCACCGCATTCTGGTTAGCGACGTCATCGATGCTGAAGGCGGGCAGCGCCTGGACCTTGTCCACCTCGCAGGCGGCGATGTCGCCATTCTTCTCGCCCAGCTCCTTCACCAGCTTCTGGCTGAACTCCTGGGCGCGCTTTTCGCTGGCGGACATCTTCCGGAAGCTGCCGTATGCCTGGGAGAGGATTGCCTCGGCCTGGGGATCCTTCGCCAGATCCATGACACGGGCCTCTTCGCGTCCGGTGAGGAGCGTCACGTAGGAGGCATCCAGTCCGATGATTGCGTGGGAGACGGGATTGGCGTCGGTGCTCTTGTAGACCGCGTTGATCAGCTCGCTATTGGAGGCATTGACCATGACGGGATTGAACTTCTCGACCTGCTGGAAGCGCGCCTGGGGGACCTCGGCGGACATCTTCTGCATCAGCGCCACGCCATCCTGCTTCTCGTCGGCCTCCTGGCCCTTCCACCAGGCCTCGGAGAAGCGTGTCGCAAAATCGGTGGCGGCGGCGTCGGCCAGCTTGCGTGCGGCGGCATTGCGGGTGTCGTCAGCCAAGCTCTCGCGGACCTCCTCGAAGGACTTCTCGCCGAATTCGGCCTTTCGGCCCTCGTAGACCGCCTTCAGCTCTTCCTCGGTGGGCTCGGCGGTCTGATCCAGGAACAGGACGGGATCGAAGGTGACCTGTGCGAAAGAGCGCTGTTCGGGGACATAGAAGCGCTGGATGAGATCGAAGTCCATTCCCGCGGCGAGGGCGGCGAGTGCCTGCTGCTTCTGCTGCTGATTCAGGGCGCTGGAGGACTCCAGCTCGGCCTGCTTGGCGAGGAAGGCGTTGTAGGGCGCCACCACCTGTGCCTGGTAGAACTCGGCGGCCTGCTTCTTGAAGATGGCGTCGGAGACGATGCGTCGCAGGGGATCCTGCTCGGCGCCGTTTTCGAGGGCGGGCAGGCTCTCGGGCATCTGTGTGGGCTGGGTGGCGGTCACCATCGCCACGGTAGCGAAGTCATCGGTGTAGATGGGATAAGTCACGCCGCCCAGCTCGTAGACGCTCCGGATGGCGGAGGCCAGGCGGGGCTGTGCGCCCAATCCCTGGATGGCGTCGCCCAGAGAGACCACGCCGGTGCTGGCGACGAAGCCGCCGAGCTTCTCGGCCTCGCCGCGGAAGCGCGCCACGCGGTCTTCGAGCTTCTCGTCCTGGACAACGGACTGGAAGGCGCTGCGGAGGGCGGAGGCATTTTCGCGGGCCTTGGCGCGGACCTTCTCCTGGGTCAGCTGGGAGACCACATCAGCGCGGGACTCCTCCAGAGTCTTGCCCTGGTACACCGTGTTCTTGTTGGCCTCGTAGCGCTGGGAGATCTCCTCCTCGCTGGGGGCCGCCTGGCCGCCCAGGACCTCGGCGATCTTGCTGTAGCGGAAGACCGCCGCCAGCGCATTCTTGGAATCGGGAAGCGCGATTTCGGCGCGGTGCTCGGCGAAATACTTCTGGATCTCCTCCTCGGAGGCCTGCAGGTCCTTCTCCTGGACGGGCAGCTCGAAGGGCAGCAGGGTGTACTTGGCCATGACGGCATCCACCTCGGCCTGGTCGACGACCACCGCCTCACGGACGGCCTTCTCCACCTTCGCCAGGATCAAATTTTCGCGGACGACCTGGTCGAACTCCACGGGCAGCAGTCCCAGAGAGCTCTGGACCGTCTCCAGCATCCGATTGAACAGCTCCTTGTCAAAGACCTTGGTCTCGGCATTCTGGATCAGGGGATACACGCGGATGGCGTCCTGGATCTCGGAATCGGCGACCTTGTCCAGGCCGTGCTGCTTGGCGTAGTGCATCATGCGCATGCGGCGCAGGGCCTCCTGGAAGAGCTGTTCGCTCTGGCTGGAGAAGGTCTGTCCGAAGGCATTGGGATACTCCAGCCAGATGCCCAGGGTGGTCTTGGACATCTCTTTCTGGACCTTCTCGACGGAGAGGGTCTTGCCATACATCTTGCCGAAGTCCTTCAGGCGTCCCTGGGAGCCATTCATGCTTCCGGGGGTCACGAAGATCACGAAGGTGGCGATGATGATGATCAGCAGAACGAAATAGGTCAACTTCGCGTGCTTCTCGAAGTAGCGATTGAAATGGGAAATGAACATTGTCGTGTTTTAGGGAGGGAGAGTAGGGAAGAGAAAAGGGATTTCTGTCCGGTGGGCGGTCTTTCGGCGCCGCTACCGGAGGACATCGATGGCGCGGCGATAATCGCCGTCGGCGCATCGGAAGACGCTGGAGCCGGCCACCAGCACATCTGCGCCGGACTCCCGGCAGAGCGCAGCGGTCTTCTCCGCCACGCCGCCATCCACCTCCAGGCGAGTGGAGAGGCCCGCATTGTCAATGGCGTCGCGGAATTCGCGGATCTTGGGGAGCTGTTCGTGATGGAAGGACTGCCCGCCGAAGCCGGGCTCCACCGTCATCACCAGCACCATCTCGATCTGGGAAAGATAGGGCGTCAGCGCCGACGCCGGAGTGCCCGGGCGCAGCGAGATTCCCGCGGAACACCCCAGGTCATGGATGGCGTCCACTACCTTGCCGGTGTGCTCGCCCGTGGCCTCCACATGGAAAGTGATGTGGTCCGCGCCGGCATCCCGGAAGCGGGGGGCGTACTCCAGCGGATCGTCAATCATCAAATGGACGTCGAAGAGCATCCGGGAAAGCGGACGCAGCGCCTTCACCAAATCCGCGCCAAAAGAGAGATTCGGCACGAAATGCCCATCCATGATGTCCAAATGCAAGACCTCGGCCCCCGCGTCCTCAACCGCCTTGACCTCCTCCGCCAGACGGTCATACCGCGCAGCCAACAACGACGGCGCAATCAACACGCGCTCGCGGGGCCACTGGGAAAGACGGATCCGGGATGAGGGGGAAGGAGACATCTATTTTT
>CAVDSU010000149.1:0-3658 GCA_963611685.1 bacterium
GCGCAAGCCCCTCCGTCCTTTGGTTGGTGTTGCCCCGATCAGAAAATCGGCCATCCTATTGATAGCGCCTGCGCCGATACCGCATCGCGTACGCAGGTCATGCGGCTATATTAAGCGGATTTACCGGCGTAGGGGCGGGATGCCCCGCGCCCTCCATTTTGTTTTTTTGGCGGCCGCCGCCTTTTTTTGTCAACGCACCCTCTTTTCCAGGAGAACGATTTTTTATGCCGAAGCGTACCGACATCAAGAAAGTCATGATCATTGGCAGTGGCCCCATTATCATTGGCCAGGCCTGTGAGTTCGATTATTCCGGAACCCAGGCCTGCAAGGCCCTTCGGAGCCTCGGCTACGAGATCGTGCTGGTGAACTCCAATCCCGCCACCATCATGACGGATCCCAGCACCGCGGACCACACCTACATCGAGCCGTTGAACGCGGAGCGCATGGAGCAGATCATCGCCAAGGAGCGTCCCGACGCCCTGTTGCCGAACCTGGGTGGACAGAGCGCCCTGAACCTCTCCAGCGAATTGGCGGAGAAGGGCGTCCTGGAGAAATACGGCGTGAAGGTCATTGGCGTGCAGATTGACGCCATCCGCCGTGGCGAGGACCGCGAGGCCTTCAAGGACACCATGAACTCCCTGGGCGTGCAGATGGCGCCCAGCCGGATTGTCCACACCCAGGAAGAGGCGCTGCAGGCCGCCCGCGAGATCGGCTTCCCGGTGGTGGTGCGTCCCGCCTACACCATGGGCGGCACCGGCGGCGGCTTCTGCTACAACGTGGAGGAGCTCCAGACCATCGCCAACCGCGGACTCCAGGCCTCCCTGGTCCACGAGTGCCTCATCGAGGAGTCGCTGCTGGGCTGGGAGGAGCTGGAGCTGGAGATCGTGCGCGACGCCAAGGGCCAGATGATCACCGTCTGCTTCATCGAGAACGTGGATCCCGTCGGCGTGCACACCGGCGACTCCTTCTGCACCGCGCCCATGCTGACCATCTCCGAGGACGTCCAGAAGCAGATGCAGGAGATGGCCTACCGCATTGTGGAGGCCATCGGCGTCATTGGCGGCACAAACGTCCAGTTTGCCCGGAATCCCAAGGATGGCCGCATCGTGATCATCGAGATCAACCCGCGCACCAGCCGTTCCAGCGCCCTGGCCTCCAAGGCCACCGGATTCCCCATCGCCTACGTCTCCGCCCTCCTGGCGGCCGGCGTCACCCTGGACGAACTGCCCTACTGGCGCGACGGATCCCTGGAAAAATACACCCCCAGCGGCGAATACGTGGTCGTCAAGTTCGCCCGGTGGGCCTTCGAGAAATTCCGCGGCGTGAAGGACAAGCTGGGCACCCAGATGCGTGCCGTGGGCGAGGTCATGAGCATCGGCAAGACCTACCGCGAGGCCTTCCAGAAGGCCATCCGCTCCCTGGAGCGCTCCACCGCCGGACTCGGCTTCTACAAGGACCTCCACAACAAGACCCTCGCCGAACTCCTGGACCTCCTCAAGGAGCCCACCAGCTTCCGGCAGTTCGCCATGTATGAGGCGCTGCGCAAGGGCGCCACCATCGAGCAGCTCCAGAAGCTCACCTTCATCAAGCGCTATTTCCTGGAGGAGATGAAGGCGCTGGTGGACGAAGAGGAGTCCCTGATCGCCTGCAAGGGCAAGGAGCTCCCCGACGCCCTGCTCATCCAGGCGAAGAAGGACGGCTTCAGCGACCAGTATCTCGCCGGAGTGCTCGGCATCCCCGAGGACGACCTTCGCGCGCGCCGGGAGTCCCTGGGCGTCACCGAGGGCTGGGAGCCCGTGCCCGTCTCCGGCGTGAAGGACGCCTGCTACTGGTACAGCAGCTACAACCTGAAGAAGGACCTGAGCCTGCCCACCACCAACGCCAAGAAGGTCATGATCCTGGGCGGCGGACCCATCCGGATCGGACAGGGCATCGAATTCGACTACTGCTGCGTCCACGCGGCGCAGGAGCTGCGCAGACTGGGCTACGAGACCATCATGGTCAACTGCAACCCCGAGACCGTCTCCACCGACTACGACACCAGCGACAAGCTCTACTTCGAGCCCCTCACCCTCGAGGACGTCCTGGCGATCTACCGCCGCGAAAAGCCCATGGGCGCCATCGTGCAGTTCGGCGGACAGACCCCCCTCAACCTGGCCGACAAGCTGGAGAAGAACGGCGTCCACATCCTGGGCACCTCCCCCCGCACCATCGACATGGCCGAGGATCGCGACCTCTTCCGCAAGATGATGGACAAGATGGGCATCCCCATGCCCGAGTCCGGCATGGCCTCCAACCTGGAACAGGCCATGAAGATCGCCGAGTCCATCGGCTACCCCGTCATGGTGCGACCCTCCTTCGTGCTGGGCGGACGCGGCATGGAGGTGGTCCACGACCAGGAGATGCTGAAGGAATACGTCCTCAAGGCGGAGGAGGAGGTCTCTCCCGACCGCCCCATCCTCATCGACCGCTTCCTGGGTGACGCCCTGGAGGCCGAGGCCGACGCCATCAGCGACGGCACCGACGCCTTCGTGCCCAGCGTCATGGAGCACATCGAGCTGGCCGGCATCCACTCCGGCGACTCCGCCTGCGTCATCCCGCCTCCCACCATGGGACGCGTCTACGAAGAGCAGATCAAGGACATCACCCGCCGCATCGCCATCGAGATGGGCGTGGTGGGTCTCATGAATGTGCAGTTCGCCATCTGCCAGGGGAAGGTCTATGTGATCGAGGCCAACCCCCGCGCCTCCCGCACCGTGCCGCTGGTCTCCAAGGTCTGCGGCGTCTCCATGGCGCGACTGGCGACCGACGCCATGATGGGCAAGAAGCTCCAGGACATGAACCTGAAGCCCCTCGTGCTGAAGCACTACGGCGTGAAGGAGGCGGTCTTCCCCTTCCCCATGCTCCCCGAGGTCGACCCCGTCCTGGGACCCGAAATGCGCTCCACCGGCGAAGTGCTGGGAATCTCCCAGAATCTGGGACTGGCCTTCTTCAAGGCCGAGGAGGCCGCGAAGCCCGCGCTGCCCACCAAGGGCACTGTCCTCATCACCGTGGCGCCCCGCGACCACCAGGCGGTCCTCCCCGCCGCACGACGCTTCGTCGAGGACGGCTTCCAGCTGCTGGCCACCGAGGGCACCTACAACAGCCTCCAGAAGGCCGGCATCCCCGCCAGGCAGATCGCGAAGATCGGCGAGGGACGCCCCGACATCATGGACGAACTCAAGAACGGACACATCCAGCTGGTCATCAATACCCCCATCGGAAAGGAATCCAAGCTGGACGACTCCTACATCCGCAAGAGCGCCATCAAGTACGGCGTGCCTTACTTCACCACCATCGCCGCCGCCGTGGCCTCCGCAAACGGCATCCACGCCATGCTCAAGGGCGATGACGGCGTCAAGTCCCTCCAGGAATACCACCAGGACATGGCGTCGAATAATTAGTGGCTAGCCTCTAGTGGCTAGTCTATAAGGTGCCGCAGGCGCCCTTCCGCCTACCGGCGGTACGATGCCTGCCCATTGCCCATTGCCCATTTGCGGCGCACTTTGGCGCCGCTAGATGCACGCGCCGGTAGATTCCGGCGCGGGGTTTCGGCGGAATCGCCGAAACCCTGGCCAAACTTCTCGCAGACCCGCCGTAGCCTTGGCGAAGGCGGGCT
>CAVDSU010000150.1:0-3595 GCA_963611685.1 bacterium
CGCACGCGCCGGTAGATTCCGGCGCGGGGTTTCTGGCGCAGCCGAAACCCTGGCCGAACTTCCTCCTTCCTCCTTCCTCCTTCCTCCTTTTTCAGAACCTCTCCCTTCCTCTTTTTTCTTCTTTCTTCCTTTTTACTTTCTAACTATGAGATCTCTTCTTTTCTGTCTTTGCCTTTGTGCGTGTGCCTTCCTATTTGCGGATGAGGCGTCGTCCATCCAGGTGTTGAATGTCCGGACGGTCCCGCACTGGCCCTGGGAGGGCACGGTGGATGTGTATTACCAGGTGGAGTGCGACAAGGAGGACGCGGATCTGGTGGTCTCCTTCGCCGGCTACAATGCGGACAAGGACGAGGTGGTCGCCATGAATCCCGCCTACATCACCGGCGACGGCTTCGAGGAGGACAAGCCGGTGGTGACCGGAAAGGAGCTGCACGCGGTCTGGAATGCCGCCGCCGATCTCCCCGGATACCACTGCGAACAGTTCGCGGTCGTCGTCAGCGCCTCCTACGATGACGGGGAGTCCCTCTACCTGGTCGTGGATATCTCCGGCGGCAGCTCCGCCACCAGCTACCCCTACCGCTACACCTCCGAGGCCCCCGACACCACCAGCGACGTCTGCCGAACCACCGAACTCTGGCTGCGCAAAATCCCCGCCGGCACCTTCACCATGGGTAGCCCCTCTACGGAGACCGGCCGAGATAGTGACGAGACGCAGTTCCAGGTGACCCTCACCCAGGATTTCTACATCGGCGTCTTCGAGTGCACCCAGGCACAGTACAAGAATATCATGGGGACGAATCCCTCCTATTATTCCGGCGAGACCCGCCCGGTGGAACAGGTCTCTTACAACACCATCCGCGGCACAGGCTCTACTGCGGGTGCAGGATGGCCTACCTACAAGCATACCGTGGATTCCTCCTCTTTCATGGGCAAGCTCCAAGCAAAGACCGGCCTTACCTTCGATTTGCCCACCGAGGCACAGTGGGAGTACGCCTGCCGAAAGAAGGCCGACGGCACCTACTGGGCTACATCTCTGAACTCCGGCAAGAATGTGACTACGACTGGAAGCGGATCTGACGCCAACTTGAATGAGGTTGGTCGCTACAGTGGCAATGCCTCGGATGGCAAGGGAGGATACTCTTCCAATCATACCAAGGTTGGCTCTTATCTCCCCAGCGAGTTGGGGCTCTACGACATGCACGGAAATGTCTGGGAGTGGTGCCTGGATTGGAAGGACACCTATCCTACCACAGCGCAGACGGACTACACGGGACCGGCATCGGGCTCGGGCCGTGTGTTACGCGGCGGCGGCTGGGACAACTTCGCGCAGCGCTGCCGCGCAGCGGCCCGCTTCGGCATCGCGCCGAGCGGCAACTCCTACTACGGCGACTACGACAACGGCTTCCGCGTGGCCTGCGTTCCCGCCCCCTAGTTCATTCGTTGCCGACTCGGCCGCGCAGCGGCCGAGAGAACCGCGCGGCGCGCCGCCGGTTCGACGGACGGCGTGTGTCCCGCCGAAAGGCGGGCGCGGCGCGAGCCGCGAACACCTGCCGTCAAGGAGAACCGGGAGGGCGTCGCGCGGTACGAATTTTTCTGGCTGATTTTTGATTTTTTTGTGGTTTCTCATTCTTGCGAAATCGCATTTGGTTTTGTCTTCCTCCCCCTGCCCTTCTGAGAGGGCGGTTTTCTTCTGTCACTTTTTTTGAACTCTTTTTCTTTCTTATGCCTTATCGCTTTTTTATGATCTCCACGGTGGATTGCCGCTCGGAGGAATTGGACGCTTTCGTGAAGAATCACGTCATTGATTGGGAGAAGCATGATTTCTTTGTGCGGGACGGAGAGCATTTTCAGGTGTTCTGTTTTAAGTACTCGGATCTCAGCAAGGACTCCGGGTCCTCTCACCGCAACTCCTACAATTCTTCGGACGCCTACAAGTCTTCCAAGCGTTGGGACAAGCGCAAGGGGGACGACAACCGGGATGAGAATGGCAACTACAAGCTGAAGTATCCCGACAACATCACGGAGGACCAGAAGGAGCTCTTCGACGTCCTTCGGCAGGAGCGCCATGACTTTGCGCGGGAGCTGAACCTCACTGGTCCCTTCATTCTCTTCGACAACCAGCAATTGGGGGAGATGATCGCCAGGAAGGTCTCTACCATCTCCGACATCCGGAAGATTGACGGCATTGGCGAGGGTCGCATGAAATACGCCCCCCGGATTCTGGTGGCGTTGCTGCGGGGTCGTGGCGAGGAGATCCCCCTGGAGCTCGTGGAGCAAGCCGCCGTGGCCGCCGCTGCCCTGAAGAAAGAGAAGGAATCGAAGGGCGGCGTGGAGAAGGGCGGCAAGAAGCCGGCTGCCAAGCAGGAGAAGCAGGAGAAGGCAGAGAAGGCAGAGTCTTCCTCTGGCGAAGAGAAGCTGGAGTCGTCCCCGGTGGTGCAGGGCGAGCTTTTTTCCGAGGACGCCAAAAAGTAGCGGGGTGTTTTTTTGTGGGCAAGCGTTTGGGGAATGTCTTTGACGCCATTTGCGACATGGACAACCTGTCGCTTGCCTTCAAGAAGGTCCGCCGTGGAAAGTCCCACCGTCCGGACATGATTGCGTTTCAGGAGAATTTGAGGCGGAATCTGTTGGAGATCCGTGAGGAGCTTCTTTCCGGGGACTTTTCCCTGGGGCAATACCACGTCTTCAAGGTCTACGATCCCAAGGAGCGCACCATCCACGCCGCGCCCGTGCGGGAACGCGTGATCCACCACGCCATCATCAATCTCTGCGGTCCCTGGCTGGAACGGCCCCTCGTCGAAAATACCTTCGCCTGCCGCGAGGGAAAGGGACAGTGGGCCGCCATCGCAAAGGCGCAGCAGCTCTCCCGAAAACACTCCTGGTGCCTGAAGCTGGACATCAAGAGCTACTTCGACAGCATCGACCAGGAGATCCTCTTCTCCATGCTCCTGGGAAAATTCAAGGACCCTCGTCTCCTGGATCTCTTCCACGAACTCCTGTCCACATACCACTCCACCGCCCCCGGAAAGGGACTCCCCATCGGAAACCTCACCAGCCAATTCTTCGCGAATTTCTACCTGGCGCCCTTCGATCGGCTGGCCTCCCGCCGCGATCACCACGGATATGTCCGATACATGGACGACATGCTGATCTTCGGAGAACACCAGGAGCTCAAGGAATTCCTCGCCCTCGCGCGGGAGTTCCTGCACGACGAACTCCATCTCACCATCAAGCGCGGCGGATCCCTCCAGCCCATCTCCCGCGGCATCGACTTCTTGGGCTGCCGGGTCTTCCCACACCACCTCCTCCTTAACCGCCGAAGCCGCATCCGATTCCTCCGAAAGAACCGCCTTCTCGTACGGCTCTACGAGGAAGAGCGCATCTCCGATCGAGAACTCCAGGCCCGCGCCACCGCACTCTATGGCTTCGCAAGCCATACCGATCTTTCAGGACTGGCGAAACAACTGGAAAACTGCTAGGAAGGAGGAAGGAATTAGGCGGGGGCACGGGGGGCGGCAGCCCCTCCGTCCTTTGGTTGGCGTTCCGCCTAGCGAAGAGCCATCTGGGGCTAACCGCGCTGCCGAAGCGGCATCGGCCC
>CAVDSU010000151.1:0-3359 GCA_963611685.1 bacterium
GGAGGAAGGAGGAAGTTAGGCCAGGGTTTCGCAGGCGAAACCCCGCGCCGGAATCTACCGGCGCGTGCACTAGCGGCGCCAGAGTGCGCCGCAAATGCGCAATGCGCAATGCGCAATGTGCAACGTGCAACGGGCAACGAGCAACGCGCAATGTGTATAGGGAAGAATGGCACCGCCGCAAGAGCGGCGGAAGAGCGCCGCAGGCACCTTATAGACTAGCCACTAGCCACTAATGGCTAACTACTTACATAGGGGCAGGCGGTGCGTTGTGCGCACTCTGTGCAGGGGTGCCGGGGGGCATCTGCGCAGGGTTGTGTGGTGATTCCCGCGATGGCGGAGACGGATTTCGAGGGGCTCATGAGGAGGGACTCGTTGAGGGAGACCCCGATTTGCCGCCAGGAATCCAGTGCGGAAAGCAACGGCGTCTGGAATGCCAGCGGGAGATCGCCGTATCCGGGGCTGAAGCGCGGGCGCAGCGACAGCCCCTGTGTAGCGAGCCGTTGTGCGATGTCGTGGCAGAAGGCGTCGCAGAGTGCCTCGATGCGTTCGGCGCCCAGCGACTGGAGGAGGAGTGCCTTTCCGGGGGAGATTCGTCCATTCCGGGCGATGAGGCGGTCCCATTCCAGTCCGATGGTCGCCACGAAGAGCAGTGCCTGGGAGCATCCCCGGAGGCTCCTGGCGAGATCCCGGGACTCCACGGCGAGCTCGCCGTCGGGGCCGAGGCCCACGCGGTTTTCCTGGACTTGTGCGGGGACGATGGTGTAGCAAGCCCGAGGGGAGAGGATGGGCAGTGCCTCCGCCTGTGTCTCCGCCAGCAGTGCGAGTGTCTGTGGGGCGGGCTCGGCGCCGGCGCGGGCATACCGCAGTGCCTCGCGGGTGTCCACGGGCGGCAGCGCCGGGGTGCTTCGCTGGAGGAGGAAAGCGGCCATGCGGGGGGGTTATCCCAGGATATGGGAGAGATTCTCCAGGATCTTCGCGGCCACGTGCGGGTTATTCATGGAATAGACGTGTACGTGTGGGATTCCGTTGGCGAAGAGATCGATGATCTGGTCGGTGGCGTAGGCGATGCCGGCCTGTGCCATGGCGTCGGGTGAGGCGCCGAAGGCGTCCACCAGGCTCTTGAAGCGCTGTGGCATGAGGGAGTGTGAGAGCTCCATGGCGCGGGCGACCTGCGTGGCCTTGGTGATGGGCATGATGCCGGGGAGCACGGGCACCAGGATGCCGGCCTCGCGGATCTTGTAGAGGAAGTTATAGAAGAGATTGTTGTCGAAGAACATCTGCGTGGTCAGGAAGGAGCATCCGGCGTCCACCTTCTCCTTCAGATGGAGGATGTCCTCGCGCTGGTTCGCCGACTCCGGATGGATCTCCGGATAGCAGGCGCCGCCAATGCAGATTTCGGGCGCAGCCTGGTGGATCTCGTTGACCAACTCCACGGCGTGGTGGTAGCTCCATTGCCCGCGGTCCAGCGCCTTGAGCTCCGGCGTCAGGTCCCCCCGCAACGCCATCACATTCTCTATGCCCGCTTCCCGGAATTCCCGAATGCGCTGCGCGACCGTCTCGTGGCTGGAGGAGACGCAGGTCAGGTGCGCCAGCACCGGCAGCCCGAATTGCTCCTGGAGCTCCTTCGCCAACGCCAGGGTGAAATCGCTGGTGCCGCCGCCGGCGCCGTATGTGACGCTCAGGAAGGCGGGCTGCAGTTTGGCAATCGCGAAGGTGGCCGCTTCAATGCTGGCAAAGGCCGTGCTGGTCTTCGGCGGAAAGACCTCGAAGGAGAGGGAGCGGTGGCCGGCGCGGAAAAGGGAGGAGAGGAGCATATATGTAAAAAAAAGGAGGAAGGAGGAAGGAGGAAGTTAGGCCAGGGTTTCGCAGGCGAAACCCCGCGCCGGAATCTACCGGCGCGTGCGCTAGCGGCGCCAGAGTGCGCCGCAAATGTGCAATGTGCAATGTGCAATGCGCAATGGGCAATGCGCAATGTGCAATGCGCAATGGGCAATACGCAATGTGCAATGGGCAACGGGCAATGCGCAATGTGCAATGTGCAACGGGCAATGGGCAACGTGCAATGCGCAATGCGCAATGTGCAATGCGCATAGGGAAGAATGGCACCGCCGCAAAAGCGGCGGAACAGCGCCGCAGGCACCTTATGAACTAGCCACTAGCCACTAATGGCTAAGTACTAAAACAGGGGGTCCGGGGGCGGCAGCCCTCCGTCCTTTGGAGATCTTTTTGCAAAATTCGCGTTTCGGAAAAACGCTCCGATGGAATGGCACTGCCGCGCAGCGACCTTGCAGCTAGCCGCTAGCCACTAATTGCTAGCTACTTACGAATCATCTGCGTATGCGTTGAAATTCCTCTTGGAGTTCGGCGAGGAGTTTTTCGACGGTGACGCCCTCGGCGGCGGCGCGGAAGTTCGGGATGATTCGGTGTCGGGTGACGGGGAGCAGGAGCGCCAGGAGGTCGTCTTGGCAGACATTCCCGCGTCCCTGGAGGAGCGCCCGCGCCTTTCCCGCCTGGATCAACGACTGCGCGGCACGGCTGCCCGCGCCCCATTTGACGAATTCCCGGAAGCGCGGGAGGCACTGCGGAGATTGCGGGCGGGTGGAGGCGCAGAGCCACACGGCGTCCTCTACGAGCGAGGGCGGCACCACGATCTCCTGGCAGAAGGACTGCAGTTCCAGCAGCTGTGTGGATTCCAGGACGGGCTCCAGTTCCGGGAGTGCGGCGCCGGTGGTGGAGGCGACCATCTGCACCTCCTCCTGCAGGGGGAGGTAGTCCATGACGATGTTGAGCAGGAATCGGTCCAGCTGTGCTTCGGGCAGCGGATAAGTGCCCTCCAGCTCCAGCTGATTCTGGGTAGCCAGCACGAAGAAGGGCCGTGGGAGGGGTCGGGTGGCGCCGCCGACCGTGACCTGTCCCTCGCCCATGGCCTCCAGGAGCGCGCTCTGGGTCTTGGGGGGCGTGCGGTTCACCTCGTCCGCCAACAGGAATTGCGCAAAGACGGGTCCCTCCTGGAAGCGCAGTCGACGGCGTCCGCTCTCGGGATCCTCCTCCAGGAATTCTCCGCCCAGGATATCGGAGGGCATGAGATCGGGGGTGAACTGGATGCGTCGGAAGGAGAGTCCCAACAGCCGCGAGAGGCTCTTCACCAGCGTGGTCTTGCCGAGTCCGGGCACGCCCGTCAACAAGGCATGCCCGCCCGCCAACAGCGCCGTCAAAAGCTGCTCCACCGCCTCTTCCTGACCAACGAAGACACGGCGCAACTGCTCGCGAAGAAGAGAAAGCGAAGAAGCCTGGAACATAAAAATAAGGAGGAAGGAGGAAGGAGGAAGGAGGAAGTTAGG
Source organism: bacterium (assembly GCA_963611685.1). GTDB lineage: Bacteria > Verrucomicrobiota > Lentisphaeria > Oligosphaerales > Oligosphaeraceae > UBA1724. Next base: position 3,342 of record CAVDSU010000151.1, read on the forward strand.
CCAGGGTTTCGCAGGCGA
>CAVDSU010000152.1:0-3299 GCA_963611685.1 bacterium
TATAAGGATTGTGTGGGGGTGTTAGATAGCGATGATCCTCTGTTATTGGATGCTGACGACGCGAGGATAGAGCGCTGTCGCCTTCAGAAGCAGGGATGGGAGATGTTCCGCTATTGCTATAGATTTAAATATTATGAGGATTATGAATTTGATATGCGTACGTTGCGTACGTCGCTGCGCTTCAATACGAAGTTGTGCTTGGAGGATTCTATTGCGAAGTTGCGCTTGAAGGGTTCTATTACCATTAAGGATCTCTCCGACTGCAAGAGCACTTTCAACAATCTGTGGGAGAGCATACTGTGGGAGGTGCTCTCCTCCGGCGAAACGGAGCTCTTCCGCAGCCTTTTGGAAAAAGACCTGATTCCCGACGAGGTCATCCCCCTTCCGGAACTCTGCTGTTTCCTGGTGACGGCATTCAAAGATGAGAGCGCGGTGCCGATGCTGAAGGTCATTGAGGAGGTTAAACCCGGCACGGTGGGAGCCGTTCGGGATGCCTTCGGACGAAATCTTCTGTGGTATACCTGCTATAATCAAAAAACCCTATGGTTCGCAACCGATTGCGAAAATGGCTTGACGCACTTTCTCTTGGAACACGGCTGCGATCCCGAAAACACCAACCAGGTCGGATTCTCCTGGCGGGAGGTCTGCGAGGCCCTTACCAAAGGACAAAAGATAGATTTGGCGGATAGAAATGTCAGATCCAGTGATAGATTCAGTGATGTTTCTCGTGACTGGTGGATGACGAAGTGTACGCAAAGACAGGAAGTCGCAGATGCAAAGAGGACTCGAAATGATGGAATCGTCGGTGAGTCTTTTGGGGGAGAAAACACGACAGGAAAAAATCTTGAAGAGGAGTCACTCGCCCAAGAAGAGGGGAATCTGAGCAAGGAGGTGCAATACTGGTTCACCCGGGAGATTGATCCAGAGGAATTCTGGTTGGGTATGTGGGATGACGATAGTGATGTGCCTTTTGAGGCTATGCTGGAGGGACTGAGGGCTCCGGGGGCTCTTGAAACTCTGTCCGCAAATCCGAAGAAGTGGCTACGCTTCTCCGAATTTTTGAGGAGGCGCTGTGGGGGTAGTTATAATAATAAAAGAAGAATTCCCGTTTTGAAAGTCATTTTTGAGAATTGCTCAAGAATTCCGCGGAAGGAATTGGTGCTCTGTTGGAATCTCTGGTTTATGAATTTGAAGTTAGAAAGAAATTCTTTGAGTGACTGCGATGACCTTATTAAGGATGATCCCATGTTCATTGATGGGGTAGCATATGTCGATGGCTACTATCGTCCTCAGCAGCCGGGCTGGGAGATGCTCCGCTATGTCGCCGGGCGCAAGCATTTGACTCCGCGGATGTCGAAGCCCATCGAGACCGCCCTCCGGGAAGACGATGGGGCGGCATTTGCAATCTGCCTTGATACTTCCGTCATGAATTTCACCTACAGTCTGTTGTGGGAGGTGCTCTCCTCCGGCGCCAAGACGGTCTTTCGAGTCCTTCTGGAAAGTGATAAGATTCCCGAAGAGGTCATTTCTCTCTCGGAACTCTGCTGCCTCCTTGTGACGCGATTCCCCGATAAGAGCGCGGTGCCGATGCTGGAGATTATCGAGGAGGTCAAACCCGGGACCGTGGAAGCCATCCGGGATGCCTTCGGACGAAATCTTCTGTGGTATGCCAACTACAACAAAAATACCCTGTGGTTTGAAACCGATTGCGAAATGAGCTTGACGCACTTCCTCTTGGAACACGGCTGCGATCCCGAAAATACCAACACAGTCGGACTCTCTTGGCGGGAGGTCTGCGAGAGCCTTACCAAAACTCAAAAGAAATGGTATTATCCTAGATTTTGACGTTTTTCGGACAAAAAAATCTGGCAGGCCTGGTGGAAGGCGAAGTATCCGCGGAGCGGGAAGTAGCAGAAACCAAGGGGTTCTGAAGTGCTGGAATTGTCGCGGAGTCTTTTGTAGGATGTAGGAGAAAACACAATGGCAAGCAACTTTGAAGAGGAGTCTCTCACCCAGGAAGAGTGGGAGTTGGGCGATTCGATGTGGCGATGGTTTCGCCGGGGGGCAACTCCCCCGAAGCCGCAGGTGGGCTTTGGGGAGTTGTTGGAGGGACTGGCGGCGCCGAATGCCCTCGAGATTCTCGCTGACTATCCTGAACGATGGCGGGGCGTCTCCGATTTGGTGGTCGAGGGTCGACTGCAATCGTTCAGCTATCTGCCCTATCTGAAATTCCTCCACGAAAATCGCGAGAGGATTTTGCGGAAGGAGCTGGTGACCCTCTGGAATTTCTTCCTGAATGTCGGGGATGATTATGTGGAGACACCCCATGAGCCGATGCTTGTGGAGACATTCGACGGCGACATAGAGGTCTGTCGGATCCACGATGCGTATTTGCGGGCGAAGGGGGGGGACCGCGTGGCCACCGTCGAACAGCTGCGGGACTCCCTGGCGACCAATCCTCTGTTCGTTGACCACCCGAAATGCTGCTACCGATACTGCGTGCTTCAGAAGCCGGGATGGGAGCTGTTCCGCTACGCCGTCGGCCGAAAGCGTGGAAAATTCCGCCTGACGCCGCAGATGGCGAAGGCGCTTCTTGACGACGATGCGGCGTCATTTGTGATTGCGCTGGATATTTCCGGCATGGCGGGCTGCTATAGCCTGCTATGGATAGTGCTTTGCGCCGGGGCGACGAATGTGCTGACGCATCTGCTGGAGAGTGGACGCATCGCCCAGTGGGGCATCACTCTTCCGGAAATCTGCTGCCTTCTGGTGGCGGACTTCACCGATGAACAAGCGATAAAAATCCTGGGCGCCCTGGAAAAATGGCGCCCCGGCACCCTCGGAGGCGTCCACGATGCCTTCGGACGGAATCTCCTCTGGTATACCGTTCATAATAGAAAAACCGTCTGGTTCGCCGATGATTTCGGAATCGCGCATTTTCTCATGACTCACGGATGCACTCCCAAAAATACCAACCAGGCCGGACTCACCTGGCGGGAACTATGCGTGGCCTTGACTCCGGAGCTGAAGAATAGGTATATCCAGCGACGAGAATTCGAGGCGAATTTCTCCCGTGGCGGATGGAAGGATTGGTGGAAGCGCCACGACTACGGACACTCACGGTGGAAGGCCCCCACACCGTGAAACAATAAAAAAATGCCCCGGAGGGACACGCCCGCCCACGCGACTGCCGCGGCGGCTTGTTGCGCTTCTCTCTGGGGATTTTCTTCCTACCCTGTTTTCTGGCAGACACGGGGAAAATATCGTGTTTCGTCTCTGGTGGAGGGGGGGGGGCGGGG
>CAVDSU010000153.1:0-3292 GCA_963611685.1 bacterium
CCCCGTGCCCCTCCTTCCTCCTTCCTCCTTTTTTGTATGATCAAGACCAACGTCCTTCGTTTGTTGGAGAATGCGGGGATTGCGTTTGCGTGGCACGAGTTCGATGTCTCTGACGGCAAGTTGGATGCGCGGACGTGTGCCGAGCGTGTGGGCGCAATGCCGGACCAGGTCTTCAAGACCCTGGTGACCACGGGTGCGGTGGCGCGGACGTACTTTGTCTTCGTGGTGCCGGCCACGGGTGAGTTGGATTTGAAGAAAGCGGCGAAGGCGTGTGGTCAGAAATACGTGGAGATGCTCCCGCAGAGGGAGCTGTTGCCCCTGACGGGGTATGTCCACGGCGGATGTTCTCCCATTGGGCAGAAGAAGCTCTTTCCCACCTACATTGACGAAACCGCGCAGCTCTTCGAACGGATCTTCGTTTCCGGCGGGCATACGGGGTTGAATGTGGAGCTGTCGCCGGAGGACCTCCGGGAGTTCGTGAATGCGGAATATGCGGATTTGACGAAATGATACAATTCGTAAATGTCAGCAAGAATTTTGGTCGCCAGGTCGTGATCAGCGAGGCGAATTTTGCGATCCACGATGGCGAGCGCGTGGGCTTTGTGGGTCCCAATGGCGCCGGAAAGTCCACGCTGTTGGAGATGCTTTCGGGCAATCAGCAGCCGGACCACGGCGAGATCAATTATCCTTCCAGCCAGCGCATCGGGTATGTCCGCCAGCAGCTCAATGCGCACGCGATCCAGACCTCGCTTTTGGACTACACGGAGGACGCGTTGCCGGAGCTCCACGAGATCAGCCGGGATCTGAATGCCATTGAGACGCGGTTGGCGTCGGAGGAGAATCTCCCGGAGGAGGAGAGCAGCCGTCTGTTGAATCGACTGGGGGATTTGCAGACCCGCTACGAGCACCTGGGGGGATACGAGCTGCGCACCCGCGCGGAGGCGACGCTCTCCGGACTGGGCTTCCCCGAGAGCCGATTCCAGGATCCCTTCAATAGCTTCTCCGGCGGATGGCAGATCCGCGCGGAGCTGGCGCGCATTCTGGTGGCGCAGACGGATGTGCTGGTGCTCGATGAGCCCACGAACTACCTGGATGTCCCCGCCGTGGAGTGGCTTTCGGACTACCTGAAGGGCTATTCGGGCACGCTGCTATTGGTCTCCCACGACCGATATATGCTCAATACGCTCACCAATGTGACTCTGGAGGTCATGGGCGGACACGTGACCCGCTACCCCGGAAACTACGCATACTACCGCGAGACCCGCACCGCCCGGCACGAACAGCTCCTGGCGCAGAAGCAGAATCTGGATCGCAAGAAGGAGCAGCTCCAGCGCTTCATCGACCGCTTCCGCACTCAGGCCACGAAGGCGGCGCAGGCGCAGAGCCGCCAGAAGCAGCTGGACAAGCTGGAGGAGATCGAGGTGCAGTCCATCGTGGACCACGCGCCCGTGATTCGTCTGCCGGAGCCGCCGCGTTCGGGTGACGAGGTGCTTCGCCTGGAGGACGTGGGATATGCCTACGACGGCGTCCACGACGTGATTTCGCACTGCGATCTGCGGTTGGAGCGCGGCGAGCACGCCGCCTTTGTGGGGCTCAATGGCATGGGAAAGACCACGCTGTTGCGGCTCATGGCGGGGAAGTTCGCTGCGCGCTACGGAAAGGTGGTCTGCGGCACGAATGTGCTCATGGGCTACCAGTCGCAGGACTACGCGGAGACCATGGATCCCGAGGCCACCATCTACGAGACCGCGAAGAGCTATGCCTCCGACCGCTCGGAGGCGGATATCCGCGCCATGATGGGCTCGTTCGGCTTCCATGGCGAGGCGGTGGACAAGAAGGTGCAGGTGCTTTCCGGTGGCGAGAAGGTGCGGCTGGGACTGGCGCGGCTCCTCCTGCGACCCCTGAATTTCCTGCTGCTGGATGAGCCCACCACGCACCTGGATATCCATGCGCGCGAGGCGCTCCAGGACGCTCTGGCGAAATACCCGGGGACCATCGCGCTGGTCTCCCACGATATCGAGTTCGTCCGCGGCGTGGCGAATTCCATCTACGCCATGGAGCCCGGGAGAGTCCGGAAGTTCTACGGCGGATACGACTACTACCACCAGAAGCTGGCGGAGGAGAAGGCGGCTAGCCAACCCGCGCCCGCGCCGAAGAAGCCCGCGCCCGCACAGCCGCAACAGCAGCAGCCCCGGAAGAACAACCCGCCTGCGCCTCCGCAGAACAACGGCCCGAAGAAGGCCGCCGAGGCACAGCCCCCAAAACAGAACTACCGCGACCAGAAACGCGCGGAGTCACAGCTCCGGCAGACCTTCGGAAAGCTGCGTCGTCCCTACGAGAAGGTGGTCGCCGAGTGCGAGGCGCGCATCGCCGCCCTGGAGGAGGAGCAGGCGAAGATCTATGAGCAGCTCAATGCCCCCGCGCCCGATGGCTCCACCGATTTTGCCGCCCTGAATCGCCGGCTCGCCGAAATCAACCAGGAGTCCGAGGACCAGACCTGGAAGTGGGAAGAGGCCTCGACCTCCCTCGAAAAGCTGGAACAGGAGTTCCAGGAAAGGCTGAAGAGCCTGTGACGGCGCAGGGCGCCGCACAGCCTCTAGGGAGTGGCTAGGCACTACCTGCTAGCTGGTAATGGGGGGTGCGGGGGGCCTGCCCCCAGTCCTTTGGATATTCTTTGCATGCTGCGCCCCCCCAGTGCCCCCTGAATTTCTTCTTCGCTTTGTGCCTGCCGCGGCAAAACGAAAAAGGCGCCATCCGCGTTTTTTTAGCGGAGGCGCCTTTTTGAAGTTGGTACCGGGTATAGGACTCGGACCTATGACACGTGGATTATGATTCCACTGCTCTACCAACTGAGCTAACCCGGCGATTTTGTTGTAAAGTGCGCATACCATAAGCGGTTCGGCGAGGATTGCAAGCGCCCTTCGGGAAAAAGCCCGCCGCACAGGGCGCCTCTGCCGGAACTTTTACGACCCCTCTGCCTCTAAAAGGCACTTCGCCTGCCGGCGGTACGCGCTTACCGAGCGCGCGTTTTGCAGGAAGATCTCCAAAGGACGGAGGGGCTTGCGCCCCCCGTGCCCCTGCCGAATTTCTTCCGCCTACCGGCGGTATGGTACCGCGGCTGTGCCGCGGAGTAGCGCCGGCGGTACCGCATAGGCTAGCCACTACCTGCTAGCTACTAACGGCTCCCTGCTCACTGCGCCGCCATCATGCGGCGCATTACGCACGCGCCGGGGAATCCCGGCGCGGGGTTTCGCCTGCGAAACCCTGGCCTAACTTCCTCCTTCCTCCTTCC
>CAVDSU010000154.1:0-2946 GCA_963611685.1 bacterium
GCCAATTTGGGCGCGCTTGGCGCAATCGCCGGGTCTTCCCGGCGATGGGTTCCAAAGGGAACCCTGGCCAAATTTCCTCCTTCCTCCTTCCTCCTTCCTCCTTCCTCCTTTTTTCCCCCGGAATGCCCTACCAGCCCCACATCACCGCCTTTCCCCGCGCCATTCCCACCCTGAAGAATGTGGATTGGCGCAATGGCGTGCTATTGCGTTCCACCAACTGGCTGGGGGATCTCCTCATGACCCTCCCTGCCTCTTGGCAGCTCAAGACCCTCCTTCCCCAAGGCACCCCGCTCTGCGTGGCGTCGCCACAGGGGCTGGCGCCCCTCTGGAAGGCCGCGCCCTGGGTTGACGACGTCATTCCCTTCCCCGGCAAGCGCATGGACTCCCAGACCCGCGATGCCATCCGCGCACGGAACTTCGGATTGGGCGTGGTCTTTCCGAACTCCTTCGGTTCCGCCTGGGATCTCTGGCGCTGCAAGCTCCCGCGGATTTTGGGGCGCGGCGGCAATCTCCGCTCCTGGATGCTCACCGACGCCCTCCCGCGCTGGCATGCCCACGAAGGCGAGGGACAATTCCACCAGCTCTCCTGGTATCTGGAATTGGTCTCCGCCCTGGGAGCCGTAAAGCTCTCTGCCGAATGCCCGCCCCTGCGGGTCTCCCCCGAGCCCGCCGCGGAATTCGGCATCCACAAGGGCGGCGGCGAAAAATGGGTGGCCTTGGCGCCGGGAGCCGCCTACGGTCCCGCCAAGCAGTGGCCCCCCGAATGCTATGATTTCGTGGCGGCGGATCTCCTCAAGAATGGCTACAAAGTGGTCTTGGTGGGCTCCCAGAAAGAGGCGAAGCTCACCGCCTCCATCGCCAAACGCGCCCCCGGCGCCCTGGATCTGGGAGGAAAGACGCCGCTGGATGCCCTCATGAGCATCCTCCAACAGGTCGACGCCGTCGTCGCAAACGACTCCGGATCCATGCACCTAGCCGCCGCACTGGGCACCCCCGGCGTCGCCCTCTTCGCCTCCACCGACCCCATCGCCACCGGCCCCCTGGGCGCACCCTGGGAACTCCTGATCGCCGATGTCTCCTGCCGTCCCTGCCTCCAACGACAGTGCCCCTGGGTCGGCGCCCGAAAATACCTCTGCATGTATAAACTCCCCCCACAGGATACCCTGAAGGCACTCTACACGCTACTGCGCGCGTAGTTAGCAGTTAGCAATTTAAAGCAGTGCCGCAGACGCCCTTCCGCCGAAGTTCTTCGGCGGTACGATGCCAGCGCATTGCTCATTGCCCCTTGCGCCGTTCGGCGCCATCAGCGCACGCGCCGGGCAAATTCCGGCGCGGGGTTTCGGCACGAAACCCTGGCCAAATTTCCTCCCTCCTCCTTCCTCCTTCCTCCTTTTTTTATGAAGTTCCTCCCTCTCCTCATCGCCCTTTGCACCTCCCTCGTCCTTTCCGCCGCGGAGTCCCTCCGCCTGACGGCGCCGGAGAATGGCGGCGTGGTGTCGTCGCTATCGCCGATGCAGCGTCTGGTGACCCTGGTGTCCCTGGAAGAGCAGGAGGCACTCTGGAAGGACCACCTCTTCCTGCAGTCCCTGAGCAAGGAGACCGGCAGCGCCCTCCCCCGCGGCGTCCAGCTGTCCTGGAAATACCTCGGCGACGAAGAATCGCCCCTCTTCCGGGTGCAGGTAGGCCCCCAGGACGCCCCCGAAGCCGCCTGGAATGCCTACGAATTCCGGGGAATCAGTGGACACACCCAGCGCGCGTGGCTGCAGAATCTGTTGCCCGGCGTCACCTACCGCTGGCGGGTCTCCGTGCTCTCCGATGACAAGACGCCTCTCGTCACCAGCGAGACCCGTTCTTTCGTGACCGAGGACCGCACGCCGCGGGTGCTCTACCGCGCCGGCTGGAACAACCTCCGCGACCTGGGCGGAAAGCCCGCCGCCGCGGGACTCCGTTCCGCCTACGGGAAGCTCTTCCGCGCCGCCGCCTACAATGCCTCCCTCGCCGTCCCCGCGAACTACAAGGACTCCCCCGTCCTGGGCGAAGCGCCCTTCTTCCGCACGGAGCTGGATTTGCGCTGGGGCTCAGAAAAGCCCTCGCCCGCCCCCGGAACCGATCCCACCAAGACCCAGTTCGTCAATATCCCCACGAAGCTCTATACCGGCATCCTCAATGACTCCGGCATGGCGAACTACCGGCAGCTCATGGGCGTCTTCGCCAACCCCGAAAACTACCCCATACTCTTCCATTGCCACGCCGGCGCCGACCGCACCGGCACCCTCGCCGCCATCCTCCAGGCACTGCTGGGATGCTCCCGCGACGACATCCGACGCGACTTCGTCTTCACCTCCTTCGCCGGCCCCATGCCCTTCACCGCCCTCGATATCTTCCTGGATCGACTGGACGAGTTCACCAAACACCAGGGACCCACCCTCCAGGCACAGGCAGAGCTGTACCTCCTGCGCTGCGGAGTCCCATACACCGAAATCCTCTCCTTCCAGCGAATCATGCTGGGCGACGCCTACCAGCCCTCCGAGACCCTCCAAGAGGCCCAGCGCCGCGCGGAATTCATGGGCGCATTCACCAAGACGCCTGAAATCCAATTCCTCCCGCCCAGCGCAAACCACGCGAAGATGCTCCTGGCTGGACAGCTCGTGGAATTCCAGGCGGGCAGCACCCCCGCCTTCGCGGGCGAGAACCCCCAGGGCGAACTCCTCTTCCTCTTCCAAAACAACACCCAGAAACCCCGTACCGGCGCCTTCCAGGGAGAATCCCTCGCCGCCCCCGCATACCAGCTCCGCAAGCCCGCCGAACACGCCGCCATCCTCTCCCCCACCGGGAACCCCGCCTGGACAACCGACGAACTCCATTCCTCTGCACTCACTCTCCCCCCGACCTCCGAGACTCTCCTCCTCCTCACACCCACACAGTCCAACACAACGCCCCTCCCGC
>CAVDSU010000155.1:0-2927 GCA_963611685.1 bacterium
CAAACGCCGGCGCACGGGCGCCTGCGGCACCTTGCAGACTAGCCACTAGCCACTAGGGGCTAGCCACTAATTCGGGGGGCGCAAGCCCCTCCGTCCTTTGGTTGGAGTTCGGCTAGGCAAGAACCGTCTTGGGCTAACAGCGCCTTCGGAGTGCAAAAACACGACAATTCCCGACAATGCCGCAGACATTTGCACAACGTAGCCCATTTCCAACAGACCGCGTCCTGCAAAATGGCAACGAATGCCTTTCGCGGTGTCTGGGGAATCTATGGCCAGTTCCTGGGTGTGGGGAATGCGTCGGCGTTTTCGGGCGGCGGGATTATTTGTCGTGAATTGTCATATTTTTTCTTTCAACTCCTTGCAAAATATTTTTTTCGGGTTATCTTTTACGTAAATTTGTGTTTCCTTTCCCTTTTTGTCATACCCTGTCCATTTTCAAACCTTACTTTATCCGAGTATGATTCTCACCTTGAAAGAGCTCGCGGAGTACTTGCGCGTGAATGAGCGCACGATTCTGCGGATGATGGAGAACAACAAGATTCAGGGTGCCAAGATTGGCGGCCAGTGGCGTTTCAACGGCAGCCAGATTGACAAGGTGTTTTTCCCTGCGGAGGCTGCCTCTGCCAGTCCCTTGGAGTCTGAGGATTCCTCTTCCATCATCACGCATCCCCAGATTGGCATTCCGGTGAGTCGTGTGATGAGCGAGGACCGGATTGTGTTGGACCTGAAGAGCAAGGACCGTGATGGTGTGATCCAGGAGTTGACCGACGCGCGTCTGCTGTATGGCCTGGTGTTGGACACCAAGGACTTCCGTGACAAGTGCCTGCAGCGTGAGAATGTGCTGTCCACCGGCGTGGGCGGCGGCATTGCGATTCCGCATCCCCGCGACCCGATTCCGACCCTTCGTTCCAGCGCGGCCGTGATCTACGGCTACTCCAAGGACGGCGTGGAGTTCAATGCCGCGGACGGCAAGCCGGTGCACATGTTCTTCCTGGTGTGCAGCCAGAACATCGAGCTGCACCTGCACCTGATGGGCTGCATGGCGCGTCTTCTGAAGTCCGAGTCCTTCGTCTCCGGCCTTCCCAAGTGCACCACTGGCGCGGAGGTCATCCGCCTGGTGATGGAGCAGGAGCGCGCGGAGTTCCTCTCCCAGGACAAGAAGTAGCCCCCGCCTTCCTGACTGCTCCCCTCCCCCCATTCCGCTGGCGAGCGAAGCGGCAAATCCGCTTTCGGCTCGTCCGCACACGGCTCTCTTTTTTCGACGGGAGACTCCGTTGCGCCGGATTTTGCTCCGGCTCCGCGGCGCTCCCTTCCCTTCGCCGGTCCCGACTCCCTTCCCTAGTCGCGGCCGGCTTTTTTGCTATTGACTGCGTATGGCTGACGACGAAATCATTGCCAATTCTGCTGATCCGCAGGAGTCTGTCCCGGAGACCTGTTTCCACCTCTCGATTGCCTACGACGGCACCCGTTATGCGGGCTGGCAGGTGCAGCCCGCCCATGCCACGGTGCAGGGGGAGTTGCTCACCCGTCTGCGCCTGATGATGCGGGATCCGGAATTGCGGATTTTCGGATCCAGCCGGACGGACTCCGGGGTGCATGCCTTGGACCAGCAGGTCTCCTTCCAGGTCAAGCTGCCCGCCGACGTGGATCCCCAGGAGTTGGGACGCCGCCTGAACCGGTGGCTCCCCGAGGACATCTACGTGAAGAGCTGCCGAGTCTGCGAAAAGCCCTTCCATGCGCGCTTCGACAACTGCGGAAAGGCATACACCTACTGCCTGGCGCCCGGCTTCAAGCCCAATCCCCTCTATGTGCGGTACCTCTGGCGCACGCCCCACGTACTGGACCTGGACGCCATGCGCGAGGCCGCCTCCTATCTCCAGGGCGAACACGACTTCGCCTCCTTCGCCGTCAATCCCGGAAAGGAGATCGAGAGCACGGTGCGGAATCTTCGGCGGCTGGAGCTCCTGCAGAATGGCGACGGACTCCTCTACGTGAATGCGGTGGGCGATAGCTTCCTCTACAAGATGGTCCGCAGCCTGGTGGGATACCTGGTGCATGTCGGACAGGGCTACGCCAAGCCCCAGGACGCCCTTCGGGTGCTGGAGGGGAAGTCCCGTTCCCTGGCGGCGGATTCCGCGCCGGCGCGGGGGCTCTTCCTGGCAAAGGTCTTCTATTCTCCGGAGGAATGGCGGAGCTACCAACCCGTCCTGCCGCCCTTCGCCTTCACCGCAAGGATGTAGATTCCCTCCCGCGACAAAATCCACCACTCGGCACTCCCGCCCATGACCCTCTGGATCCTGACCATACTGGTCCTGCTCTTCGCCCTGGCGGCGCTCTTCCTCCTGCACGAGCCCCCGAAGGACGCCGGAATCGCCTTCCATGGCACGCTGCCGGGAAAGGCGCTCATCGTGGTCTTCAGCGATTCGCCGGCGAAGAACACCCGGCGGGTGGCGCTCTGGATCCACGAGGCCACCGGCGCACCCATCCTGCCCCTGGAGGTCAAGGAGGCCTATCCCGCCGGATACCTCCGCACCGTCGCGCGCGCACGCAAGGAAATCAAGGGCGGCGTCCGTCCGGAGCTCACGGACGAGAGCCACGCGGATCTATCGGAATACCCCGTGGTCTTTTTAGGGAGTCCCGTCTGGTGGGGACAGGGCGCTCCGGCGGTGGAGCGCTTTTTGGAAGAGAATGGCTTTCTGGCGGGAAAGACCGTGATTCCCTTCGCTACCCACGGCGGCGGCGGAGAGGCGCGCACCTTCGCACGCTGGCAGGAACTCTGCCCCAATGCGCATTTCCTAAAGGGGCTCTCCCTGCGGGGAACCAACTCCCTCGAACGCCTGGCGGGACGCACCATCGCCGACCGACTCCCCTCGCACTGCCTGGAAGCGTGGCTCAACGGACTCTTCCCCAACGAAGAAGAGTCCCCC
>CAVDSU010000156.1:0-2761 GCA_963611685.1 bacterium
CGGCACGGAAAGGCACAGAACCCCCTTCGGGGGATTCCGTGTCCGCGCAAGCGGCTTCCGTGCCTTCCGTGGTGAAAGGCAGCCGCAGAATACACAGTTTTGTGCCTTCCGTGGTTAAAGGCAGCCACGTCCTGTATGTGCGTGGGCGCGCATAGGCGAGCGTGAGGAGGGGAAGACGGGCTTTGGGTCCTTTTCTTCTTGTCTTTCTACTCGTCGTTGTGGTGGGGGGCGTGTGCCAGCAGGAGGATAGCGGTGAGGATTGTGGCGGCGCCGGTCCAGCGTGGGAGTGTCATGGTCTCGTGGTATGCGAAGGCTCCCAGGAGGGTGCAGACCAGGGGTTCCACGGCCACGAGGATGGCGGCTTTTGCGGGGGTGGTGCGCGCCATTCCCCAGCTGTAGAAGAAATACGGCAATGCGGTGCAGAGGACTCCCGCGCCGGCCAGATCCAGGAGTGCCGTGGGATTCTGCTGGAGGAGTTGGACGATTTGCGTGGGGTGGCAAGCGACTGCGCCCGCCAGTGTGGCGAAGAGGAAGGTATAGAAGAGGAGTGTCAGGACGGAGTATTTTCGGAGTGCGGGAGTCGCGAAGATGCTATAGAGCGCGTAGAGGAATCCGGAGGCGATTCCGCAGAGCACCACTCGTGGCGGCAGCGCGCCGGTGTGGCTTCCCACTCCGGAGACCAGGATGCTCCCCACGAAGATCAGTCCCAGGGCGAGCAGTTTCCGGAGCGTCAGGGCCTCCCGGAAGAGGATCCGGCTCAGGATCATGACGAAGGCGGGCGAGGTATACAGGAGCACTCCGCCAACCGCGGCGTATCCCATGGCGATGGTCTGGAAGTAGCACCAGCTGAAGCAGTAGATGCTGATCGCACCCGTCCCCACAAAATACCACAGGTCCCGCCAGCGCACCCGCAACAGCGATGGACGACACGCCCCCAGCAACACGCCCATTGCCGCCACCGATACCAGGCTCCGCAAAAAGACCACCTGGCCCATGGTGAAGCCCGCCCGCGACAACGGCCGAATGAAGAGGCTGATGACGCCCCACAGCGTCCCCGCCAGCAATACGGAGGAGAGCGGCGCGTAGCGCCTGAGATCCATGCGGGAGCGGAAAGCCATGCTACTTGGTCTCCATTTCCTCCAGGAGGAGGCGGGTGACCCTTTCGGCGGAGAAGACCTCCTCGGCCAGCTGGCGGCTCCGTGCGCCCATGGCGGCGCGCAGCTCGGGGGAATTCGCCAGGGTCTCCATGGCATCGCGGAGAGCGGAGGCGTCGTGTGGCGGGACCACCAGGCCATTTTCGCCAGGGCGGACCGTCTCCCGGCAGCCGGGGGCGTCGGTGGTGATCACGGCGCGTCCGCAGCTCATGGCCTCCAGGGTGCTCATGGGAGTGCCCTCGTGGTAGCTCGGGAGGACGAAGACGCTGGCGCGGGCGTGCGCGGGGCGCACGTCGTCCAATTCGCCGAGATACTCCACCGTGCCGTCTGCCTGGTAGGGCTTCAGCTCTTCGGGCGTGAGGGAGGTGGGATTGGTGTCGAAGGGCCCGGCCAGGAGGAATCGGCAACGGGGGTTCTTTTGGCGCAATTCCCGTGCCGCCTGGAGGTATTCGCGGACCCCCTTGTCCTTCAGCAGCCGCGCCACCAGGAGGAAGACGGGCTCTTCGGGGAGTGGCAATGGATGGAATTTCTCCGTGTCCACGCCGCTGCCGGGAATCCATCGCACCTGTTCTGGAGAGACCAGACGGCGTTCCAGGAAGACCCCGGAGTCGTCCGTGTTCTGGAAGAAGACCCGCTGCGCGTGCTTCAGGGCGTGGGAGTATTTCCAGGAGAGTCCGGCGCGCAGAACCGCATTCTTCAGTCCGCGCCCACGGAAGATGGACCCCAATCCGGAGATGAGCGCATAGCGTCCCGGCACTCCCGCTTTCGCCGCCGCCGGCACACCATAGACCACCGCTTTCGCCTGGCTGCAGAAGAGCAGCCGCGGCTGCTCTTCCCGAAAGAGCCGCAGCAACGCGCGCTGCAGACGACAGTCCGACAGCGGATTCAATCCATTGCGATCCAGCGGCACCGAACGAAAGCGAATCCCGTGCGCCGCAAAGCGCAAAGACCACTCCGCTTCGTCCCCCGGACCCACCGCCACCACCTCCCAGCCACGGGATAAATACGCCCGCGCCAGGGGCAGCCGAAAGTTCAACAGCGATTTCGTGTGCGCTGCAAAGATAACGATCCTATCCATAGAATGGGCAAGGGGCAAGGGGCAAGGGGCAAGGGGCGAGGGGCGAGGGGTGTAGGCAATAATGCCGCGGCATTGGGCGGCGGAAGGGCGTCGGTGTCTGGGATAATGTATTGCCCCGCTTTGGGGCATCCTAGCTGGCGACAAATACGATGGGAGGAGGAAAAAGTCAAAAAAAGGAGGAAGGAGGAAGGAGGAAGGAGGAAGGAGGAAGTTAGGCCAGGGTTTCGCAGGCGAAACCCCGCGCCGGAATTTCCCGGCGCGTGCGCCAAGCGCGCCCAGATTGGCGCGCAAGGGTGAAATACAAAAAAGTGCCGCCGGTAGGCGGAAGAGCGCCGCAGGCACCATATAGACTAGCCACTAGCCACTTATGGCTAAGTACTAATTTTGGGGGGTGCGGGGGGCGGCCCATTCTAAAAAAGGAGGAAGGAGGAAGGAGGAAGGAGGAAGGAGGAAGTTAGGCCAGGGTTTCGGCAAGCCGAAACCCCGCGCCGGAATGTTACCGGCGCGTGCGCCACGCGGCGCCAAAGTG
>CAVDSU010000157.1:0-2371 GCA_963611685.1 bacterium
TCCTCCTTTCTAGGGTCTAGCGAATTTCCCCAAGCGCTAAAATGTGTTTAGCTGAAATGACGTTCCATCAAATCAGCAATTGTCAAGTATTCTTCGGCAACCTTTCCATTGCGAGTTGCCTTAACCCGCTTACGAAACTCATCAATAGTTCCGTAGAAGCAGCCGCAAGCGACCCTCACTTTTCCGTCTGAACAGCGGAAGAAATTTGTGGAGCGCTGCTCCGTGCCAAAACCATTAACCCCAGCATAGTCTGAGGCGGTTTCGATTTTGGCATTGCCACGAAGTTTGGCATCGCCAAAAACCTTGGCGTTGCCAAAGACTTCGGCATCGCCATAGATATTGGCGCTGTCAAAAACTGCGGCGCTGTCATAGATCCTAGCATCGCCACAAATTTTGGCGTCACCATAGACCATGGCATCGCCATAGATATTGGCGTTGCCAAAAACTTTGGCATTGTCATAGATCGTGGCATCGCCACAAATTTTGGCGTCACCATAGACCATGGCATCGCCATAGATATTGGCGTTGCCAAAAACTTTGGCATTGTCATAGATCGTGGCATTATTAAAAACTTTGGCATTGTCATAGATTCTGGCATTATTAAAAACTTCGGCGTTACCATGAACTTCGGCGTCGCCAAAAACTTTGGCGTTGCCACAAACTCCGGCGTTACCATGAACTTCGGCGTTGCCAAAAACTTTGGCATTGTCATAGATTCTGGCATTATTAAAAACTCCGGCGTTGCCAAAAACTTTGGCGTTGCCACAAACTCCGACGTCACCATGAACTTCGGCGTCGCCAAAAACCTTGGCATTACCAAAGACTATGGCGTTGCCATAGACCTTAGCGTTGCCATAGACCATGGCATTGCTATAAATCCAACAACTTCCCTCCTGAGAGAGATTGCTCTCATTCTGAATCCACCCGCCAAGGTCTCCGGTCTTAACATTGCCGAAGTTCTTAATTGCAACAATGCGGTGAAGGGTTACATCGCCCTTCACTTTAGTGGTTTCATTTGTAAGAAT
The DNA here is from genome assembly GCA_963611685.1 of bacterium. GTDB lineage: Bacteria > Verrucomicrobiota > Lentisphaeria > Oligosphaerales > Oligosphaeraceae > UBA1724. The sequence goes on from CAVDSU010000157.1 coordinate 1,026, forward strand.
GTACTTCATATACATCCTCCTTTCTGCCACATCGTGGCTATAAAATTTTTAACAGCAAGCACTATTGCTTGCCTAATTGTCCTCGATGGAGTCGAACTACCATTCAGGCACTATGTGCCCCCACGGACAAAAAAAGAAGGGACAGAAAAATCTGCCCCTTTCTTCTAACGATATTCAATTTTTAAAATCCACAAATTTCCATTGGGCGTTACTCCAATTTCTGTTTGTGGTACATTGCCTACAAAGGGTTGTCCCATCCTTGTAGTGTCTGTGTTATGCTTAGAGTCTTTCGACTTTTAGGGTGCGCAATGCATAATCCACCCTTTCTAACATAAGAGATGGACGTGCTATTTCAACGTCATTCAGCTTTTTAACCATCTCTTTATCCCCATCCTGTTGCGTTCTCCATTTCAGCATATGAGACGGACCCCTTATGTAAGAGGTCACATTGGACCTCTCTATAAGGAATCACACCGAACAGGTAAGAACTGCTGGTAGCTATGTCCCCGGCTACCTCGGTGGTCGACCAATTGTGCACATGGATTTCATCCAAGACACGTGTCACCACAGTCCCGATGTCTGTCTAAAGTTTAACCTGTATGACATGAGTTACCATCCTTGGACGCCAATCAACTAATTAGCGGTGGGTTTTATATTACTTTCGTCCCACGGGATTGCCCATCCTTCTGTCGAAGGTACAGTCCCTGCTACACGGAGTTGCACCGATATCGCTTGCAGTTCGCGGAGTACTTAAGGCTCTACTTGTTGTTTAGCTTAGCACCACTAAACTTTCGATCCTTGTTTCTCATACAAATCCACCATATTTACGATGTTAATCAATTGATCAACCATCTAGTTTACCCTGGTGGTCATTAGATATTCCTAGACAGTGCATGTCCACCTATAGAATTGTTAAGGTTTCGCTTTCTGTCCTTGTTTCCCCAATGTCTCGTGCACCTATGCTCATCGCATCTTCGCTACTTCGGCAACCAGCCTTCGCTCACTTGGGTGCGGGTTATTATTCGGACTACCCTAGTACCCATCACATATAGTGACTGAAACAATGTTTCTTTAACGTATGTGGTACACATACAGTATGCGTAGTTTAGGATATACCTAACTAAGGTAAATTATTCCCATATTTTTGGGATTTCCTTAACTACACCTCAAACAATACCACAAAAAAATTTTTTTGCTTTTGTTGAAAAATTAAAATGGGGTACTTTGAACCTAAAAAAAACTTGAAATCTGCATATACTACATAGCCGATACATCCACACACCCCTAAATATCTCGCAAATTAAATCTTGACATTCTCCCCTCCACCCCCTATAATAACCCAAAGG
>CAVDSU010000157.1:2381-2745 GCA_963611685.1 bacterium
CTACGAAGCCGCCTCAATATATGGCGTCAATATAGGAATCCGTGACCACCTAGAGAGCACACCCGCAATGCTAACAAACAGCCTGTTCCTAGATTTTCTTGCCCTAGAAGGCGACTTCACGCGCGATGTAATCTGCCTAGAGTTCAACTACGGGTCCCCCAGCTACGAGGAGGAGGTAAAGCGCGCCCCAGAACTCCTACAGCGAATTGAGGAGCGAAAGGCCCGCTATGCGCCAATAACGAAGGGCAACCTAAGGGTACTCTACTACACCCAGGGCGTGTCAATCAGCTATCCGCATGAGACCATCCACTATAAGATGCTATTCCGTACGCCGGGCAAGGCGAAGAAGGGAACATGTATGTTC
>CAVDSU010000158.1:0-2743 GCA_963611685.1 bacterium
GAGGAAGGAGGAAGGAGGAAGGAGGAAGTTTGGCCAGGGTTTCGTGCCGAAACCCCGCGCCGGAATCTACCGGCGCGTGCGCTGATGGCGCCTTCGGCGCAATGGGCAATGCATGGTGCCGTCGAAATCTTCGGCGGAAGGGCGCCTGCGGCGCCGCTCTAAATTGCTTCCTGCTCGCTGCCAACTGCGCTGGTGCGCAGGCGGTGTTTTTATGCGCCGAAACCGTTCAGTGCGGCAGCGAAGTGTTCGTCGTCGGAGATTTCGCGTCCGCGGGTAGTGAGGTATCCGCCGGTCATGAGGGCATTGAGTCCGGAGAGCATGAGGAGTCCCTGGAAGTCCTTCATGACGGTTTCGCGTCCGGCGCAGAATCGGAGGGTCTTGGTGGGGTTGATGAGTCGGAAGAGCGCGAAGGACTTGGCGACGTCTGCGGGTTTCATGACGGGGGTCTTTTCGAGGGGAGTGCCGGGGATAGGCAGCAGCACATTGAGGGGGCTGGCCTCCACGTCGATTTCGCGGATGGCGAACGCCATGTCCACGCGGTCCTCCCAGGATTCGCCGAGTCCCAGGATTCCGCCGGTGCAGTTGGTGATTCCGTATTTTTTCATGAGGCGGATGGTCTCCAGCTTTTCCCCGATGGTGTGGGTGGTGGCGATGAGTTGTGCGTAGCGGTTGGGGCTGGTCTGGATATTCATGTTGTAGCGCCACACGTGGTGCTCCGCCAGAAGCTTCACGCACTCTTCGGAGAGGATTCCCAGGGAGACGCAGACCTTCATCTCCGGGAGTTCGCGGTGCAGCAGGTCCACGGTCTCCAGGATCTTCCGGAAATCGTCGTCGGGCTTCTGCCAGCCGCGTCCGCTGGTGACATATCCGAAGACCCGCACGCCCTCGTCATAGACATGCTTCGCCGCCTTCAGGACCTCCTGGGGATCCAGGACCGGGTAGGTGTCCACTTGCGGGCAGTTGTGGTGTCCGCTCTGGGCGCAGAAGCGGCAATTTTCTCCGCAGCGACCGGATTTGGCGTTGATGATGGAGCACTTGTGCATGGGGGGCGCGAAGCGCAGCCGCACCTTGTTTGCCAGGGAAATCAGGTCCAGGAGGTCTTCGCCGTGGATTTGTTCGGCGAGGTCGATGGCCTCCTGGCGGGTGAGGTCCTGTCCCTCCAGGACCTTGTATGCATTCTCAATGAGGGGATGAAGCATGATGACGTCGAAAAGCAAAAATTCAGAATACAGAAAACATGCGCGCAGACGGCATTCGCCCGCGCAGAAAGGGGGGGGGGAATTCGGCAGACTCCGAAATTTAATGCGCGTCGCAAGACCGGCCTTGAAAAAGGAGGAAGGAGCCCGCTTTCGCCAAGGCTATGGTGGGGATGCGGGAAGTTCGGCGCATCTTTTAGGAAGATCTCCAAAGGACGGAGGGGCTTGCGCCCCCCCCACCCCCCGAATTTCGTAATTCGCCATTACCCTGCTTCGTTTCACAGCATTCGCTGGTTCAGCTACGCCGTGGCGTTTTGCCGCGGCAAAACGATGGCTAGCCTGGAAGGTTCCTGCGGCGCTCTTCCGCCTACGGCGGTGCGGGTGGCGTTTTCTTGGTCGCAGTGCGGCGCGGGCCTTCCCAAGTCGTATTTTTGGGGGAAGATCTCCAAAGGACGGAGGGGCTTGCGCCCCCCGCACCCCCCGAATTTCGTAATTCGCCATTACCCGGCTTCGTTTCACCAGCATTCGCTGGTTCAGCTACGCCGTGGCGTTTTGCCGCGGCAAAACGATGGCTAGCCTGGAAGGTTCCTGCGGCGCTCTTCCGCCTAACGGCGGTACGGTGCCGGTATATGGGGCTAGTTCGCTGTTCCCAGGAGGAGTCGGAGGAGTTCGGTGAGTTTTCCTGGGGGGAGGAAGAGGAGTGCGGCGGCGATTGCGGTAAGGACGGTGATGTATCTCCGGAATGCCTGGTTGGTGAGTTTTCGGGAGAGGAGGATTCCGGCTGCGGCTCCCAGGAGGAGTGCGGGGACGAGCTTTAGGTTAAAGAGGAGGCTCTCGGCGTTGATCATTCCGCGCGCGACCATGAAGGGCACTTTGATCCAGTTGAGCACGAGGAAGAACCACGCGTTCGTGCCGATGAATTCGTCCTTCGGGAGTCCCATGGCGAGGAGGTAGATGAGCGCCACGGGTCCGGCGGCATTTGCGAGCATGGTGGTGACACCGGTGAGCAGTCCGAAGAAGACCACCATGAGCCAGACGCACCAGGGATGCCCACAGCCCTCGGCGACCATCCGCTGGAGGGCGCCCTTGCACTGGTTGAGAAGCAGCAGCACCAGGATGATGACGGCGGTGACATACCGGATCGCCAGGTCGTCCATCCAGGGGAAGCCCAGGAGCCACCATCCCAGGACGATTCCGCCAATGGAGATGGGGAGGAGGCGTCGGAGGAGCCTCAGGTTGCAGCTGCGCCGGAAATACGCGGCGCCGATGGCGTCGCCAGTGACCAGCAGTGGCAGGAGTGCGCCGGTGGCGGTTCGTGCGGGCAGGACGCTGGCGAGCATGGGGACCGCCAGGGAGCCCAGTCCGGGAATGCCGCTTTTGGCCATGCCGACGACGAAGCCGCAGAGGATGGCGAGGAGCCAGCCGGATGGGGAGAGGGAGAACATTTTTTTGAAAAAGGAGGAAGGAGGAAATTTGGCCAGGGTTCCGTGCGGAACCCCGCGCCGGAATCTACCGGCGCGTGCGCCAAGCGCGCCCAGATTGGCGCG
>CAVDSU010000159.1:0-805 GCA_963611685.1 bacterium
CTTCTATGTCCGCTTGTGGATCCACTATGTTAAGGTGAAGAACATTAGTATCCTTTTTTTCTATTATTTTAAATTTTCCATCAGTGTATACGATTTCGTCGGGATAGTCTATGATTTTAAATTGTTCACATGTGCTTTCTTCTATGGGCAAAGTTGGGGAAACATTTTTCGTGGAAATGCACGACACACAAAGAAAAAACAGGCACAGAAAAAATGAAAGAACGCGTCGCATGTTTGTTAAAAAAGTATGAAAACGTTTAAAGGTGAATTAGGTTAATGATTGAAATCGAAGGTTAATTCAAATTATCATATATAGTCCGGCGATTCGGATTGTCAAACATTGTTTCACGGTTGGGTATGTTAAACATGGTATCGCGATCTGGCACATCAAACATAGATTTATGTTGCTCATTAAGTTCAAGGAAGCTCTTACCTTGGATGGGGTCAAAACATGTCCTTCGTCGCTGGATTTCCGTGGGAAGTGTTCCTAGGATGTCATCAATAGTTAAGGTGGAATTTGTGGCAAGGATAGAGCCGAAAACAACTTCATAGGCGATTTCTGCGCCGACTCCGACGCCGATGACGACCCATCCGGCGGGATTGCTTCCCAAGGCGACGCAAACGGCCGTGGTTGCTCCGACAACGGCGGCGCCACCAATGTTCTTTATTGTCTCCCTTTGGAATTCGTCTTCTGTGATATCTCCCTCTGCAAAGGAATAGATCGTCATTCCTTCAGTGAAGATCAGAGTGACGATTCCCGCTTTTGCTCCGACTTTTACGGAGTTGGGAATTCGAAAGCTAAGGG
>CAVDSU010000159.1:815-2739 GCA_963611685.1 bacterium
GCGTACTTGTTTTCCCTTGACTATGCTTTCTCGGAGGTACCCATTAGCTGTTTTTACGCTGGTCTGTTTGGGTAAGGAGTTTGCCAAGGTATCTAGCGAGGTTTCTTTGCAAGTAATCTCAGGGATTTTGGCAAGGACCTTGTTTGCAATTGTTTTGGCAGCGTGTTCGGCCGCTTTGTCGGAGTATTTGATTAATGACTTTTTCGGTAAAATGCCTTGGAGGGCTTTGCCCAGGTCGATCTTGTATAGTGCATCCATTATATCATCAGCAACTTGCTGTAAGTTGCGCCCTTGTTTGGGAATTTTCTTGAAGGCGGATCTGAGTTCTTTTGTGATCTTTGCATTCTTTCCAAATAACTTCTCGCAATCATTTAGGATGTTATTTTGGATGCCATTTCGTTTTAGGACATGCGTTAAATCCTTATTGTCTGGCGTCAAGTCTCCCAAAAGGTGAATTTCATGCAATAGATCCGCAAAAGCAGATGCCTCTTTTTTAGGAAGTCCTGTGATTTTCTGGACTTGGGCAGCAACCCTCTTGACATGCTCTCGCCATACTTTTATGAAGAGCTTGCTTTGACCAGGTTTTGCCTTGTCGAGTTCTTGTAATATCTCTTTGGGAATTTTTCCATTCAGAGCCCACCCATGTCCGAGAATGCGGTGTTTTCCATTGCCTCCAGGAATGATTCCTCCCGCATTTTTGAAGGCATTTGCGAGATCCGAATCCAGTCCGGAGTTTATTTGTTTGCAAAATGCCTCAAATTCCGAACTTTCGAAACCATTGAAGATACAAAAATCGTCTTTATAGTGTTTTATGTAATTATCATGTCCAAAATACGCAAGCAGTGCGATGAATAGAAAAAGAATGGTAGTCCTAAATAGCATCTCTTCTAGTTGAGATAAAAGACGATTTCACTGAGGCTCATGCTTTTGATTTCCGTCGCATTCAGCGGGATGGGCAAAAACTCCAAGCCACATTTTTTTGTTAATTCATGTATGATCTGTGTTTCGTATTCCCGCAGATGCGCAGCCTCTTCTTGGGATGCGTCGAATACTGCAAGATCATCAGAAGTGATGCCGGCAATCTTTAATGCACCGTCATCCGGAAACACGGATAGTTTTGTGCGAAGCGATAGATCATATTCGCTTGTCGTTTCGTTGTTGAGGAAGTAAGCCTTTCCGGTAAAGACGACATAGATCTCTTTGCCGTTCGGGAAGGCATCTTTTATGCTATCAATCCTTGCCCCTATGCCTTGCGCAGACACGGTATCCCCAGCAGCAAATTTCCACTCAACTGGAAGCGAAAAGAATTTTTTCGCAGATGCCACATAATCGACAGGGATAGTGAGTGTTTTGCGAGGAGTGGTTTCTCTTTGCGAAAACTGTTCCGATTCTAAAACATTATGGACAGCAATAGTTGAAATGATACCACTTGCGAGCAGCAAAAGAACAATAAAGATGACAATGCAGTAGATGGTTCTCTTGTTCATGTCACGGTTGACTGCTTGGCTTTGGGTGCGTCGTCTGTTATGTGGCGTTTTGAGGAAGGGATAGCGAAGTTCTGGTTATGGTCTCTATCCTGTCATCCCGTAACTATGTCATAAGTTTTTCTTTTTTCAAGTAGTTGCAACGAAATTATGGGGGGCGGAAAAAAAGGAAGGGGGCTGCCTTTTGAAGCTGGAGGTGTGAGCCCTTGGAGGAGAGATCGTGTGGGGCGCTTTACGCCATTGCCTTCTCGTCGTCGGCTTTGTCTTTTTCGCCTGTGATGATGGAGATGGCGTATTTCCCGGCCTCTTTTGCGGCAGCGTGGGATATTTCCAGACTGCAGGCAAGTAGCCTCTTCCATGCCGCTTTGAGCTCTTCTGATTTGAGAGACGGGGCTCTCAAAAGTCCCACGGTGGAAAAATCCAGGAAATTTTAGGTGAAT
>CAVDSU010000160.1:0-2665 GCA_963611685.1 bacterium
ATGGGCAATGTGCAATGGGCAATGGGCAATGGGCAATGCGTATAGGGCAGAATGGCACCGCCGCAAGAGCGGCGGAAGAGCGCCTGCGGCGCCTTACGAGCTATCCGCCAATCCCTATCCAACTAAACTGCTAACCTGCACCGCATAGCGGACGGTTTCCATGGCGTCCTTGGCGTAGTGGTCGGCGCCGATTTTATCGGCGTAGTCCTGTGTGAGGACGGCCCCGCCGACGACCACCTTTGCCCAGGGGGCGGAAATGCGGAGTTTCTTGATCGTCTCTTCCATTGCGGGAACAGTGGTGGTCATGAGGGCGGAGAGTCCGACGAGCGGCGCATGGTGTTTCACGGTCTCCTGGACGATGGTCTCCGGCGGCACGTCCTTTCCGAGATCCCAGACCCGGAAGCCGTAGTTCTCCAGAAGGAGCCGGACGATATTCTTTCCGATGTCGTGGATATCCCCGTGGACGGTCGCCAGAACGAAATCGCAGCGTTCGGGGGCGGCCTCTCCGGGGTGTTCCAGGAGGAACGCCTTCACCTTTTCGAAGGCGGACTGCGCGGCCTCGGCGCTCATGAGGAGCTGCGGCAGGAAGATCCGCTTTGCCTCGAAGGCGACGCCCACCTGGTCCAGCGCGGGAATCAGCTCCTGCTGCACGAGCGCCATGGGCTCGGTCCCCTGCGCGAGGGCGCTGGCGGCGTGTGCGCCGGCGGCGTCGCGCAGTCCATTGAGGACTGCCTGGAAGAGTGGCGAGTGTTCCTCTGGGGCGGGTGCGGCATTTTGCGGCGTGGGTGTGGCGGCGGCATTCCCCGCGTGGGGTGTGGCGGTCGTAGTTACCGTTTCGGGGAGGGATTGTGCGTATTGGATATATGCGAGGCAATTCGCGTCCAGGCTAGCGAGAGCGCGGTAGGCGTGGAGTGCCTTTTGCATTTCGGCGGAATGGGGATTCATGATGGCGGCGGAGAGTCCGCGGGTGAGTGCCATCGTGAAGAAGGTGCTGGTGATCAGATCCCGTTTCGGAAGACCGAAGGAGATATTGGAGACTCCCAGGGAGGTATGGCAATGCAGTTCCGTGCGGATGCGTTCCAGTGCCTCCAGGGTCACGCCGGCGGCGCGCTGGTCAGAGGAGATCGCCATTGCCAGCGGATCGAAGAGCAGGTCCTTGGGGGCGATGCCGTATTTGGCGGCCTCCGACACAATTTTCCGCGCAATGGACACCCTGCCCTCCGCATCCTGGGGAATCCCGGATTCGTCCAGCGTCAGCGCCACCACCACGCCGCCGTACTTTTTCACCAGGGGGAAGACCTGGTCCATGACGGACTGCTTGCCGTTGACCGAGTTCACCAGCGCCTTTCCGTTGTAGCGGCGCAGCGCGCGTTCCATGGCGATGGGGTCGGAGGTATCAATTTGGAGGGGCAGCGGGAGGATTGCCTGGAGTTCCCGGACCACCTCCTCCAGGAGCGCGGGCTCATCCACCTCGGGGAGTCCCACATTCACATCGAGCACCTGTGCGCCCTGCTTCTGCTGGCGGATGCCCTCGTTGAGCACATACCCCAGGTCGTGCTCCACGAGCGCCTGCTTGAAGCGCTTCTTGCCGGTGGGATTGATGCGTTCGCCAATGAGCACGGGATCCCGTCCGAAAGAGACCGCGGTTGCGTAGGAAGAGACCACCGTCTCGTTCTTGGGGACGATGGGCGCCGGCGCGATTCCGCAGGAATTCTCCACCAGATTCCGGATGTAATCCGGGGTGGTGCCGCAGCATCCGCCAGCGATCCGGACGCCGCGTGCGATCATCTGGGAGACCTCGGTGCCGAAGTCCTGTGGCGTCACGTCGTAGAGCGTGCGGCCGTCCTCCACGTGTGGCATTCCGGCATTGGGCTCGAAGAGCACGGGGACCGATGCGTGAGCGAGGTATTCCTCCACCACCGGCATCAGCGCCTTGGGGCCCAGGGAGCAATTCACGCCGATGGCGTCGGCACCCATGCCCTCCAGCATGGCGACCATCGCCGCCGGACTGGCGCCCGTCATCAGCTTGCCGTCCTCGCCGTAGGCATTGGAGACCAACACCGGCAAGCCCGAATTCTCCTTGGCGGCCAGCAACGCCGCCTTGGTCTCGTAGCAGTCGTTCATGGTCTCGATGAAGATGGCGTCCACACCCTGCTCCACGCCCAGGCGCACCGTGGCGGCAAAACACCGCACCGCCTCCTCGAAATCGTAGTCGCCGTAGGGCTTCAGGAGTCGTCCGGTGGGACCCATGTCCAGCGCCACGAACATGGGATGGGGAGTCCTCCCCTGTGCGCGCTCCTCGCAAGACACCTGCTCCCGCGCCTCCTTCGCCAGACGGACGGCAGACGCGACGATCTCCCGGAGGCGCGCTTCGTCAAAATGGAGGAGATTGGCGCCGAAGGTATTGGCGGAGACCAGGTTGCTCCCCGCGCGGAAGTAGTCGGCGTGGATTCCCCGAATCACCTCCGGATGGCTCAAATTCCATTCCATGGGCGATTCGCCGGCACGCAGCCCCGCCGCCTGCAAGAGGGTGCCCATGCCGCCATCCAAGTAGAGAAGATGGGAAGTTAAGAAGGAACAAAAAGAAGACGTCATACACACAAAAAAAGGAGGAAGGAGGAAGGAGGAAGGAGGAAGTTAGGCCAGGGTTTCGCAGGCGAAACCC
>CAVDSU010000161.1:0-2644 GCA_963611685.1 bacterium
CGCTGTATCGAACTGGGCGCGGTGCCTCCCCGGACTTTTGGAGGGAGAGCTTCCGGTCCTCCACCATGGCTTTGAATTCATCAGCCATGTAGGTAGGAATTCTGTCTTTGTTTCCTAGGTAGTCGCAGTTTAGCAAGGGGTGTTTGCCGTTGTCGTCCTCGGCTTTCACATCCACGCCATTTCTTAGAAGTCGCCATTCCTTTTCTGGAGTGATATCCCCGGGGAAGCGGATTTCCGGAAACTCGATGTCGCTCTGCAGAAAGAATCCGCCGTCCTCTGTGGTCGCATTTTCGCGTTTCTCCCGCATGGCATTGAGTGCCTGGATGAATTCCCGGGAGGAACGGCGGTTGCTGGTGAGCTGGAAACGCTGGGGGGCGTCTTTGCTGTCTTTCTTTGTGGCATCCAAATAGGTAAAGACATCGCCGTTGCGGAAGCCGTAGATGGCCTGTTTGGGGTCCCCGATGAGGAAGATAAGCTGGTCTGGCGCGGGATCGTCCCGGAAGAGCATTCGGAAGATGGCGTTCTGGACGTCGTCGGTGTCCTGGAATTCGTCGATGAAGGCGTATTTGAACTGGGTTCGGATGCTGTCGCGGAAGTGGATGCCGTTTTCCTCGTCCTCTAGGCGCTTCTTCATCGTTGTGAGCAGGTCGTCGAAGGTCATGAAGCTTTCCCGTTCCTTATCCTCTTTTAGCGCTTTCTTTACATGCGACACGGCTTCGCGCAGGATGCGGTGCAGGTAGATTTCCGCTTGCTTGGAGTCAGAAAAAGGATTGTCCAAATTTGGATCAGCGGAGGCCTCCATTTGCTCTAGGAATTCCAGGAAAGTGAGTGAGTCGTGTTCGGGATCTGCGCTCCACTCGATTTCTTTCTCGTCTCTGCCGATGAGTCTGCATGTGCTTTCTTTTAGGGTGTCCTGGGAGATGCTCTGCCGCTGAATCTTGCGATATTCACTTGGCAAAGAAAAAATCTCTTTTCCCCAAATCCTTGCACGCTTGGAATTGCCGTAGACGTATTTTCGATAGAAGTTTAGGTATGCCTCGCTGATGTTCTCTTGGGGATCGCCTCGCATCTCCAGACCATACCGGATGTTGCTTTCAAAGGTATGGTCATTGAGCATTCTGTGGCAGAAGCCGTGGATGGTGAAGACGGGGGCCGCATCAAAGTCCGCCAGCGCCTCTCGGCACCGATCAAGGAGGACTTTTTTCTCTGTGCCGTTTTTGACTAGTTTTTCCACTAGCTCACCATCAATGGCGTTTGCCCATTCGTAGGAGGGGGTCTCTTCTTCGTTTGAGGATTCCAGGGCTTGACGGACTTCCGTTAGGCGTGCGCGGATGCGGGTGCGCAACTCCTTGGCGGCGGCTTCGGTGAAGGTCACCGCTAGAATTTGTGAGGTTTTGGCTTCCTTTTGCAGGATCAGCCGGATATACAGCGATTCGATGTTGTAGGTCTTGCCGGTGCCCGCACCGGCTTCGACCACTACGGTGCCGGTCAAGGGACATTCTAGCACATTGAGTTCTCTGTCTTTGGATCCGCGATTTTGGTTCGTGTTTTCAGTCGTCATGGTTTTCAATAGAGTGTGAAAGATTTTCCTGGGATAGCTGCGGAGAGGACCTATTTCTTTTTGCTCTTCTTGTCCTTCTTGGGGGATGTGAAGAACTCGACCGGTAGCAGATCCAAGATGCTCTGTGTTTGCTCCTTGAGCTCCTCATCGCTGAGGGCCGGGAAGTATTGGTCCTTGTATGCAAGGCAGGATCCTGGGTTGCTCTCTGTTTTTTTATCGAAGTCCATCACCACAGGAATGGGTTCTTGGAAGCTTTTCCTGTAGAGCTCGGCGAGCGTAGTCAATAGTTCCGTTGCGTTGAAGCCCTGTGGATGATCGGGAATGGTTTGGGGCTCGCTGGTCTTGCAGGAGAAGACCACCGTGGAGATCCCCGGCGTTTCGGGATGCTTCGCGTCCCAGAGGAGTTTCTTTAGGTATGCGTAGAGGAGATGCTTCATGGAGACCTGCCCTCCGCAGAAGTGGAAGAGTGTCTGGGGCTTTACTTCTTCTTCAGGGACGACTAGTTCAGGGGCGACTAGGCAGTCGTCCGTCAAGATTATCTTCCAGCCCTTGTTGATCTCGAGTTGCAGTCTCTCATTGGACGCATGGCTCCAGTCGTATGCCTTTAGGAGAGTCTGAGTATTGGAGCTCGCCTCTTGCGCGTAGGTCGCAAAGGCGTTTTCGCCCAGGGTCCCGTAGGGGAGGCGTCCTGTGGCGCGGAAGTCCGCCTGGCATTGTGTGAGTTCGTTGTCCTTTTTGACGTCGTCGCTTGGGGCGCAGAAGGGGCGGAGGCGCTTCAGAAGCGTAGTGCGGCAGATGGCATCCGCCAAATAGCCGTTCTTTTGTGGTTCCTGATCGGAGGGGTAGTCGTCGTTGTCGTCGTTGCCATCGTCGTAGTATCCCAGGGCGTTTTTCTGGTAGGCTTTAATGCCGTCCAGTAGGAGGTCCCGCAGGCGAGAGAGAGAGACCTTTCCCAGATCGTTGGGAAGTGGGAGCTTCGGGCAATTCTTGAGGGCATCGCTCTCTTCGTTGTTCTCTTCTTCAGGCTTGTACTCCGCGATCTTCCAGTCTTCTTCGCTGAAGGAGAAGGGATCCCGGAGACTG
>CAVDSU010000162.1:0-2568 GCA_963611685.1 bacterium
TCCCACGCCAGTCAGCAATGGAGTTTCTCGCAGCATGTTCTATGATCCGTGTTGTGCGATTCTAAAAGCCTGTGCGCCGGATGAAATGACGGCTTGTCAGCTAACGGCTGCGATTATTAAAAAATATCCTGAATTGGAATGGAGTCATTCCAATGGTCCTGTACGCGCCATGTTGCTCAAGGCATCTAGTCAGAAGCACAGTCCCATTCAGTGTAAAAAAGACAGTCAGCCACCACTTTTTTTCTACGATAAATCCAATAATGGAAGCAATGCTGTGCCGCCGCCAAAATCAGACATGGAGATCATGGATGAGGCGTATACAAAAACTCGCATGACCTTGAAGAAAGAGCTGCTTGAGAAGGTGAAGAAGTTGAATCCTCTTTCTTTTGAACACCTTGCAAATCGCTTGGTCGCAAAGATGCTGGGTGGCGTTGCTGAGGATACACCACTTTCTGGGGATGGCGGCATTGACGGATACATCCATATGTATTCCGATCCGCTAGGACTCCATGAGGTCGGCATTCAAGCAAAACATTATGTTGCCGGACAAAATGTCCAGAGTCCAGATATCCAGAGATTCAAGGGTGCCTTGAATGGGAAAAATGGCGTCTTTGTTACTTGCGCGGACTATGCACCTAACGCTCGAAAAGAAGCCGAAAAGACTACCATGAATAAGATCGTCCTTGTCAACGGCAAGGAACTCGTGGAATACATGATTAACTACCAAATAGGCGTTCGAGAAAAGGGCATCACTTACTCCTTGAAGGAAATCGACGAAACCTTCTTTGGAGAGCTGTAAGTGTCTTGAGGCTTGATGTCCGCTCCTTCCCTGAGTGCTGGCAGTGCCCTTGTGTGTGTGAGGGGGGGGGCTTCAGTGGTTTTGTAGGCGGGGGCTATGTTATGGAGTGCGCCGTGGTGGAGGCGGTCTTTGCCTAGGAATGCGTCAGGACGGGAGTCATGAAATATCTCACGAGCAGCCTATATGATTTTGAGAAGCTGATCCGTGGCGGGTATCTCTATGTGGACAAGACGGAATATGTCTGGAAGATGGTGCAGACGCCCTTTGAGGCGTTTTTCTTCTCCCGTCCGCGACGTTTTGGCAAGTCGTTGTTGGTCTCCACGTTGAAGGCGCTCTTCGAGGGGAAGAGGGAGCTTTTCCAGGGTCTGGCAATCTACGACAAGCCCTACGATTGGAAGAAGTATCCGGTGATCCATCTGGATTTGGGGGATTGCTCTGCGCACACGGCATCGGACCTTCGGGAGTATCTTTCGCTCAAACTGCGGAGCGTTGCCAGGAAGCACGGTGTTGATACGCCGATTCTGCCGACCTTGCTGGCGACGTCCTTCTCTTGCCTGATTGAGGAGCTCTCACGGAGCGCTCCAGTTGTGATTCTGATTGACGAATATGATATGCCAATTCTTCAGAATCTTACTCGTGGAAAGGAGCTTGTAGCCATACGCGATACCCTCTCGGACTTCTATGCGGCGTTGAAAACGCAGCAGTCAAACGAGCGCTTCGTTTTTTTGACGGGAGTAAGCAAGTTCTGCCATGTCTCCCTCTTCTCAAAGCTGAATTCCTTGGTGGATATTTCAAGGGACGCTCGTTTTGCGACCATGCTGGGATATACCCAAGAGGAGTTTGTGGAGAATTTTGCCGAATACCTTGCCCAGATGGAGGCAAAGCAGGAGTTGCCTCATGAGGAATACCTGTCGCGCATCAAGCGGTGGTATGATGGATTCCGTTTCGAGGAGTGCAGTGAAACGGTCTACAATCCGGTTTCGCTGGCCAACTTCTTTCTCTATGGCGGGAAATTCAACAACTACTGGTTTGCCACGGGGACCGCGTCTTTCCTGATGGAGCTCATCAAGCGCAGGAGCTACGACTTTGAGAAGGCATTGCGGGAACCGGTTTCGGAAGTCGCATTTTCGGCATACGAAGTGGACAACTTGGAGGTGCTTCCGTTGCTTCTACAAACAGGCTATCTGACAATTCACCATACGGAGTGCGTGGATGAACAGACGCTGTTTTATCTGGACTTTCCCAATATGGAGGTGCGGGAGAGCTTCGAAACCTATTTGATTAACGCCTATACTCGGATTGAGAGCAGTAGAATCCAGACGAGGGTCCGCTCCATGAAGGAGCTTGTTTCTCAAGGTGACGTAGATGGCTTCATGGAGTGCCTGCAGAGTCTGCTGTCAGAGATTCCGTATTCCATTCAAGTCTGCGAGGAGAGATACTATCAGACTGTTGTGTATCTGATTTTCCTGCTGCTGGGTGTCTATGCAACGGCGGAGGCGCAGACCAACAAGGGACGCGTTGATGCGGTGGCCGCTTGTGGAGACTGGGTCTATCTCTTCGAATTCAAGCTCAACAAGAGCGAAGAGGTGGCCTTCGAGCAGATTCTGGATCGGCAATACTACAAGAAATACCAGTTCAGCGGAAAGAAGATCGTGCTCATTGGGGCGAATTTCAATTTTGCCTCTCGTTCGCTTTCCGGCTGGAAGTCGAAGACGCTGTGAGATTTGCCTCGTAGCCTTCGTTTCTCCCAGTACGCAAAACCGCCCCGC
>CAVDSU010000163.1:0-2515 GCA_963611685.1 bacterium
AAAATAGGCGGGGGGCACGGGGGGCGCAAGCCCCTCCGTCCTTTGGTTGGTTTCCCCCCTATCGTGCACCATGTCTTCCCAAGGGCTTCAGGCACTCCTGCAAAATTGTCAAATTTTGTCATGTCTATTGAAACCTTGCCCAAAATCATTATAGTACCCCCATCATGCGAAATCTGACGTCCAGCTATCGATTTTACCGGTTTTGGGAGTTTACCCCCCAGAGCCCGTCGATGCGTGCCCGTTAGACCAGCGGATTTTCAGAGCAAGGCGGACCAGGAGCAAGCCAACAGCGCCAACCGGTCCGCCTTTTCCTTTCCACACCATACGAACGCATCCGGGATCTCCCCTCGGATGCGTTTTTTGTTTTCATAGACTCACAGGAGAAACGACAATGTTGCAGGAAATCGACCTAAAGTCCCCGGACGAGCTCCGCCTGGAGCTCCCGTTGACGGAGAACATGCGCCGGAACATCCAGGAGATGCGCGCCCAAGTGCGGGATATCCTGGAGGGGCGTGACAACCGCCTCCTCATGATGGTGGGACCCTGTTCCATCCATGACCTGGATGCCGCCCGCGAATACGCCACAAAGCTCCATGCCCTGGCGAAGAAGGTCTCCCAGGACATCCTCGTCGTCATGCGCGCATACTTCGAAAAGCCCCGCACCACCCTGGGCTGGAAGGGCATGATGTACGACCCGGACCTCAATGGCGAGTGCAACATCGCCAAGGGCGTCCGCATGGCGCGCACGCTCCTCATGGATCTGGCGGAAATGGGCCTCCCCGCCGCCACCGAACTCCTGGATCCCGCCACCGCCGGATACATCACCGACCTCATCTGCTACGCCGGCATCGGCGCACGCACCACCGAGTCGCAGCCACACCGACAGATGGCCAGCGCCCTCGACATCCCCGTCGGCTTCAAAAACGGCACCGATGGCTCCATACAGGTCGCCATCGACGCCATCTGCACCGCAGCCTCCCCCCATAGCTACCTCGGAATGCTCAGCAATGGCCACAGCGGAATCCTCCGCACCGCCGGCAATCCCGATGGACACCTGGTCCTCCGCGGCGGCGCCAAGGGCGAAAACTACTACGCCGGCACCATCCAGGAGGCACTGGCAAAACTCCAGGAGGCGCACCTGAAACCCCAGGTGATCGTGGACTGCAGCCACGGGAACTCCCGCCGCGACTACACCCGCCAGCATATCGTCCTGGAGAACGTCCTGGAACAGCGCCTGGCCGGAAACAACGCCATCCTCGGCATGATGCTGGAAAGCAATCTCCAGGAGGGGCGACAGCCCATCGTCGCCGGACAACGACCCGATCCCACAATCTCCGTCACCGATGCCTGCATCGGATTCCCCGAAACCGAGGCGCTCCTCCTCGATGCCGCAAGCCGACTGCGCTCACTGGCAAAAATCCAGGAGGCGAAGAAAATCCTCAAGGTCGCATACCTCGGACCCGCCGCTACCTTCACCCATATCGCCGCCACCCGAAAATTCGGCGACCGACCCGAATACCGCTCCTGCAATAGCATCGGCTCCGTCATGTATGCCGTGGAAAATGGCCAGTGCGACTTCGGCATCGTCCCCGTGGAAAACTCCACCGAGGGACTGGTCAACGGCACCATGGACGCCCTGGCCACCTCGCCCCTCAAAATCTACGACGAGGTCGCAATCTCCGTCCACCAATGCCTCCTCTCCAACTACAAGAAAGAGGAGATCCGCGTGATCTACAGCCACTCGCAGTCCCTGGGACAGTGCCGACACTACCTGGAACAACACTTCCCCGACATCGAGACCATCGCCACACCCAGCAATGCCCGCGCCGCCGAATTGGCCGCACACTCCGCCGGCGCCGCAGTCATCGCCAGCGCCGAGGCCGGACGACTCTACGGCATCAATGCCCTCGAGGAAAATATCGAGGACAACCCCGATAACGTCACACGATTCTTCATCCTCTCCCAAAAGGAAAACCGGGAAAAGGAACACGACCGCTGCTGCCTCTGCTTCGACGCCCGCGACAAGGTCGGCGCACTCTACGATGCACTGCTGCCCTTCAAGAACGCCGGACTCTCCCTCTCCATGATCGAAAGCCGGCCCTCCGGACACGGCAGATGGCGATACCGATTCTTCGTGGAACTCGACTGCGGTCTCCAAGACCCCAGAATGCCCGACGTCCTCAAGGAACTCGGACAACAGGCCGACGAGGTCAAGGTCATCGGATCCTTCAAGGCCGCAAATGACCTCCTCTAAACAAAACGGCGCATGGATGCGCCGTAAAGTAGCTAGCCATTCGCGGATAGAGCTTGTGCGGCGCCGCAGACGCCATCAGCGCACGCGCCGGCGAGTGCCGGTGGGTGCTTTCCATCGAAACTCCTCCCCCTAGCAAGATACCCAAAGGACGGGGTGGCTGCCGCCCCCCCGTGCCCCCGCTAACGTTCTTCCGCCTACCGGCGGCACTTTGCGCGCCAATCTGGGCGCGCTTGGCGCACGCGCCGGTAGATTCCGGCGCGG
>CAVDSU010000164.1:0-2514 GCA_963611685.1 bacterium
CGGAGCGCGTCGGATATCCCAGTGCGTAGGCCAATTCGCTTTGTGCCAGGAGGAGTTCTGCGGCGGTGGAGTTTTGGCGAAGGAGGATGTTATTGAGTTCCTTCTGGGCATCCAGGACGATGGCGGAGGTGCTTTCGCCCAATCGGAAGCGTTCCTGTTCGGCCTCCAGGGTCTTTCGGGCGGCCTCCACGCCGGAAGCCACCATCTCCAGGCGACGACGCGCGCCCTCCACCCGCAGCTGCGCAATCCGGATCTCGCCGGTGATCTCCACCGCCAAGGCCTCCCGCCGCGCATCCAATTCCTCCAGGCGCGCGGATGCGCGCGCCAGCGCGGCCTCGGGCCCCGTGTAGTCCAGCGGACGGCTCCAGACCAGCATGACCTCGCCGCCCCAGTTGTGCTCCGAGGCGATCCGGTAGCTGGAGAGTGCCCCCTGTCGGCTCTCGGCCTGCCAGGTGACTCCCGCATTCAGCGAAAGCTGGTCCTTGCGGCTCTCCGCCTCGCGGGCGGCCTCCGCCTCCGCCTTCTCGCGCTGGTCCAGCAGGACCAGGTAGCTCCCGCGTCGACGGAGGGTCTCCTGGTCCAAAACCGGCACCTCCGACGAGGCCTCCCGCGCCGCCTGCAGCAACGCCTCCGGAGAACACTCCTCCGCGGGCGCCACGGCATCCCGCAGACCCATGGACTGCCCGAGCGCAATCCGCGCATTCTCCAAGGACTGCCGGGCGCTGTCCTCGTCGGCCAATCCGCCCTGGAGTTCGCGCAATGCGGTCTGGACCTGGTAATCGGGGATGGCCTTGAGGCCCGCCATGTCGCTGGCCTCGCGGTGGATCCGCTGAAAGCGCGCGGTGGCGTCGTGCCAGACCTGGCAGTCCGCCTGGGCGGCGCAGAGCCGAATGAAGGCCTGGGTCACCTCCCGGCGCACCCGCTGTTCCGCATCCTGGAGCTGATGGAGTGCCGCATGGACCTCCGCCAGCGCGGCAGCGCGGCGATAGCCGTAGAGTGCGAATCCGCGGTCCCGCATCAGCGGGATCTGCAGCTTCACTCCCAGGAGATGCTGGGAGAGGTCATCGGGGGATTCGTCGGGCTCGAACCACCGTCGGTAGATGCCGCCCGCCGTCAGATACGCGCCGCCCTTCACGGGAATCAGCACCCCCGCCTGACCCTCCAGGGAATCCGAGACGTCCGTGGCGTCATAGGCGGAGGGCTCCACCGGCAAATCCCGCAAATGGCTGGCGCCCCCCAGGCTCCCATACAGGGTGGGATCCAAAAACTCCGCCACCTCCTCGTGGGAACGCACCGACTGCTCCACCAACGCACGCTCCGCCACCAACGACGGATGGCTCTCCTGCGCTTGCCGCAAATACTCCCCCAACGGATTCGCACGGCACAGCGCACAGAAAAACAAGATTGCGAAGAAAAGGCGACTCACCGCTTGAAAGGGAGTAAAAAAACAAAAAAGGAACCGCCGGCAGGCGGAAGAAATTAGGCGGGGGCACGGGGGGCGCAAGCCCCTCCGTCCGTTGGTTTGCCTCCCGCGGCATATTGCGCCGCGGCACGAATGACGCCGCTCGACGGCGGAACAGCGCCGCAGGCGCCCTGCAACCAATCCCCTACAAAGAATAGTGCAGCGTGTATTCCAGGGGGGCGTCCAGCTTGGGGCTCTCCAGCTTCACGTCGAGGAAGAAGCCCTTTTCTTCGGGCTCCATGCGATAGACGAAGGTGCGCACGCCGTCCTCGGCGCGGAAGGTCTGGACCAGGGCGGAATCGCCCTCGCGGCGGGCAAAGGAGAC
Organism: bacterium; assembly: GCA_963611685.1. Taxonomy (GTDB): domain Bacteria; phylum Verrucomicrobiota; class Lentisphaeria; order Oligosphaerales; family Oligosphaeraceae; genus UBA1724. Next base: position 1,788 of record CAVDSU010000164.1, read on the forward strand.
CTGGTTCTCCAGCCACGAGACCGCCTCGCCGCCAATCTTCGCCGTGATCGCATCCGTGCCCTCGCGCTCAAAGACCACCGTGCCGTCCTCGGAGACCTCCAGGCGTATGGTGCGATACGGACGAGAACTCTTCTGCAGACGCTTCCGCGCAATCCCCCGGATGGCAAAATTGAACTCCTTGCTCGCCTTCTCCACCGCAGCGTCACGGGACTTCACCAACGACTCCTCCGTCACATCACGATACACCGCCGCCGACAACGACAACGACAAGCAAAGAAACGACGCAAGAACAACCTGCACAAAACGACACGCCATGACACACTCTCCTGAAGCTGAAATTCCACCGAAAATGACGCCCCTTCGGGACACGCGGTTACTATAGCGGAAAAAGGAGGAAGGCGAAGGGAGAAAAAGGAGGAAGGCGAAGGGAGAAAAAGGAGGAAGGAGGAAGGAGAAAAAGGAGGAAGGCGAAGGGAGAAAAAGGAGGAAGGAGGAAGGAGGAAGGAGGAAGTTTGGCCAGGGTTTCGCACGCGAAACCCCGCGCCGGAATCTACCGGCGCGTGCGCCAAGCGGGCGCCAGAGTGCGCCCGCAAATCTACAATGGGCAGTGGGCAACGGGGCAGGGCCCGTGCGCATACCTACGCGCGCGAACGCGCATACAGGAGTGGTTGGCTTTAACCACGGAAGGCACGGAACTGTGTATTCTGTGGTTGCCTTTAACCACGAA
>CAVDSU010000165.1:0-2483 GCA_963611685.1 bacterium
GGCGCAATCGCCGGGTCTTCCCGGCGATGGGTTCCAAGGGAACCCTGGCCTAACTTCCTCCTTCCTCCTTCCTCCTTCCTCCTTTTTCAAAATATTGATGTCCCAAGGCCATTCCCCACTTCAAAATGCGGTCCCCGCCTCCTCCGGGAAGGAGTGCGGGGCATTTTGCATTTGGTTGAAGCGGGTGTTTTCGGCCTTCCATCCCTGGGATGACGAGCGCATTGCTCCCTCGGAGGACCGCATTCTGACCGCGCGCCTGCGCGGTGGCGTCCTTCGCCGTGCGGTGGTGACGGTGTTGATTTTTGCGATTGGGCTACTCTCGCTGACCTACCACATTGGCAAGATCCAGCTGGCGCGCCAGGCATATTATCGGAAGCACGCCCGCATCATCAGCCTGAAGACGCAGGTCAAGACCCCGCAGCGGGGAAGCATCCTGGACCTCAATGGAAACAAATTCGCTGTGGACCAGGCGACCCAGGATGTCTATGTGGAGCCCCGGCGCTTCCTGGACAAGCTCCCCGCGGCCTGCCAAATCATCGCAAAACACCTGAATCTGGATCCCGCCGAACTCCAGGAGAAATTCCAGAAGGCCGCAGACCACACCTTCACCCTGAAGCTCTCCGACAATATCCCCCCCGAATTCGTGCGGCAGAATGCCCTGGGATCCATCCCCGGCATCCGGTTGCGACCCATCCGGGATTCCCAGGGAAAGGTCACCGCCTTCAAGGTGCTCCTGCAACCCGCCGGACTCACCCCCGAGCAGCTCGCCACCGTCCGTGAACGGGTCCCCGAGTGCTTCGACATCAACAAGATGGAGCTCAAGCGCCGCATCCAGCTCACTCTGGATCGCTGCCGCGAGATCTCCGTCAAGCGCGGCGTCTCCCGAGAGGACGCGGCCGACATGCTACAGGAGCTGCGTGCCGCCGGCGTAGCGAAGGGCGTGCGCTACACGGATTCCTGGGTGCGCTTCTACCCGCGCAACAACCAGCTGGCCAATCTGCTGGGCTTCACGGACAGCACCGGGAAGGGCGTCTCCGGCATCGAGGCGCTCATGGACCGGTGGCTCCAGCCCACCCCCGGAAAGACCGCCGCCCTCTGGGACCGCCATGGTTGCCCCCTGGAAGTGGATGAGAATGCCTCCCAGGAGCCCGTCGACGGCAGCAATGTCTACCTCACCATCCAGGAGCCCATCCAACGCATTCTGGAAGAGGAGCTGGCCACCCTCTGGGAAACCAACCACCCCGACCGCGCCTACGCCGTCATGATGGATCCCGCCACCGGCGCCATCATGGGACTGGCGCAGTATCCGCAGTTCAATCCCAACGACCGCGAGACCATGGAGGATCCCGATCTCTGCCAGAACCACATCCTCCTCCAGTGCTACGACCCCGGTTCCATCATGAAGCCCGTCAGCCTCTCCGGAGTGCTGGCCGCCGGCGTCGCCAACGAGAATACGGTGAAGGATTGCGAACGCGGACACTGGGTCTACAACCGGAAGCTCCTGCGGGACTCCCACGCCTTCGAGGACCTGACGCTGTCACAGGTGATCCAGAAGTCCAGCAACATCGGCACCGCAAAATTCGCCCTGGATCTCGGCGAAGAGCGCATGTACAAACACCTCGCCGGCTTCGGATTCGGCAAGCGCACCGGCGTCGGATTCTATCCCGAGGACGGCAAGGCCATCACCTTCCCCTCCGAGGCACGCGGACTCTTCCGAGAACTCCACCAGTGGGATTCCCTCACCATCACCCGAGTCCCCATGGGACAGGGCATGACGGTACCCCTTCTCCAGATGATGCAGGCCTGGAGCGCCCTGGCCAACCACGGCGTCATCATGCAGCCATACCTCGTGGACCGCGTGGTCCACGCCAATGGACAGGTGGAATACTCGGTTCCCCGCGCCAAGTGCCAGGCGGTCAGTGCCTCCGCTGCGGATCGCATGGCGAGGGTCCTGACGACGGTCACCCAGAAAGAAGGCACGGGCGCCCGTGCTGCGGTGAAGGGCTTCTCCATTGCGGGCAAGACGGGCACCGCACAGATGTGGATCCAGCCCGACACCGCGAAGGGCATCAAGGGACACTACGCCGAAAAACAGTTCCTGGCCTCCTTCATCGGATTCGCTCCCGCAGAAAGCCCCCGATTCCTACTGCTGGTCTCCGCCGAAAACCCCACCACCGGCGCACACACCGGCTCCGGAGTCTCCGCACCCGTCTTCAAACGCATCGCACAACGCACCCTGGAATACCTCCAGGTGCAGCCAAACGAACCGGAAAACACCCCGGATTCCCATAAGCGAAAGGCCACCGCAAAACGGTAGGAACGCCACAAAAAAAAGGGCCTCGGCAACCGCCGGGGCCCTTTTTTTGTGTGAAAAAGGAGGAAGGAGGAAGGAGGAAGGAGGAAGTTAGGCCAGGGTTTCGCAGGCGAAACCCCGCGCCGGAATCTACCGGCGCGTGCGCCAAGCGGCGCCAGAGTGCGCCGCA
>CAVDSU010000166.1:0-2479 GCA_963611685.1 bacterium
TGTGTCGGCACCAGCCGTTTCGGTGTGCTTCCGTGGTTGGTTTTTAACCACGGAATACACAAAAGCCGCTTGCGCGGACACGGAAGACACAGGAAAAAATACCCTTTCTGTGTCGGCACCAGCCGTTTCGGTGTGCTTCCGTGGTTGGTTTTTAACCACGGAAGGCATCGAAGCCACCTAGCATATTGATGCAGATGCCGCGCAGCGACCATACAGAATGGCTAACTGCTAATTGCTCCTTGCTAACTGCGCCGCAATCACTTACTGCGCATTTGCGCGCCAATTCGGGCGCGCTTGACGCACGCGCCGGGTAATTCCGGCGCGGGGTTTCGCGGTCCTCGCGAAACCCTGGCCAAACTTCCTCCTTCCTCCTTCCTCCTTTTTCTAATCCACAGGCCGGGCCTCCGGCCTGTGGATTATATTATGCCCTTGCGTTTCCCATTTCCAGGGGAGTGCATTTTTCCGCGTTTTTCCTCCTGTAGTAGCGTCGTTTTCTTCCTGCGAATTCGCCATGCCATCCGACGGCACCACCTCCTCCTCTCCTGTCCGGATCTACTTCTTGGGATCCGGCAATTTGGGCATGCCCATTTTGGATGCCCTGAAGGGGGATCCCCGTGTGGACTTGGCGGGCGTCGGTTCCCAGCCGGACCGTCCTGTGGGTCGAAAGGGCGTCATGACGCCCACGCCCTTCGCGCGCCATGCGCTGGAGCTCGGCTACTCGGTGGACCGCGTGAAATCCGTCAACGCGCCGGAGTTTCTGGAGCGCCTCTCCTCCCTGGGAATCGAGATACTGCTTGTGGTGGCCTTCGGGCAGCTTCTGAAACAGGAGCTGCTTTCTCTGCCTCCGTTCGGGTGCCTCAATGTCCACGCCTCCCTTCTCCCCCTCTACCGCGGGGCCTGTCCCATCAATGCCGCCATCCTGAATGGCGACACGGTGACGGGCGTCAGCTACATGCGGATGGAGCGCGGCCTGGACACGGGTCCCGTCTATGCCACGGTGTCACTCCCGATTTTAGGGACGGAGACCACGGGGCAGCTGGAGGCACGTCTGGGTCTGTTAGCCGCGGAGCACATCTGCGAGGTTCTGCATCGAGTGGCGCGCGAGGGCCTTCTGCCCGTCCCCCAAGCTGCCACCGACGCCCCCAATGTGCGCAAGATTGCCAAAGAGGATGGCGCCATTCCCTGGACCTGCTCGGCCCAGCGAATCTTCAACATGGTTCGCGCCTACCAGCCTTGGCCCCGCGCCTATACCTGTGTCCCCGTGCAGGGAAAGCTGCGCCGCATCCAAATCACCCAGGCCACCTATTCCGCCGACTCCAGCGACTGCCAGGCGGGGACGGTGCTTCCGGAACACGGGAGCGTCCTCTCCGTCGCCTGCGGCAGCGGCATCCTGCACATCCATCGACTCATCCCCGACGGGAAGAAGGAGATGGACACGGCGGACTTCCTTCGCGGCAATCCCGTGATGCCGGGCAGCATCCTGGAATAGCCGGATGACGGACGGTGACGTCCGGGCGCGCTTGGGAGTGCCCGGCTGAGCCCCGCCGCCCCGACGAGCCGCAAACATATCCCCACCGCGGAGCATCCCTCCGCACCCCGGCAGCCACCCCGCGCCGCCAGAAGAACGTCATCCCTCCCCCGGTCCGCGACGCCACACCGTTTTGCGTCGCGCGGGTGAGGAAGAGCTATTTCTGCCCGTGGTCGTGCCCTCCCACGCTCCCCTCCTTCTCGCCTGCCGACGATCCTCCCACCGCCCTGCCATGCGCCATCGACCCGCCTTTTTTCGGGCGCGCGTACGCGCAGCGCGGGGAGAATCCGTTCGTAGCCAGGTGGAATGAGCGAGGACCGTGTCGCCCGCCCCTCTGCCGGGATGCCCCGCCCGCCCCACACTCTCCCCACCGGACCCCCTCATGAAACAGATCCTCATCAACTCCGAAGAGCTCCAGGTGCGCGTCGCCGTCGTGGAAGACGGCACCCTCCAGGACTTCTTCATGGAACGCACCAACAAGGACCGCATCGTCGGCTCCATCTACAAGGGCAAGATCAAGAACCTGGAGCCCTCCCTCCAGGCCGCATTCGTCGACATCGGCGTAGGCAAAAACGCCTTCCTGCACTACTGGGACATGCTCCCCGCCACCCTGGAAAAACTGGAGGGCGACGGCGAGGATGACGACGAGCCCCCCGCCAAGAATACCCACGAGCCCGAACACCTCTGCGCCGAATGCGCTGACGAAGAGGGCGAGGCCCCCGCGGAATCCGCCGAGGGCGACGCCGCCTCTGAGACAAAGAGCGCCGAGGAGCCCACACCCGTCCTCCCCCAGCCCCCGCAGGGCAAAAAGGAGCACGCGAGCCTCGCGAAGGGCCTGGTGCCCCTAGAGAAGAACCAGCCGAAGGGCCTCATCCCCCTCTCCAAGCCCAAGACCGAACACCCCGAGCCCCCCAAGGCAGCCGAGGAACCCGCCCCCGAGGCCCCCAAGGC
>CAVDSU010000167.1:0-2404 GCA_963611685.1 bacterium
GCGCCGGGCGGAGGAAAGAGTGCCGGGTGGGAAGAAGCGCCGGGTGGTGGCGGGACGAAGTGCCGGGGTGGGAAGAAGTGCCGGGTGGGGGCGGGACGAAGTGCCGGGTGGGAAGAAGCGCCTCTTTCACCTTCTCCCTACTCCCTTCTCCCTTCTCCCTGTTATCTGCGGGATCCCAGGAGTCGGGGTTGGAGTTCGCCGGAGTCGTTGCGGACCAGCTGCATTTGGACCACTCGCTGTCGGGGATCGGGGGTGCGCAGTCCCAGGGGGCGTGCCTTTTCGGCGATTTCGCGTCCATTCATGAGTCGTTCCAGGGTATTGTCCCGGTTCTGCAGGGTGGTGCGGAGGTTTTCGGAGCGTTTTTGGAGGATGCTGATTTCCCGCTTGAGGTCCCGGTTTCCCTGGGTGCGCTGGACGATCTGCTTTGCACTCAGCAACACGACACCCACGGCGATCAGGAGCGCGATGACGCTGAAGAGGGTTCCGGAGGAGTTCTTCTGGCTCTTCTGTTGGGCGAGGGACTGTTGGCTGAAGAAGTAGCGTGCCATTGCGGGAGGGGAGGGGAAAAGGGTGTTGTGGTGTTGTGGAGCGTCGCGGGGGGATTCGGTGGAGGCATTTGGATGCGACGGGGTGTCGGATCCTCTCTACCGTGGAAACTCCGGTGGGGCGTCGGTGCGCCGGGCGGCCCGCAGCTTTGCGCAGGAGGAGCGGGAGTTCCGGGAGAGCTCCTCCTCTGTGGCGGTGACGGGCTTCTTTGTGAGGGGGACGAAGGTGACCTGCTTGTGGCAGGTGCAGGGAAGCGTGGGCGGGCAGACGCAGGAGAGCGCCGCGTGCTGGAGGAAGTGCTTGACGATGCGGTCCTCCAGGGAGTGGAAGCTGATGACGACCAGTCGGCCGTCGGGGGACAGGAGTCGTTCGGCGGCCTTGAGGGCCTCCTCGAGCTCGTCCAGCTCGTGATTTACCGCGATGCGCAATGCCTGGAAGACCCGTGTTGCCGGATGCAGTCCATGCTGGTGGGGCCAGCCGATGATGCGTTCCAGCAGTTGGGAGAGCTCGGCGGTGGTGGCCCAAGGACGCGTCTGGCGGCGCTCGACAATCGCCTTCGCCACGGGACGGGAGAAGCGCTCTTCGCCGTATTTCCAGAAGATATCGGAGAGCTCCTTTTGGGAGAGGGTGTTGAGCAGATCGGCCGCGGTGGCGTCGGTGCCGGAGGGATCCATCCGCATGTCTAGGGGGGCGTCGAAGCGGAAGGAGAATCCGCGTTCCGGGGTGTCGATCTGGGGCGAGGAGACCCCGATGTCCAGAAGGATGCCGTCCACATGGTCCCAGCCGTTCTCCTGGGCGGCCTCTTCCATTTGGCTGAAGGTGCCGTGCCAGGCGTGGAAGCGTCCGCCGTAGGGCGCGAGCCGTTCGGTGGCGGCCTGGAGCGCGGTGGGATCGCGGTCGATGCCCAGGATTTGGCAGGAGGGATTCCGTTCGAGCAGCGCCTGGGAGTGTCCGCCGCCGCCGAGAGTGCCGTCCACTACCCGTGGTCCCGGGAGCTCGGAGAGGAAGTCCACTGCTTCCTGTCGGAGGACGGACACGTGGAGGAAGGGGTTCTGGCTCATGGCTGGGCGGGGGAGGCGGGCGTCTTGGCGCTCTCCTCAATCTTCTGCAGAAGGTCGAAGCTGGAGGAAAGCGGCGCTTCGCGGTCCTGCCAGGATTCGGGGGCCAAAAGCGTGCCGTAGACCATGGAGCCCAGGAAGAGCGCCTTGTCCTTGATGCCCGCGAACTCCGCCAGCTCGGGACTCAAGACGAAACGGCCATGGCTGTCCAGATTCACGATCTGGATCTTGGAGGCGATGTCGGTATATGCCGCGATCTTGTCGTCGTTGGCCAGGGAGCTGCTCTCCAGCTTTGCGAAGATGGACTGCATCTTCTCCTCCGTCACAACCTGGATCCGTCGGGCACGGCCGGGCACCAGATAGAAGTTGGTGGCCGCGTCGTCCGAGGGAAGACGCCAGGTACGCGGCAGAGCCAGTCGACGCTGGCTGTCCACGCTCACCGGGTAGGTGCCGGTGAAGAGGCGCATCTTCTTGGGGGCGGATTCGGGCATTCAGAAGGAAAAAAGGAGGGAAAAACGACGATCGCTGCAGGAAAATCTTCGTTTCGGGCGGGGCGCTTTCGTGGGCGGGCGCGGGAAAGGCCTCCCAAAACGCCCCAAATGCCACCATTTCGCCCCATCTTTCCCCTAAAATATCCTTTTTTTGGAAAAATGCCACTACCCTCCAAGAAAAAAAGGAAAATTTTTACCAACTGTGTCCAAAAAGCGCAAAATTCCGGAAAGTGCTAGGGGGACAACGGAATCCCCGGTGCAATGGGCAATGCGTGCAGGGCAGAATGGTGCCGCCGGTAGGCGGAAGAG
>CAVDSU010000168.1:0-2286 GCA_963611685.1 bacterium
GCAATGGGCAATGGGCAATGGGCAATGGGCAATGGGCAATGGGCAATGGGCAATGGGCAATGATTCTTGGGAGGGGGGCTGCCTCTGTAAATGCGGCTAATGTGTGGGGCGCCTTCGGGCGGGTCTGGTGATTGCCGCCAGGATTCGGATAAGCTCTTTGCAATCAGAGTAGATGCTTTCAAAGGGAAGCTTTTCAATATAGTCGGCCTCGTAGAGGAGCTCCAGCCAATATTCTGTTTCATTCGCCTCTTTGTAGGCGATGTATATCTTGGCGAGAAAGTCGGGACGAGTCTGTGCGTTGTCGGCTTCTTTTGCATTGGCCCCGATGCTGGTGCCACTTCGCAAAACTTGCTTGGAAAGCACAAATTCCCGCTGATTCTCACAGAGATGCTGATACAATTTGATGATGCGTAACGCAAATGCCTTGCTTTTCACTAGGACAACGTTGTTCTCGCGAGTCACCGGCACCTCCTTTGTTGGTTGCTACTTGCGGTTTGAAATTTCATTGCACATTGCACATTGAACATTGAACATTAGCAGCGCGCGTTAGCAGCGCGCAAAAGATAATAGCTTGTCGCGATAGTGTTCGTATTGGCGCTGGCGCGCCTCGATTTCCGCCGGCAATCCCGCAGAAAGATCGTTGCAGAGGACATCAAATCGATCCAGGATGGATACAATCCGACGCTGCTCGGATAGGGCGGGGATGGGGATGCGGAATTGCTTTAGAGAGCCCATGTCCACTGTGTTAAAGTTACCCTGGAATAGATGGCTCTTGCACCACTCGTCTACGTTGTAGAAGTAGTAGTTCATGTAGTGCATATTGACGATGTCGGCAAAGGCGGCCTTCGGGGTAAAGAAGGAGAATCTCTGATTGCCGAGGCATTCCACCGTGATAAGAGCGTGTTCGCCGATAGTGGCGGAGGTCGCCAAGGCGATGGAATTCGCGGGAATCTTCTTGCCTCCCTTGATGGCTTCTTCGGTTACTTTCTGTAGAGCGCTGGAAAGGACATGGCCATTGGCACGAATATCTTCCATGCGGAACCAATCCACTGTGCCGTTGTTCCAGAAGGCAGGGTTGGATTTGGAGGGAGTGTAGCCGTTGCGGATATCGAAAACCGCCTCCAATGGTAGATAGACAAACCCGAAAACATATTGGCAGAGAAGGATTAATGCACTACTCTCTCTCTCTCTCTCTCTCTCTCTCTCTCTCAGGGCGAGCTTGCCGGTGGCGACGTAGTCGAGGAGGGCGTCGCGGTAGTATTCGTATTGCTTCTGGCGCGCCTCAATCTCCGCCGGCAATCCAATCCCCAAGTCCGAGCAAATCGCATCGAAATTGTCCAGGACCCTCACCAACCGCTCCTGGACCGCAAGCGGCGGCACTGGAATTTTGACTTCACGCAAATGGCTGAAATGCCTTGCGTAATTATTCATTCTTTTGTAATACGAACAAATGGCATAGTAGTAATATTTAGGTAATAACATGTCAGATGTTTTCATGATTTTTAAGCCATCTGCTCCTTGAACAAACGCAAAGTCTACATATTTAATATGTTCACTATGATCACCAAAACAAACATATTCACCTTCTGGAATTCGTGGATCTTTTTTATCGCAATATCCAGAAATGTGATCTAGTTCCTGTGAAACAATAGGCGTTTCGCCATAATTCTTATAATCATTTTGTTTTATTTTTATACTTGGTGTTATGATGTTAACTTGTTTTTTTTGAATAAGGTCTTCAATGCTGGTAAATCCGATTTTGGCAGCATTCTCCTCATCGAAGGAGAGGAGTTTGTTTCGGTAGTATTCGTATTGTGTGCGGCGAGCTTTCAGCTCCGCTTTCAGCTCCGCTTTCAGCTCTGTAAAACAATCCAATATCCGCACAATCTCCTCCTGCACCGGCAGCGGCGGCACCGGGATCTTAAAGTTCTCGACAACGCTTTTGTCTATGGTAGGAACTCCACCAACACGCTTCTGGGAGAAAAAATAATCCTCATATCCAGATAGTGTGTAATAAAGATATTTCGGAATGATTTTATCGTTTTGACCAAGCCAAAAACTTCCATCGGAACACCAAAAAGGTTTATCTAAAAATTTTACTCCCCCAATTCCGCCAGTGTTCACGACAATTGTCGTGTTTGCGGGGGCATTGAATTGGTCATATTTTCCTAGAATACTGTCTTTGCTTCCGTGGTAGACTTCGTATTTGTAGCTGTCTGATAACTGGCTTTTTGTTAGTCTCTTGCCACGGTTGACACCAACAATTTCTTGAACAGTCTTATACTC
>CAVDSU010000169.1:0-2272 GCA_963611685.1 bacterium
GCGGCGGCTAGTTCCGCCAAGACGCCTGGATTTTCGGGAGTTCCTCCTGGAACCACTGCGTCGAATCCAGGACCCAGTGGCACTTTCTGGGGGTATCCTGGACACCGGTGGTCTCCAGCAGCGGATTCGGGGTCTGCAGCAGCAGCCGCACCTCCAGTCCGCCCAGGGACTCCAGAAGCAGCCGCGCGGCCTTCGCACGCTGGGGCGTCCACTGTCCGGGAAGCGGCAGCGGCACTTCCAGGAGATTCAGCGAGGGATCCTTCGACGGAGAGGTCAGCAGCGCCTTCCCCACCAACCCACTGGAGAGCAACACGCGGGCCTCCTGGGCAAAGAGCGTGATCCGGTGACGACGCGCCTTCCCCTGGTCATACACCCGGCACTCCTTCAATTCCACACCCGAAAGACCCTCGATCGCCTTCGACAACGCCGACTCCGAGGGCATCAAAAAATCGCCGCCCCCCGCAGAAGCGCCACCACCATCCAAGACACGCAACACCGCCACCGCCTCCCCAGGGATCTCCAATTCCACCGAGGCCTCCAGGCTCCCTCCCTGCAAAAAGTTCAAGGACACCTGCAGCGTGGTTCCACGCAATGCAAACGCCGCACAAAAGACCACACACGCCAGCCAAATTCGTATCTTATGTAAGGAAATAGGACAATTCATGACAGATATATTGTGAATTCGCCCGCGAATCCACAACTCGAATGGCTAGACGGTAGTGGTTGGCTGCTCGTTGAACGGTCGCTGCACGCCCCCGCCATCCCTATGGCAAGTCGTGACAGCACAAACAAACCATGTAATGTAACGCACAAGCGGCCTTGCGGGCGCACTTGTGCGGGCGCACTCGCGCCCGCAGCCGCGGTACGGGTTACCGCCTTCGAAGGCGCGGTTAGCCTAAGGCGGCTCTTCCCTAGGCGGGCACCAACCAAAGGACGGAGGGGCTTGCGCCCCCCGTGCCCCCGCCGAATTTCTTCCGCCTACCGGCGGCACTTTTTGCCTTTTCCCTTTTGTTGCGCGCCAATTTGGGCGCGCTTGGCGCAATCGCCGGGTCTTCCCGGCGATGGGTTTCGGCGAGCCGAAACCCTGGCCTAACTTCTCGCAGACCCGCCGTAGCCTTGGCGAAGGCGGGCTCCTTCCTCCTTCCTCCTTCCTCCTTTTTCAAAAAACATGTCTTTCCACAAAACCGCCTTCGGTCTCGCCCTAAGCATCCTGGGCATTGTCGTCTTCAGCACCATTGAGCTCAACTGCAAGTGGCTCTCGCACGCGCTATCGGACGCCGGCGCGGCGCCCATCGGCGGCTTCCTGCTCTGCTTCCAGCGATTCTTCATCGCCGGACTCATCCTGCTGGCGATCTTCTACCCGCCCTTCCACCGCAGCGGAAAGCGACTGACCAAAAAGGACCTCGGGATCTTCCTGCTCAATGCCGTCATCGGCATCACCATCGCCATGAGCTTCTACCAATTCGGCGTGGCGCGCTTCGAAAATGCCTCCTCCGCCGCCGTGGTCTTCTCCTCCAACGCACTCTTCACCATCTTCTTCGCACGCTTCATCAACGGCGAAGAATGGACCCTCCGAAAGTGGCTCTCCGTGGCGGTGGGACTCTGCGGCATCGGATGCTTCTTCTTCGAAAAAGGCGCCCCCACCATGGACTCCTTCTGGTCACTGCTCCTCATGTGGGCCTCCGCCATGGGCTTCGCCTGCAGCGTCTGCATCACCCGACGCGTCGTCGCCAACTACGGCCCCGGACTCCTTATGGCATTCACCTCGCTCTTCGGAAGCATCCTCGTCCTGCCACTGGCCATCGCATTCAGCGAACCCGCTTCCTGGACCAGCTGCACCCACGCCTGGACGCCCTTTATCCTCCTCGTCCTCGGCGGAACCGCACTGGGATACTGCCTCTACTACGGATCCATGAAGTACATCTCCGCATACCTGGCAAGCATGTCCTTCATGCTCAAACCCGTCCTCGCATGCCTCATGGCGACCCTCCTCGCCGGAGAACACATGAACCGCTGGACCATCACCGGAACCGTCCTCATCATGGGATCCCTGCTGGTGTCACAAGTGCGCTGGGGACATAAAAAAGCTGGCAATTAACAGGCGCCGCAGGCGCTGCGCGCCGCAAGACGCAAGTACTTAGTAATTAGTGGTTCGTGGCTAGTTGCAAGGCGCCGCAGGCGCTCTTCCGCCTACCGGCGGTATTTGCGGCGCACTCTGGCGCCGCTTAGCGCACGCGCCGGTAGATTCCGGCGCGGGGTTTCGGCTCGCCGA
>CAVDSU010000170.1:0-2250 GCA_963611685.1 bacterium
GCTCCCCATTGCCGACCCCCACCAGGCGGAGGCATACGCAAAGCGCATCGAGGTAGTGGAGCGCGTGGCAATTGACCAGGATATCGTTATCTACTGCCCTGTCATGGACAAAGAGGGGGAGATCGACCGCACCTGCTTCGCCGGATGCTTCCCCATGGGGCAAGGGAAGGCGAGGGGCGTCGGCTGGAGGGTCTACGACTTCCCGACCTGGGAGGTGGCGCTGGAGGCGTATATGCGGATCCACGACGCTAGCTACATGGTGGTCCAGTACGACAAGATGGAGGGAGTGCTCGTGAAAGACCACCAGCAGCCAGCAGTCCAGGGCAAGATGGACGCCCTCCCCACTTTCTTCATTTTCCGGCGGTAGAGCATGACGCGTGCGGATCTCACATCCTTGGCTGCCTTGGTCTCCTTTGGCGTGGCTACGCCGAAGGAGACGGAGGAGTTTTGGAAAGGGACTATGGATACCGCGCGCATCTCGATAGCGAAGACTGACACAGGAAAGACACTGACTATAGAAGACAGGGAGGACGCAGTGATGGTGGCGGTGGAGAAGGCGTGGCGATGCCTGGCGCGGTATGACTGCCGACGGGCAAAATGGGAGACCTATGTGTCGCTGATAGCGCGAGGGGTCGCCCTTAAGTCGCTGAAGAAGGCGGGGGAGCGCACCTGCTTCGACAATCTGGAGGATCATCATGAGCTTTGAGGACTTCCTGTCGCGCTTCCAGAATGTGCGCCAGTGCGGGGCGGATGCCTGGATGGCTGCCTGCCCTGCCCACGAGGATACGAATGCCTCGCTGTCTATTAAGAGGGGAGAGGACGGGCGACTGGTTATGCACTGCTTCGCGGGGTGCTCTTTCTCCGAGATCCTACACGCCCTGGGCATGGAGCCAAAGGATGCGCCTGGATTCCAGGCGAAGGAGCAAGCCAAGCCACAGCGAAAGGCGCCCGACTGGAGCAAGTGGGGGTGCACACTGGCGCAATACGCCCAGGCGAAGGGATACCCCACCGAGACCCTCAAGTCCTTCGGCGTGGTGGATGGCGCATATAAGACGAAGAAAGGGACGCAGGTTCCCGCGGTGGTCATGCCCTACCTCGATGAACGGGGAAAGAGGATAAAGACGCGTTTCCGGATGACCATGGACAAGAACACCGACCTGGCGCGTTTCCTCTGGGACGGGGGCTCCTGCAAGCATCTCTACGGGCTATGGCGACAGCCAAGCGACCGCAAGTATACCCTCCTGGTGGAGGGGGAGAGCGACTGCCACGCCCTATGGCTGGCGGGAATTCCCGCCCTAGGTCTCCCCGGCGCCTCCATGTATGCCCCCGAGACGATGGACGACGCCCTGGGCTCCTATGGGGTGGTCTATGTGCATCTGGAGAAGGACTCCGGAGGGCAGGAGGTGTGGGCGAGTCTGACCGGAGAGGACGGCAATAAGCCCTCGGTCTTGTTGGATCGGCTGCGCTTCTTCTGCCTCCCCAAAGGCGTAAAGGACCCCTCTGACCTCTGGATCCAGTGCAAGGGAAACGCGGAGGCTTTCCGCGAAAGACTCAGAGAAGCACTAAAAAGGGCGAGACCCGCTGCCAGTTTCCGTAAGCCGGGAGAGTGGGAGGGGAAGGCAAGGAGCCGCCAGCACCTGAAGGCGCAAGACCACCGAGCCGATGGCGTCCGAGGAGCGGCCGATGGCGTCCGAGGGGGTCGCCCTTCCGCCGACTACGCGGGGCTGGCGATGGCCTTCTATCACCAGTGCCTCGAACGCGAGGGCAAGAGCCACCTCCGCGTTTGGCGTGGGGAGTGGTATCGATGGGACGGGCGGCGCTACGAGCACACCGACGCGGGGGATATCCGCGCCCAGATGGCTGAGTGGATGCAAGACGACGAGCGGGTCGCCGAGTTCCACTGCCAGGCAAGTCGCAACGCCATAGAGAATGCGATGCTAAACCTCACTGTGCCTAAGATGTGCGGGATTCCCTCACGGACGCAGATGTATACCTGGATTGGCACGGGAGAGGCGGCGAAGGGCTGGCGGGCGATGGCGAATGTTGTGGTGGATGTGGAGCTGGCGGCAAGGATACAGGGAGCGTGGGCTTTGGATGGGGCGGATACCCCCGAAGAGGTCAAGCAAGCCGCCACCCGCGACCTCACCCCGGATCTCTTTTCCCTGCTGGCGATGGACTACTGCTACGACCCCACGGCAGACTGCCCACTCTTCCGCCAGTGGCTGGCGTCTACCCTCCCCGACCCCGAAG
>CAVDSU010000171.1:0-2158 GCA_963611685.1 bacterium
ACTCTCCCCCAAGCAGCACGTGCGCATGATCCGGCTGGTCGCCATCGGCGTGGGAATCTTCTTCTTCTTCGGATCCAAGTACATGGCGCAGCTGGACTACATCCAGCTCTTCAACCAGATGGCGGTGGCGATCTGGAATGCGGGCTGCCCCGCCGTCATGCTCTTCGGCCTCTACTGGAAGAAGGGCACCACCAAGGCCGCCTGGTGGTCGCTGATCGCCGGCATCATTGGCAGCGTGGGATACATCCTGTTGAGCCGCAACTGGGCCAATGTGGTCTATCCCTTCCTGGTGAACACCGGAATGGACGGCTTTGTGGGTGAGATGTTCCGCGTGCTCAGCGCGCCCTTCGGCGACTGGATCGTCTGGAAGATGGAACCCCTGCGCTTCCCCGTGAACGCCATCGAATACCTCTTCTTCGCCAACATCTTCACCATCATCCTCTACGTGATTGTCTCCCTGCTCACCTGCAAGGAGGACTTCAACATGGATCGGATGCTCCATCGCGGCGCATACGCCCCCGAGGGCACCCCCGCTCCCGAGAAGTTCCAGTGGAGCATCAAGAACATCTTGCTGAAGGTGGTGGGCATCACCCCCGAGTATACCAAGGGCGACAAGGCGATCGCCATCGGACTGTTCCTGCACTCCTTCGTCATCACCTTCTTCCTGGGATTCGTGGTGGTGGCGGTCTGGAACGTCTTCACGCCCTGGCCCATCGCCTGGTGGAGCACGTACTTCCTGGTGTTCAACATGATCATCCCGCTCTTCGTCGCGGGCTTCACCACCGTGTGGTTCGGCATCGGAGGAGTCAAGGACCTCTTTGCGCTCTTCCATGACCTGGAGGCACGCAAAAACATCAATGTCCTCGACGACGGACGAGTCTCCGGAAACGTCTCCCTCGCCGACCAGGAAAAGGTCGAAGAGGTCGAGGACTCCGCTTCGAAAAAATAAGCACGGGGAATGACGGAGTTGCCCGCCGTTAACGGGGCAACTCCTTCATCCCTCTTTTCTTCTCCTTTCTCCCCCCCCGGGCAGGCTCTTTTTCTCCCGGGGGGGCTTTTTTCCTTTTTTGGGGAATTCTAGACAATGGACAGCGGCATCTACATGAGCTTAATCGACTGGATCATCCTGGTGATCCCGGTCGCATTCGTCGTCGGAATGGGATTCTACTCCCGCCGCTACATCCGTGGCGTCTCGGACTACCTCTCCTGCGGACGCGTCTGCGGGCGGTATGTCCTGAACATGGGCGACATGGCCAATGCGCTGTCCATCATCGGACTGGTGGCCTACGTGGAGGTCAAGTACAAGACGGGCTTTGCCTTGACCTTCTGGGGGAATCTCCTGGCGCCCTTGGGGCTCTTCCTGTCCTTGATGGGCTATGTGACCTACCGCTTCCGGCAGACCCGCGCCATGAGCCTGGGGCAGTTCCTGGAGATCCGCTACGACCGGAAGATCCGGATCTTCGCCGCCGCCTTGCGCTCGTTGGCGGAGATGCTGGCGAACATGATCATGCCCGCCGTGGCCGCCCGCTTCTTCATCCAGATGCTGAATCTGCCCCGCACCCTGAATGTGCTGGGACTCCAGGTGCCTACCTTCGATTTGCTCATGATCTTCTTCCTGACCCTGGCAATCACCCTGATCTGCTTGGGAGGAACCCTGGCGCTGGTCATCACCGATACCCTCCAGGGAATGATCCTCTACCCCCTCCTCGTATGCTTCGTGGTCTTCATCCTGGTGAAGTTCTCCTGGTCCAAGGAGATCATCCCCACCGTCTGCGACCGCGTCCCCGGAGAGAGCTTCATCAACCCCATGGACATCGGGAAGCTTCGCGACTTCAACTTCTTCACCATGGTGCTTGTGGCGGCCTTTAACTCCATTGCCCACGCCGGCACCTGGATTGGCGCGGGAACCACCACCGCCGCAAAGTCCGCCCACGAGCAGAAGATGGCCTCCATTCTGGCCGCCTGGCGTCTCTCGATTGTCAACGTCTTCTATCTGCTGGTGGCCATCTGCCTCATTGTCTTCCTGAACCACAAGGATTTTGCCGTGGGCGCCAACCAGGTGCGTCAGCAGCTGGCCAGCCGCGTGGTGGAGGAGGTGGTCGTCGACGCCGGCAGCCGCGCACGCCTCCACAAGACCATCGACGAAATCCAGCCCATC
>CAVDSU010000172.1:0-2144 GCA_963611685.1 bacterium
TGGCTGTTACATACAAAAAAATTATTTAAAATTCTGATTGACCGGGACATGAAAAAGCAAACTCTGGTCAGAAAAGCACAGATCAGTCCCGCAACGATCGGCAAGATGGCCGCAGGAGAAAATATCACCATGGAAGTGGTGGGGAAGGTTTGTTGGGCACTGGATGTGAAGGTGGACGATATTTTGGATTTTATAGATTGAGTGCGTTTTGAAGTACGAAGTAAAAATTTGAAAACGAAATGATTATAGAGGAGCAAAATAATAAATGAGCAAAAGTACACGATGTTTATATCACAACACGATCGAGGAATTTTTAGAAGAGGACTCAAATGCGGTCCTCGGCATCCTATGCGCAAGCTATCATGGGGACGCGTTGACCACCACGCGGGAAGCTTGGGAGAGTGAGATTGCAATCCTGAAGCGAGAACTACTCCAATGGAAGGGTTCGAACGGACGCATCATCTTTGAATACGATATCCCTCGCCTCGGGAAGCGACTTGACGTGGTGCTGCTTTTAAGAGGCATTGTCTTCTGTTTGGAGTTTAAAGTGGGTGAAACAAAGATTTTGGAGAGCGATGTGGATCAAGTGCTGGACTATGCCCTTGACCTAAAGAACTTCCACAAGTTCAGCGAGAATCGGGTGATCGTTCCCATCCTGATTGCCACGAAATATAGAACCTTCTCCACTTTTATTCAGAAGTCTGTTTATGATGACCGGGTGGTCAATCCGCTGGTGACCGGAGAGGCAGGAATCGCGGGGCTAATCTCGGACGTTTTACAGCATTATCCGGACGAAGCTCCCATTAATAAAGATTGGATTATCAGCCCCTATGCCCCAACTCCTACCATTGTTGAGGCAGCGAGGACTCTGTACGAAAGTCACTCGGTGGAGGATATCACTCGCCACGAGGCGGATGAGGTAACCACCGACCGCACGATTTCCTACATTTTAGAGGTGATTAAAAAAAGCAAGGCAAATGGCGAAAAGAGCATCTGCTTTGTGACCGGCGTTCCAGGCGCAGGAAAGACACTAGTCGGCCTTGATGTGGCGGTGAAGCAGACCTATCAAGACTCCGACAAGCCCCACGCGGATGAGGGAGCAGTCTATCTCTCTGGCAACGGACCTCTAGTTGCGGTGCTGAACGAGGCACTAGCAAAGGACAACTACGCAAAATGCAGAGAGAAAGGCGAGGCAAAAAAGCTGACCGATTCCCGCCGCGAGGTGGGCAAGTTCATTCAGATCATCCATCGCTACCGCGACAACATGCTGGCGAAGATCAAAAATCCCGTGGAGAACGGCGTGCTGGAGATCGATCCGGAAAAGGCGGTCAAACAACAGGCCGCGGGTTATGGCGAGGTGGAACATGTCGCCATTTTTGACGAGGCACAACGCTCATGGACCCACAAGAGGCTTGCGGAGTATCTTAAGCGAGGCGGAACTTACGGAAATAAGCTGAAGGTTCCGAACTTTCCTCTGTCAGAGGCAGGATTCTTGATCTGGTCGCTAGATCAGAGGGAAGACTGGGCAGTCATCGTCTGTCTAGTTGGTGGCGGACAAGAGATCAACACCGGCGAGGCCGGCATCACGGAGTGGATCCGCTCGCTAAACGAGACCTTCACACATTGGAGAGTCTATATCTCGCCGCAGCTAACCGAGGCGGAATACGCGGAGGGCAGGGTCAACGAGCTTCTGCAGGAAAATTCGCACGTCACCTATGCGGAGGAATTGCACCTTGGGGTTTCTCTGCGCTCTTATCGGGCGGAGAAACTTTCTGCCTTTGTTCACGCCTTGCTTGATTTGGACGAAAAGGCTCCTGGTATTTATGCTGAAATCAAGGACAGATATCCCATTGTTTTGACCCGCGATATGGAGAAGGCAAAGCGGTGGCTACACGAAAAGGTGCGGGGAACCGAGCGTACAGGCGTGTTGATTACAAAGGAGTCCGCACGATATAAGCCACTTGGCATTCATGTCCTCGGCTCCGGTGATGACAATGCAGTGCATTGGTTCCTGGAGGATAAGGTGGATGCTCGCTCTTCCAACTATTTGGAGGATGCCGCAACCGAAATTCAGGTGCAAGGACTAGAGCTGGACTATGCCTGCTTGCTGTGGGATGCAGACATGCGCTATGAAAATGGCGCAT
>CAVDSU010000173.1:0-2034 GCA_963611685.1 bacterium
GCCCCATGTAGCACTTCACGGCAATGGAGCCCACCAGGACCCATACGACGGTCCAGGAGAAGGAGAGGGGCTGCGGATGCAGGATGTGCCCCACCGAGGCCTTCGCCAGATCCGCCCCCAGCACCAGGATCACGGCCGCCACCAGGAAGCCGGCCACGTATTCGATGCGGCCATGCCCGAAGGGGCGGTGCGGCTGGGGCTTCATGCCCGCGAAGTAGAAGGCGAACATGAGCATGAGGCTGCTGCCGGCGTCGGAGAGGTTGTTGATGGCGTCGGCGCGGATGGCGGCGGACTGCGCGTGGTGGGCGGCAATCAGCTTGCTGACCACCAGCACCATGTTCAGGAAGATGGCCAGGCACGAGCACAGGAAGCCGTATGACCGGTGGACCTTGGGGTCCGACAGGTCCTTCCTGTTGCGGATGAAAATTCTGGCCAGGAGCGTCAACATGGAAAAAGACACCCACGCGGGTCGTGCATGGGTGCCTAGGGGGGTAGGGGACGGAAGGAGTGTTGTGGGAGAAGGGGAAATGCGGGTCGTGCGGGCGCGCTTTAGAGCCCCACAGCGGCGCGGATCTTCTCCAGGGAGGCCTCGGCGATCTTCCGCGCCTTCTTCGCGCCCTCCTGCAGGATCTCCTCCACCTTCTCGGGATGCGCCATGAGCTCGGCACGGCGCTCCCGCGCCGCCGCAAAATACTCGGTGTATTTCTCGAAGAGCATCTGCTTGGCGGTGCCGTAGCCCATGCCGCCATCCAAATACATCTTGCGCAATGCCGCGGTCTCCTCCGGAGTCGCCATCAGCTTGTACAGCAGGAAGACATTGCAGGTGTCCGGATTCTTGGGGTCCTCTACCGGCGTGGAGTCGGTCTTGATCTTCATGAACTTGGAACGCACCGCCTTGCCTTCGCCGAAGATCTCGATGGTGTTGTTGTAGCTCTTGGACATCTTCTGGCCGTCCAGCCCCGGAATCACCGCCACGTCGGGCTGGATGATGGCGTCCGGCACCGTCAGCACATCGCCAAAACGACGGTTGAAGGCCAGCGCGAGGTCGCGGGTGACCTCCAGGTGCTGCTTTTGGTCCTTGCCCACGGGAACGTAGTCCGCATGATACAGCAGGATGTCGGCCGCCATCAGGGCGGGGTAGGCGAAGAGGCCGTGCGTCGCCTCCAGCCCATGGGCCAGCTTGTCCTTGTAGGAGTGGCAGCGCTCCAAGAGCCCCATGGGGCACACGCAGGAGAGGAACCAGGCCAGCTCCTGCACCTGCGGCACGTCGCTCTGGCGCCAGAAGACGGTCTTCTCCGGATCAATGCCGCACGCCAGGAAGTCCACCGCCACCTGGTGCGTGCGCTGGCGCAGGTCCTCCGGCTTGGGGCAGGAGGTCATGGCGTGGTAGTTGGCGATGAAGTAGAAGCACTCGTTGCCGTCTTGGGCCTCCACGGACTGGCGCATTGTGCCGAAGTAGTTGCCCAGATGGAGGGTGCCGGAGGGCTGGATGCCCGTGAGGACGCGCTTGTTGGTGACCATGACAGTGAAAGAAGGGATTCTCGGAGAGAAAAATGCTCAGGGGAAGGGAGGAAATTCGGAAGAATGCCTAATATAGCCAGACGGAGGGGGACGAATGCCCCGCCCGTGGTATATTAACCGAACTCGCCAGCCCTCCGGCGACACCGGGACCCCCGGATGCAAATCACAAATCGGAGCATAGCGCAGCTTGGTAGCGCGATTGGTTTGGGACCAATAGGTCGAGGGTTCGAATCCCCCTGCTCCGACCACCACTTCCCTCTATAAAAAAAGGCGCCCCGGCTCGCAATGCGGGACGCCTTTTTTCGTGCCCATGATTCTCAACGACCAAGCCCAGAAGGCGGAGGAGCTGACGGCCGCGCTGCTTTTGAGTGCGGCGGGGGGCTTCCGCTACCCTAAAGTATTCGGGGGTGCGGGGGGCGCGGTTCGTCGGAGTGGCAATACTTGGCGGAGTCGCAGAAATATTCGGGGGGTGCGGGGGGCGCGGCCCCCAGTCCTTTGGATACTCCCCCGCCT